>NZ_JBFAQJ010000001.1:0-352394 GCF_040677225.1 Saccharopolyspora sp. NPDC049357 | reverse complement strand
TAACACCCCGCCCCCGGGGGGGGCGTGTCCCTTTTAAACAAACCCGCCCCCGCGGGCCCCAAACCCCGCCGGGGGGGGGCCCCCCCCCCCGCCGATCACGCATGGCTGCAGGTCCTCCGCGGCCTCTTGCAAGATGGCATTAGCGTTGCTGTTCCGCTCGGGGACGGTTTTGCGTGACCCGAAGGGCTCCCGTGCGGCTGCGTTCGCATGACCGTCTCCGCCGCGGTCGAGACACACGGGCACCCCAACCTGTCGCTCAAACGCGTGTACAGGGCGGGAGAAGATAGTGACTCACAACTCATTGGGAGAGAGTCGATGAGTGATGGGTTAGAACAGATTCTGGCGCAACGCCTTTCAACCGCTTGTCTTGACCGGACTGAAAGACCGGCGATACTCGTGAGCCGCATCGGTTCGCCGACCGGATGCGTCGGCAGATTCAGGTGGTTGTGTCCTACTCGAGGATCAGATCGTCGATGGCTCGGCGCGGGGCCGGAACGGTGGGGCCGCCGTAGCCGATCCGCAACAATGCCTGGGGATGCAGCGTCCCGCCCAGCAGGTGGCGCAGTTCGTCGCGGGTGTCGGGCACCTCGATGACCTCCGAGATCATCGAGGCGGCCAGGCCGCGGGCGGTCGCCGTCAACCAGACGTTCTGAACGGCCTGCCCGGCTTGTAGTTCGGCATACGGGCTCTCCTGGTGAGTGCACAGCACGACCAGCAACGGGTGGGACTCGTACTCGACTCCTTCTGGGCGCGGTGACACCCCGGCCGAGAAGTCCCGGTGCACCCACTGGTCCTGCGGCCCTGGACGGGGGCCCGCGGCAGAGGTGGGCACTCCTTCCAACGCGTCACCGGACTGGCCGGTCCACGCTGCTAGCTCGGCGCGGAACCGCGAATCGGCCTCCTGCACGCGGTGCGCCCGGTGGACCAAGCCCTCCAGCGTCCCGAGCTCTCCCGGTGTGACGAGGTGCAGCCAGCACTGCTCGGCTTGAGCGGCGTGGAGCATGTCGTTTCGCTCCGTGGTCGGCACCGGTACGTTGCGGAACGGGGCGCGGTGGCTGTGCCGCTGAGGAATCGCGGCGTGCAGGCGTAGCGTCTCCGGTCGAGGAGCGGTGTGGCCGCCGCTGCGGATCTCCGCGAGCGCGGTGGGCCCGGCCAAGTGCGGGAGCAAGGTCACGTTCGGTCGGATTTCGGCGCTTTCCAGCGCGAGCCGCAGGTTGAACAACGCGGCGCCGCAGGCCAGGCGGAGCTCGCGTCCTGCCGGGTCGGCGACCGGCAGGCGGCGTGCCGGGTCGTGGTGCAGTTCGATCATCTGCGGCAGGATTCGGAACCGCCACGGCTGCGTGTTGTGCAGCGACGGAGCCAGCCCCGCTCGCATGATGACCTGCTCGATCTCGGCAGGCGTCAGATCGAGTGCGGTGGAAATCCTGTGCACGGCCACCTCCTGGTCGGGCGCGCAGTCCGATGTTGTGACTGTGGCGGAGCTCGATCTGCACCACCAGGGTCCAACGTCCGTTGCTCGCCGCGGGCCTCGGCACGAGGCTTGGCCCGTGACGACGTTCTGAGCCGTCGCGGTCCACCGGTACAGCCGTCGTCGAGCAACTGATCTCAGGTCACGACGGCCTCGGTCAGCGAAGCCTTCGAGGTTGCCCGCACGCGGGATGCGGTGCAGCGAGAGGTCCTCGGAGGTTCGGGGCGTCCGCAGCTGGTCGTTCGCGTCGGCTGGCCGGCCGCGTGCGAGAAGCCTCGGACCTGCCGGGAGGTTGACGAGGCGCTATCCCGGGAGAGTTGAGTGCGGCGAACTTGTTCGGGGCTCGCGCACCACCACAACGGGGCAGGTGGCGTGGTCGACGCAGTATCGGGCGGTGGAGCCGAGGAGGGTTTGTGCGAACGTGCCCGTGCCCCGGTGGCCGACCACGAGCAGCTCGGCGGTCGCGGCGTGGTCGAGGAGCACCTCGGCAGGATGGCCGCCGGCGGTGCGCAGGTGAATGCGCGGGAGTTCGTCTTCGGGCACTTCGGCTCGGACGATGTCGTGAAGCCAGTTCTCGGTCGCGAGGTCGAGTTGTGCGGCCGTGGGCATTGGCCAGTCATAGAGCTCGGGCACCGTCCAGGCCATCACGGCTGTGACGGTGGCTTCGGTTCGTCTCGCTTGGTCGAGGGCCCAGTGCAGCGCCTGAAGAGAAGCGGGTGAGCCGTCGACTCCGACGACGATCAGGTGTTGGGACGGGGTGTTCATGTCGTGCTCCGCGAGGTCTCACGGCGCTGCACGCGCGCCGTTGGGTGTGAGGAGGCGGGCCGGATCACAGCGGTTCACCAGCGGAGTCCGTTGCGGGGGTGGCGTCCATCGAGAACCGGGCGGTCTCGCCTGGCCTGAGGTGGGCGCGCTGCGGTCCGCAGACGCAGGTGATGGTCGGCGATGGTGGTCCTGGGGCTGTGTGCACGGCGACGGCGCGTCCGGAGACGCGGATGGTCAGAGGCAGGCCGTGGTAGCGAACCGCCAGCTCCAGGGGGCCGACTCCGGTCGGCCATTGGGGGTTGAGATGCAGGCCGTCGGGGCGGATCTCGATTCCGGTGAAGCAGCGTTGCACCAGGTCGAGCGTCCCGGTCATGGCTGCCAGGTGGATGCCTTCGGCCGTTGTGCCGCGCTGGGTGTCGTGCAGGTCGCTGAACAGTGCCTTGTCGAAGAACTCCAGCGCGCGGGGCCGGTCGCCGCGTGCGAGTACCCATGCGTGGACGACGGCGCTGAGCGTTGAGCCGTGGCTGGTGCGTGCCAGGTAGTGCTCGACGTTGGCGGGGATGTCGGCCATGGGGTAGCCGAGTCCGCTGAGGAGCTCCTCGAGTTCTTCGGCGGAGAGCAGGTAGAACAGCATGAGCACGTCGGCCTGCTTGCTGACCTGGTAGCGGTTGGGGTCGTCGCCTTCGGCCTCGAGGATGCGATCGAGGCGTTGGATGTCGCCGTAGCGTCGGCGGTAGGCATCCCAGTCGAGTTCGGCGAGCTGGTGGTATCCCTCGAATTGGCTGAGAACGCCGTGGTCGTGGAAGGGGACGAACATGCGGTGCGCGAGCCGGTCCCACCGGTCGATCTCGTGGTGGCGCAGGTCGATCTGGTCGGTGAGTTCGCGTCGTCGCTGGTCGGGCAGTTCCCGCAGGATCTGGGTCGCCGTCGCGCACAGCCAGGCGGTCATGATGTTGGTGTAGGCGTTGTTGTCGATCCCGGGCTCGTCGTTGCCGGGGTAGGCCGTGTGGTATTCGTCGGGACCGACGACGCCGCGGATCACGTAGCGGTCCCTGCTGCGGTCGTAGGTGGCCAGCGCGGAGAAGAAGCGGGCGATCTCGCAGATCAGCTCTGCGCCCTCGCTGCTGAGGTAGTCCTCGTCCCCGGTGGCGAGGTGGTGGTGGCGCGCGCTGTGAGCGATGGCGAGCCCGACATGCCGTTGCAGGTGGGTGTGGTCGGGCAGCCAGTGGCCCGAGCGCGGGTTGAGGTGCCAGGACTGGCTCTCCTCGCGCCCGTTGCTGCCGCTCTGCCACGGGAACATGGCTCCGGTCAGCCCGGCTTGCCGGGCGGCTCGGCGTGCGCGGGGCAGTCGCCGGTATCGGTAGCGCAGCAGCGCGCGCGACAGGCGTGGTAGCCGCAGGTCGAGCACGGGCAGCACGAACAACTCGTCCCAGAAGACGTGCCCCCGGTATGCCTCGCCGTGCAACCCGCGCGCGGGCAACCCGACGTCGAGATCGTTGATGGTGGGGGAGGCGATCTGCAGCAGGTGGAACCGGTGCACCAGCAGCGTTCGCCGAACTGGTTCGCTCAGCGAGGAAGCGGTGGAGAAATGGCGGTGCAGCCGGGACCACGCCATGGCCTGGGTGCGGCACAGCTCGTCGAATCCGGGTGCGTCACCAGCGCTGTCCGCCGCTTCGGACACGGGTTCGGTGCTCGCCGGGTCGCGCGAGGTGTGCAGCGAGATGATCTTCTCCACCTGGATCTGCGCGTTTGGAGTGGCCTCGAGGACGAACTCGTGGTCCACGCGAGCCCCATCGATCTCAGTGACGGGAGTCTGGTGAGTCTTGCCCTCGGCGAGGAGCCGGTTGCGTTGCGCCACGGCGATGCGCACGTGCGACTGAGAAGTCAGCACGTCCAGCACCGCCAGATCAGGCCTGGCTTCGGTGACGTGGTGGTCGACGAGGTGGTGCGCGGCGAGGTCGCGATAGCGGGCGACGCCTGTGTTCGCGACGGCGCCGTCGAGGCCGCTGCGGATCGTGACGCTTCCCGACCAGTCCTCGGGTTGCAGGGTGGTGTGCAGTCCGGCGAGGTGCGGGTGAGTGAGGTGCACGAGGCGGTGCTGCACCAGGCGGGTGGTGCGCCGGTGCTGATCGCGGAACCGAATTCGACGCACCAGAATCCCGCGCTGGAGGTCCAGTTCCTGCTCGACGTCGAGCAGTTCGACGTGATCCAGTGCGAACCACGGTTCCTGGTCGATGCGGAAGGTCAGTGGCAACCAGTTCGGTGCGTTGACGATCGATTCGTCTTCGAACCGGTGGCCGGCGAGGTCGGTGGTGAGCCGGTTGAAGCATCCGGCGAGGTAGGTGCCGGGGTAGTGCACTCCGTCGGCGGCGGACTCGGGTGCGGCACCCCGGGTGGCGAAGTACCCGTTTCCCAGAGCGCACAACGCTTCCCGGCGCCCCTCGTCGTCGGGATCGAAGCCCTCGAACCTCAGGCGCCACGCGGTCATCGGGAGTCGTCGCGGACCACGACCACCGGGCAGCGTGCGTGGTGCACGACGTGCTGGCTGACCGATCCCAGTAGGGCTTCGGCGAACCCGCCGTGCCCGCGGTTGCCGACCGCGATCAGGTCCGCTCCGGTTTCCTCGGCGAGGTCCAGCAGGGCCCGCGCCGGGTGACCGTTGGCGACGTTCTTGCTCACCGCGAGGTCGGAGTCCGGATCGAGGACTTCGGCGATGATCTCGTCCAGGCCTGCGGCGGTGCGCCGGGCGATGTCGTCGCTGTCGGGGACTTCCCAGTTGTAGATCAGCGGGACGTCCCAGGCCATGAGAATGACGAGAGTCCCGCCGAGTTGTTCGGCGTGCGAAGCCGCCCAGCGCAGCGCTGACTTCGACGCGTGCGAGCCGTCCACGCCGACCACGATCGTGTATTGGTGCTGTTGGTCCATCGCAGCCTCTCGGGTGTGTCGGATGCCCCGGCTCGTGTCGTCGGCGAACAGCGGTTCGATCCTGCTTGTGCCGGTCGCGGGCCGCTACTGGCGCTCCGACTGCGGTCCCACTGTGATGGTGAGGCTTAACCGGTTTCACGGCACGGTCGAAAGTGATCACTTGTCAGCAATTTTCGTGATCACGCGGGTGAGAGGAGCAGAAATGCCCTGTTGTTGATGTCCGATGGTGCTCACCATGGCTGGTGCTCCGGAGTTCGTCATGGGGGAGCAGGTGCATGAAGGAGCGTTATTGGTCTGCGGGCATCAGCTGGCTCGTCCATGCACTGGGGATGCGACGAAACCCGGTGCGACGTCGGGTGGACCGCCTCGTGGCCGTGGCGTTGCTCGGACTGCTCGTCGTGGCGCTGACCGTCGTGCCCCTGCTGGCCCTGTCGTCGGGTAAGGCCGAATACGCTGTGCAACGACGCGAGGCGGCCGTGATGGCGAGCAGTCAGCACGTGGTGGATGCCGTTGTGCTGACAGCCCCTGAGATGGTCGGTTCCTCACCCGGCGGAGGTGCGAGCGTGCGCGCTGATGTCGGGTGGACGGGCGATGACGGTCGCTCGCGCGCTGAGCGCGCCGAGGTGCCCTCCAGCAGCCGCGTTGGCAGTCATGTGCCGGTGTGGGTGGACAGTGCTGACCGCGTGGCACCGACCCCACCGACGGAGGTCACCAGCATCGCGTCAGCGACGGGCACTGCGGTCGGTGTGCTCGCGCTGGGCCTCCTCGGCTGCGCCGGGATCATGAAGACCGTTCGCGCGGTCGCCGACGGTTGGGCTCGGCGTCGCTGGGAATGGGAATGGGCGCGTGTCGAGGCCGATTGGACCGGGCCGGGACGAGGATGACGCTTCCGCCCGACCTGCTGCCGAACAGTGGATGGGGTGTCCGCGCCTTCGACGGGGTAACCCGGGGCCACGGGTCATGTGAGACCTCAAGCGAAAAGGACTGAGCGAGCCATATGGACGACATCGAGCGCGTCGACGACAGACCGTGGTCGCCGGAAGAGGTCGCGACCATCGCCCGCGCTGTCAACCGCGCGCCGTCGGTGCACAACACGCAACCGTGGTCGTTGTCGGTGCACGACCGCGTGGTCGAGTTGCACCAACGAGATGACATCGCACCGTCTCAGTACGACCCGGAGGGCAGGGACCGCTTGATCTCGTGCGGAGCCGCGCTGACCAACCTCGTCCTCGCAATCCGCGAGCTGGGATGGCGAGCCGAACTCGCGTTCGGGGACGACCCGAGGCAGCTTGCTTCAGTGACGGGCAGCACCCGGCTGCCGCCCAGCGAGGCCGAACTCCAGCGGTACGAGGCGATCGCACACCGCGCCAGTCACCGTCGGCCCTTCGACTCACGCCCGGTCTCCGGCCCTGACGAGGAGGCCCTGCTGAGCGCGGCGGAGTGCCTCCCGTCGCTCCGGGCCCGGTGGATCACCGGAAGCGAGGAAGCGCTGCATCTGGCGCGCTTGCTGACCTACGCCGCCCGCGTCCAGCACGCCGACGAGTACTATCAGCGGGAACTGGCGAGCTGGATCGCTGATCCGACCGAATCGAAGCCTGGGGGAGTGCCCGCGAAAGCGCTGGGCACGCAGGGGCTCGGCGCGGTGGGGTTGGTCAGCGGATCGACCCACGTACCGGATGAAGCCTGGCTGGCAGCACGCGTCGAAGCGGAATCGGTGTTGCTGCTGAGCACTCCGGACGATGGGGTCCGTGCTCACCTCGACGCTGGTGCCGCCTTGCAGAACGCGTGGCTGGAGGCCACCCACCGCGCTCTGGGCGCCTCCGTCATGACTCAATGCCTGCAGCTCGATGAAGTCCGAGAAGGACTCGCGCAGCCTGGCCACCAGCCCGATTCGATCCAGGCGCTGATGCGCTTCGGCCACCCGGCCACGATCGTTCCGCGCAGCACCCGGCGTCCGCTCGAAGAGATCTTCAACGACAATCCGCGATGAGGTCTTCACCGCCCAGTGGACCACGACCACCGGACACGGGGGCGTGGTGCAGGAGCTCCGGCGACCGTCGAATCCTCCGCTGCCCGGTGTCGGACGAACCGAGCGTCGCGTGCGGCATCGACACTGGGTCAAACACGCACGAGGCCAGCGGGATTCGTGCGAACAGCGTCGCGGGTCGTCACGCTGTGCGGGGGTGCCCGCGGACGACGAGCACGGGGCACCTGGCGTGGTGCAGAAGCGCCTGGCTGGTCGACCCGAGCAGCATGCCGCGGAACCCACCCCTCCCTCGGGTTCCCACCACGACGAGCTGCGCGCGGTCGCTCCAGTCGAGCAGGACGCTCGGTGGCCGGCCGCCGACCGCGACGCGCTCGACCTCGACGTCGGGATAGTGCGGACCCCAACCCGCGAGGGATTCGGCCAAGATCCGCTTCACATCACCGGGTCGCTCGTGGGCTCGGCCGACGCCGACCTCTCTGATCGAGGGAGCCTCACCGACGTGCACCGCCACCAGGCGCGCCTTTCGCCACGAGGCTTCGTCGAACGCCACGGCAAGCGCGGCCATGCTGATCGCGGTGCCGTCGACACCGACGACCACCGGTCCATCCGGAGTGTTCGGATCACGCACGACAGCCACCGGGCTGGACGCGTGCACGGCGATGGCGGCGGCCGTGGAGCCCAGCAGCATCCCGCTGAAACCGCCACTCCCCGAAGCACCCAGGGCGATCATGTGCGCGGTTTTCGACATCCGCAGCAGCAGCGAGATCGGCGGCTCCCGCACGTACTCGGTGTGCACGGGTACTTCGGGGTCGACCGTGCTCGCGCGATCCAGTCCGTCGCGCAGATGCGCACGAGCCAGCTGATCGATCTCCTCGAACACTGCGGGCAGGTACGGTAGCTCTGGCCCATAGAAATTGCGGAGGTAAGGCTCGGTCGAGGACACCAGCCGCAATGAAAGTCCGTGCGAGGACGCTTCCGCTGCGGACCAGGCCACAGCGCTGAGTGCCTGCTCAGACCCGTCGATGCCGACGACGATCGTGTCGGTCAGATCAGTCATCCGCCTTACCCCCGGTTGTGCCAAGAATCCGACCGGCGACGCCCCCGGGGCGGGCGCAGCCGTACAGCCCCGACGACGCCAAGACGTCATCAACGCGCTCTCGACCCGGGTCGAAACCTGGAACGGAGCTTCTCCTCGATTCCCCGCGCGCGGCACGGGGCAAACTCGAATAGATCCGACGATGGTTCTGCTGGGCGGTTGGTTGACTCCAATGGCGCCCAGGGTGCTGTCCGTTCTGGGGGCGTCACTGCCAGTCGGGTGATCGAAACGCGCTCAAGCGCCGCCGTACAAGTAAGGTCGCTCGGCCCTACAGCTGGTGCCGGTGACTCGGTTCGACTGGTGTCGTGGCAAGGAGCGAGGAGCCGCGTGCTTGGACCGTCGGTGAGCCCGGACCGCTGACGAGCGGACCGCTATCGCTGCGCGCCCGACCACGGCCAAGCCCAGGAGCGGACGAACTCCTGGTGCGGGTGCTCGTGAGCGGAGTGTGCCGGACGGACCTGCACATCGTCGAAGGAGACCTTCCCGTGCGCAAGGCCGGGGTGGTTCCGGGCCACGAGGTGATCGGTGAAGTGGTCGGGAAGGGCCCTGACGCGTCGGGGTTCGAGGAGGGCGATCGTGTTGGAATCGCGTGGCTGCGCAGCACCTGCGGAAGCTGCCCGTACTGCCGCAGCGGTCGGGAGAACCTCTGTCCGACTTCGCGCTACACCGGCTGGGACGCGGACGGAGGTTACGCCGAGTGGACCACGGTTCCCTCGGAATACGCCTATCACCTGCCGACCGGCTACTCCGACGAGGAACTCGCACCACTGCTGTGCGCCGGCCTCATCGGTTACCGGGCGTGGAAACGTGCCCGGGTGCCCCAAGGCGGTCGGCTCGGCATCTACGGCTTCGGCGCCAGCGCACATCTGACCGCCCAGGTCGCCCTGGCACACGGAGCGACGGTGCACGTGCTCACGCGTTCGGAAGCGGCACGGGCCCTCGCCTTGGACCTGGGGGCCGCCTCGGCCGGAGGCGCGGCGGACAGCCCACCTGAGCCGCTCGACTCGGCGGTGCTGTTCGCCCCGGTCGGAGATCTCGTGCCGGTCGCGCTGGAGGCGTTGGACCGCGGTGGCACGTTGGCGATCGCCGGGATCCACCTCAGCGACGTGCCCGTGTTGGACTACCAGCGACACTTGTTCTTCGAACGCACCCTGTGCAGCGTCACGGCGAACACCAGGCTCGACGGTCAAGACTTCTTCCGCTTCGCTGCCAGCAACCGCATCCGCGTCACGACGACGCCCTACCGGTTCGAGGAAGCTGATCGCGCGCTCTCGGACCTGGAAGCTGATCGCGTGCGCGGCGCGGCCGTACTCCGCGTCGACTCGCGCACCGCTTCTTGAAAAAGTCCGCTCGACGCGACTGCGCGGTGAGCAAGGGGCTTCGCGTGACGAAAGGCCCTGGATGGATCCCGCCTGCTCACCGAGTCTGAGCTCGAGCAGCTTCTTGGAGAAGTGTGATGTTCGTGCTCTGTGATTGGCGCAGGTGCCGAGGCCGAGGCTGAAGCCCTCGCCGCGTCGGCTGGATCGCCTCACGGGTGTCGGAGTGGGAGGTCGTCGGACCGAAGTGGCGACGGCAGGAGTACTGATTTCGTGCGGGAGGGTTGATGACTCAACCTCATGAGCGACGTCTTCTCGATCAGATCGAGCGGGAGCTGCGCGCAGCGGATCCGGGGTTCGCGGAGAGGATGACCCGCGCGCGGCCGCTCACGAGGGTTCGGGCGTGGATGAGTTTTCACAGGGCTCTCGGCGTGGTCGCGGCCTTCCTCGCGCTGCTGTGCCTGGTGCTCGGTGAAGGAGCCGGCTTCACCGTCTCCGGTCTCCTTGCCGGCGCACTGCTGGTCAGCACCGGGTGGAAGCTCCGTACCGAATGACGGGGGAGCAGCTCATGCTCGTGACGGAGGCATGGACGGTCGACATTCACCTCGAGGAGGACCACGACCCCACCTGCGCCCTGGCGAGCTTGCACGGCCGTGACAGCGAACTTAGTGCCGACGGCCTGCCACCTGTTCAGGGAGGCGGCGTCTGACGTCGAACAGCTCATGGGTGAAGGCCCGTGCGATCAACACAGCTGCCTCGACCGCAGCCGGGTGAGCGTGCGTGCTTTCCACTGCGTTCGTGCGGTGATCGCGCGCCCACGTCGCTGCGATCGGCATCGGGGCCCGAACCATCGGCGGAGGCTTGCCCGCGCGGGAGACCTCGGTCGACGAGTTCGTGTCGTTAGACCCTCCTGCAACCACACGCGGCGCTCCATCGTGAACGAGGATGCTCAAGAGCGGACGAGGAGTGGGATGCGCGGTAGAACTCGCGCGGTCGTGCAGTGGACGGTCGCGGTGGCGGGGTCGGGTGTGTTGGCGTGGCAACTGCCCGCCCTGGTGGGCGAAGGGGGGCGCCTCGCCGCGGAACTGGCCGATCTTCGCTGGGGATGGATCGGGTTGGCCGTCCTGCTGGGCATCGGAGCGCTGTTGCTCTACGGGGAGTTGCACCGGCGTCTTCTGGCTGCCGGCGGTGCGCGCTTGTCGGTGCGGTCCGTCCAGGCCATCAACTTCGCGGAGAACGCGCTGTCGACCACCCTGCCCGCTGTTGGCAACGCCGCCGGGTTCGTCTACGCCACTTACCAGCTGCGGAGGCGGCACGTGGAAGTGGCTCTGGCCGCTTGGTCGCTGATGTTGGCGGGAACGGTCTCCACCATCGTGGTGATCTTGCTCGCCGTCCTCGGCGCAGGTATTACGGGGCGAGTACCGGTGCTCGTCGCGGTCCTGGTGGTCTTGGGCCTGCTCTTGGGGACCTGGGCGTGCTGGCGTGCTGTGAACAGCACCTCCGTGCTGCGTCGCTGCCTCAGATGGCTCGTCCGGCTTGGGCGGCACCTGCCGGTCTTCCTCGTGGGCTCCCGCACGTCGGCGGTGGACCCCGACGTGGTGTCGCAGCGCGTGTCGGACCGGATCGGGCTGCTTCGACCGAGCGGCGGCGGATGGGTTCTCATCATCGGATGCGCGGTCTTGAGCTGGTCCATGGATTTCCTGAGCCTGTACGCGAGCCTCGCGGCGGTCGGCCATCCGGCGCCGTGGTCGGCCTTGGCGCTGGGTTTCGTCGTGGTGCAGATCAGCATCGCGTTGCAGCTGTTCCCGGGTGGTGCTGGGATCGCCGAAGCCGGATTGCTCGGGGTGTTGATCGCATCCGGTGTACCGGTCGCCCCCGCCGTGGCGGGAACGTTGGTCTACAGGCTGATCAACTGGCTCGGTCTGGCGGCTATCGGTTGGGTCGTCTACGCCGTCCAGATTCACCTGACGTCACCGCCCCAGCAGCAGCTGCGCGCACGAGGATCCCCGGTTAAAGCCGTCGGCCGCTGGGGACGAGGTGACCGGCGCGATCAGCCCTCAACCTGGGAAGAGGCGCACGAGCGCGCCGGCTCGGCCTTCGAAATGCGTGCGAGTCACCGCAGTTCGGAAGCAGGCGACGATGGCTGATGGTCCTCATCAACAAGTCCGCTGTGGTCACGTCTCCCCAGTGGATCGAAAGGCGTTCTATGATGCACACTTTCGGAAATCTACGAGTTGTGCAGGCCGGTTCGGTTCGCGCGATATGTAAGATTCCGATGCTCGTGTCACAGTGCGACTGTCGCCAGCGACCGTGCCAGGAGCGAGATTCGGCGGTGAGGAGTGGGGCGAGATGACGGCGAAGCAGGATCTGCCGGTGTTGGTGGGGGTCGATGGGTCCGAGCCGTCGTTGACCGCTGCGGTGTGGGCGGCTGAGGAGGCCGACCTCCGGCATGCTCCGGTGCGGCTCCTGGCTGTCGGCAACGATTCGGCGCAGGACGAGGAGAGCCGGGAGTAGCTCTCGAACGCGGCAGAGCACTGCCGCAAGAAGCATCCCCAGGTCGAGGTCGTCGAAGAGATCGAACACGGGAGTCCGACCGAGGAGCTGATCCAGTGCTCCGCGGAGGCACGCCTGCTCGTGGTCGGATCACGTGGCCGCGGAAACCTCGCCGAGGTGGTGCTCGGTTCGGTGAGCACCGGCGGTGGCGATGCGTGCCCGGTGCCCCGTCGCGGTCATTCGTGATCGCCGCACGAGCTTCTCGGTCGGCCCGGTCGTCGTCGGCGTGGACGGCTCGCCGTCGAGTCGGTCGGCACTGCAGTTCGCGTTCGATGCTGCCACCGCACGGCAGGCGGATCTCGTAGCGATCTATGCCTGGCGGCCGGAAAGCGGCGGGCGGATCTCGTAGCGATCTATGCCTGGCGGCCGGAAAGCGGCGGGCATTCCCGGCATGATGCGCCGCCGGGGGCCGTTCGGTTCAGCCTGGACGACGCGCAGCGCGAGCTGGCCGCGCAGCTCGAACGGTGGCGCGAGAGCCACCCGGATGTTGTGGTCCGCGGGGCGGTGCGGTTCGGACACCCGGTTGAAGAGCTGGTGTCAGCTGCTTCGCACGCACATGTGCTGATCGTGGGACATCGCGGAATGGGCGGATTCGAGCGACTGCTCCTGGGCTCGGTAGCCCACGCGGTGCTGCATCACGCCGAGTGTCCAGTGGTCGTCGTGCGCCCCGGCCAGACAGCATGAGGTCCGAAACGGAGTGGTTGGAGCGTGAGAACGGGTTCGCCTCTACGACGGGTATGTCTAGCTTCCGGTTAGACGATGACGAAATGGAGAGGTCCTGGCCGAGAGGTCGGCGCACGCCGCGATGCTCGTCCTCGGCGACCGGGGGCATGGTCGCGTTGGCAACGCGGTACTGGGCAGCACCGCGTTGCGCTGCATTCACAACGCGCGGTGCCCGGTCCTGATCATCCCCAGCGGATTCGACCTCGGGGAGGTTGGTCCGGAAACGGCGCACGAGGCCGGTGATCCGGTCCTCGGCTGAGCCGGTCGACTAATCCGCGCGGGCATGCACCGCCGGCGAGGCAGATCATCGGCCGGGTTCGCGCGAATTCATCACGTGGCTGTGTCATCCGAGCTGCGGACGACCGCGATCGGGCAGGGCGCGTGGTGCAGGACGCCGTCGGCGACCGAACCCAGGAACACCCCGTCGAATCCGCCACGCCCGCGGTGCCCGACGACGAGCAGCTGCGCGTCACGGCCCACGTCGGTCAGCGCCGCCACGGGGTGGCCGCGCTGTGCCAGCTGCCGGGTGCGGACGTCCGGGAACTGCTCGTGCAAGGCGGAGACTTGCTCGGCGAGCGACTGCTCGACGTCCCGCTGCACGCGGTCACGCTCGTCGGGTGACAGCGGTCCGGCGAGCAAATCCCCTTCGTGCCACACCTCCCTCACGAGCAACTCGGCACCGGCGCGTCGGGCCTCTTCGAACGCGAACCGCAAGGCCGCAGAGCTGGATTCAGAGCCGTCGACACCGACCGCCACCGGCCCGACAGTCGTCGGCACGCCCCGTCGGACCACGACGACCGGACACGAGCCGTGGGTGGCCACGGCGGAGCTCACCCCACCGAGCAGAGCGTCCGCGAAACCGCCGTGCCCGCGTCCGCCGAGAACCATCAGCTGCGCCTTCCGGCTGTGCCGCAGGAGTTCCTCGACCGGCCTTCCTTGCGCGATCTCGACGTCCACCGCGAGGTGGGGGGCCATGGCCCGGCACTTGGCGGCGGCCTTGTGCACCGCGCTCTCGGCGTGGGACGCGCGGGCCGGGTCGTCGTTGACGATCACGAGCAGCAGAGCTGCCCCGCGGTGGTCCGCCTCGGCCACGGCCCAGTTGGCCGCGTGCACGGCGTCCTCCGAACCGTCGATTCCCACGACGATGGGTTGGTCCGGTGTCGTCATGTCGGTCTCCCAATCGGCTTGCGCTGCGAAACTGAGCGATGCCCGGTCCCCGTCGCCGATGACGCGGCAATGCCTTCGTCCGCTCTGGTTCCGAAGGTCTGTTCGTCCGGCTCCTCACCACCAGCGACACGAGTCCAACGCTCTAGGCATACCCGTGGCGAGCACCGCCACGCGAGGTCGAAGGACCTGTCCGGGTAACCCGCCGCGGGGACGGCGTGGTGCGCCGGCCCTACGCGCTTCGCCGCTCCATTCACTGTTCAGGAGCGGTCGTGGTTGGCCGCGAGTGCGACGAAGCGGGCCAGCAACCCGGTGAGGGAGCTCGGGTCGTCGACCCCGTAGTGGGCCCAAGTCAGGCGGTCGCCGTGCTCGGCGCTGCGCACGACCACGCCGATGCCGTCCTCGTGGATCTCGCGCAGGGCGTCTTCGTCGGTGTAGTCGTCTCCGGCGAAGACGGGCACCGCGCCGGCGCCCGCCAACCCCATGTGCTCCAGCAGCCAGCGCAAGGCTCTGCCCTTGTTCCAGTCGACGTCCGGCAGCAGCTCGATCACCCGACGTCCGTGCGCAAGGCGGAGCCCGGGCAACGTGCGACCGATGCGGTCAACCGCGGACAGCACGTCGTCGGTGGAATCCGGCCGGACGTTGCGGTAGTGCACCGCGAGGGCGAAACGCTTGCGGTCGACACGCGAACCTGGAATGAGCTTCAGCTCCTCGCGCAGGTACCGTTCGGCTTCGTCGAGGCCGAGCAGCGCCGAATCGCCGACGTCGTGCGCGATCAAGGCACCGTCGGGGCTCGCCAGTTCGAACCCGTGGCTGCCCGCGTACCAGAGGTCGTCGAGGTGAACTCGGCGGCGCACGTCGTCAAGATCCCGGCCGCTGAGCACCGCTACCGGGCTGCGCCGGGAGAGCTGCTGCAGGACGTCTCGCGTGCGCGCGGGCATGACGACTTCGGTGGGGTCCTCGCGGATCGGAGCGAGGGTCCCGTCGAAGTCCAGCACCAGCACGAGGCGGCGATCTCGCAGCCGCAGGGCGATCTCGTCCCAGCATCGGTTGGCGTCGGCCACCTCGGACAGACGCCGATCGGCCGAGGTCGTGACGGAAACGTCGCGGAGCGTGGACACGACCACGTCGGCACCTGCTTGCAGCAATCGGCTCGGCGGACCGGTGCGGGCAACTCCGATGACGCGGGCGAAGGATCCGGCCTTGGCCGCCTGGACTCCGGCTTTGGCGTCCTCGACGACCACGCACGCCGAGGCCGGCGTGTCGAGGCGGCGCGCTGCTTCGAGGAAGATCGCCGGTTCGGGCTTGCCGGGCAAGTTGAGCCGATCGGCGAGCACGCCGTCGACTCGGACGTCGAACAGCTGCGCCGCACCTGCGCGCCGGAGGACCCGCCGGCAGTTCCGGCTGGCGGAGATGATGGCTGTTCGAACGCCGTGTTCGCGCAGGGCCCCGATCAGCGCTACCGCGTCGTCGAACAGCAGGGCACCCGACGTGGCGAGTGCATCGAGGAAGTAGTGGTCCTTGAGCTTGCCGAGACCGTGGGCGGTTTCGAGGCCGGCGACGTCTTCGGCATCGCCGCGCGGTACCGCGATGCCACGTGAACCGAGGAAGTCCAGGACTCCGTCGATCCGCCGCTTGCCGTCGACGTAGTCGGCGTAATCGGCTCGTCGGAACGGCTGGTGATCTTCGTTCGAGGCGTGGGGGCGCTCCGCCAAGTACTGGTCGAACAGGCGTTTCCACGCCGCAGAGTGCACGGCGGCGGTATCGGTGATCACGCCGTCCATGTCGAACACCACTCCGCGGTAGCGTCGAGGATCGATGTTCGTAACGACCATGTCGGCTCCCGCGCCTCCCGCGACCACTGAGCGAGGCGTGACCGGTGGTTACCCGCCTGCGCGCAAGGGTATTCGCCGTGCCAGGCCGTTCCGCGATGCGCGAGCGCGTGCACCATGGTGAATTCACCAATTCACCGATGCTCGAATCCGTTTGGAAATGTGCGGACTCGAAGATCCCCTGATCCGGGAGTCCGGAATTGCGTGTAGCCCTGGAGGAAATGGGACCCGAGGTGCGCGCGATGGGGCTGTGACAGCAGCGTTCGAGGCAGGACCCCTGCGCTCGTGCGTATAGACCGTTGGTGGCCGTGGTACCCGAGGTGTGGTGCACACGCGGTGACGCCGTCGGCGAACCGAACGCTCTAGCGAGGAGGAGTCCCGATGAACGAGAAAACCCGGGAGACCGACGTGACAGCGGAGACGGATACCACTGCGGACTCGACGTCGTGGCAGGTCACCGGGTGGTCCGTGACGATCGACGATTTCGCCGCCGAGAGCGATTTCGACGCCGTCGAACACCTCGTGGTCAACAAGGCGCCGGACGCGATGTATTCCGCGCTCCGGAACCTGGACCTGCTCACGATCCGGTCATCCACGGCGGACGTGGCCATGTGGGTGCGAGGTTTGCCCGAGCGCTTGATGAGGCGGGGCCCACCGAGGCAGCCGACCAGGCTGACCTTCGACGATCTCGTCGCGAGCGGCGACTGGGTTCTTCTGGGCGAGCAACCCGGAAGAGAGGTCATCTTCGGGGCGGCGGGCCGGTTCTGGACTCCGATCGTGCGATGGGAGCAAGTCGAGGCAGAGCAGTTCACCGAGTACGGAAAACCGGGCCGGGGCAAGATCTTCTCTTCGTTGTCGGTCCGGCCGTACGGGCGAAGCAGCAGCCTGGTGACCTACGACATCCGCACCGTTCTCAACGACCCGATCACACATCGAATCTTCAAGCTGTACTGGGTCGTGGTCAAGCCGTTCGTCAGGGCCATCATGCGAGCCACCGTCCGGACTGCCGCCGAGCAGGCGGCGTAGTCGTGCGAACAGGTCGGAGGCCGTGCCCAGTGATGACGGCCGGTCTCGTGGCTGAGCGGTAGACCCGGATCCGAACACTTCTGGAAATGGGCGGGGTGATGAGTGAAAACGGACCGCGAATCGTCGTCGGAGTCGACGGCTCGCCGGGCTCGCGAGCGGCACTGCGGTGGGCGCTGCGCTACGCCGAACAGACCGGCGGGGAGATCACCGGAGTGCTGGCGTGGGCACCGCCGAACTTCACCGAGCCCACACCCATGCCACCGCTGATGTCCGATGACGAGTTGAGAATGCGCGCGGAGAAGGGGATTCGGGAGATCGTCGACGAGGTCACGGCGGCCTCGCCGACAACGGTGCCCATCCGCAGAGAGGTCGTCCGCGGTCATGCCGCGGGTGTCCTGCTGGACCAGGTGAAGCATGCGGATCTCCTGGTCGTCGGAAGTCGTGGGCACGGCGGATTCGTGGGCGCTCTGCTGGGGTCGGTGAGTCGGCATTGCGTCACCCACGCACCGTGCACCGTCGTCGTTGTCCGCCCGACGGCCGAATGACGATGATGTGAGGAAACGGGTGATCTCGCCGGTGATGCGCGAGGATCCTGGTGAGGGTGAAGGCGATGGCCGGAAGGCGACGACCAGACCTCGCAGGTTCACCTGATGACCGCTACGGGGCAGGTTGCGTAGTGCACTACGGCGTGGCTGACCGAACCGAGCAAGGTCGAGCGGAGGGCACCGCGCCCGCGGCTGCCGACCACGAGGAGATCGGCATCGACCGCAGCGGTGAGCAGCGCATCGGTGGGACCTTCGGTGGTGATCAGCTCTTGGTGCGCTACGACGTCCGGGTACCGCTCGGCGCATCCCGCCACGGACTCGGCCAAGACGCGGCGCTGAGCGTCGATGACATCGGAGGCGAGGGTCCATCCGCGGTTCGGTGGCAGCGGATCCGGTGCTTGCTCTGCGATGGCCAGCAGTGCGGTGAGTTCCGCGTCGTGGCGGAACGCGAGGTCGTAGGCGAATCCCGCTGCCCGCGCGCTGCATGCGGAGCCATCGATGCCCACGACGACCCGTTCGATCCCTGCGGGAGGTCCGGTGGAGTCGGACCAGCGGTGGCCGCGCACGATGACGACCGGAGCCGGCGCCGAGCGCACCAGGTCGCCGGCGGTCGAGCCGAGCAGGAGATGATGCGCCCGGCCGGTCCTGGGCGGGCCCAGCACGAGGACGCACGCGTTCGTAGCTGCGTCGCGCAAGATGCTTGCCGGGTCGCCCATGCGTGCCCGCGTCCGCACGTCGAGACCGGGGTGTTCGCGACGGCATTCGGCAGCGATGTCCGCCAGCACCCGCTGCGCGGCGCTGCGCAGCGGTTCTAACGAAACGGATTCGCTGGGCAGGTGTATGCGCGTCAACTCCTCGAGCGGGATGGGTATCGCGTGAACGACCTCCAGCGGCCGCCCGCGTGTCGTGGCTTCGAGCGCCGCCCACCGCACTGCCGTCCGCGATTCTGCGGAAGCATCGAATCCGACGACGACCCCGTCGTCGTGGACCGTCGACATCGCGATCAACCTCCGGTGCTCGGGCTCTCGCAAGCGTCGCTCAATCGGTGCTGCGCCGCAGCCCGCGAGCCGCGTGTGCTGTGAGGCTTCACCGGTTTGGCGCCCGGTCGCGCTCATGGCCGCCCGGCCGTAGCGTTCTTTGCCATGGATGCAGTTGTGAAGACGATTTCGCCTCGCACCTCCCAGGCCCAGAACCTGATGGAAGAGCAGGTGGGAAGCGGGCTCAGGACATCGCAGCAGTACCTGGCCTGCGCGGTGTGGTTCGACCAGCGGGATCTCCCGCGTCTGGCGTCGTACTTCTACCGGCAGTCGCTGCGCAAGCGCGATCACGCGATGCGGATCGTGCAGTACATGATCGACAACAGCGTTGCGGTGGAAGTCCCCAGCGTTGAGGCGGTCCGCAACGAGTTCTCGGACCCTCGCGAGCTGATCTCGCTCGCCGTTGAGCAGGAACGCGTCGCGACCGATGAAGTCACGACGTTGTCTCGAGTCCTGCGTGAGGAGGGAGATTACCTCGGCGAGCAGTTCGTGCGCTGGTTCCTGTCCGAACAGGTCGACGAAATCGCGCAGATGAACACGATGCTCCACGTCGCCGATCGCGCGCAGGGAAACATGTTCGATTTGGAGGACTACCTCAAGCGGGATCCCGTGGAGAACGAGAGGCACGAATCGAAAGCCCCTCAGGCCGCGGGCGGGAAGTTGCGTTGACAGCCAGCACACCCCATGGTGCCGGCTCCCTGCGGCAGTTGCGGTTCACACCGGTGCGCCGTGCCTCACCGGGCGTGGCGCGGTGATTCCGGACTCAGGGACCTGGTCGGTGTCCGCCAGCGCGAAGTAGTTTTGCTCTTCCTGGGTGAAGTGCAGGCGTAGCACGGTGTGCAAGCCGTACAGGGTGGCGAGCAGGCCCTCTACTTGGTCGACGTCGATGCGGGCCAATGCCCTCTTGCTCAACCAGTGCGGGTCTGACGACGCCCGGTTGGGTTTCTCGCTGGAGGGATATCGGCGGGAAAGGCCGTGCTTCGGAAGGGAATCCGGCCGAAGCTGTGAGCTTGCCGTGCCTCCGACGTGGTACCCAATCAAAAGTTCAGTCGTCGCATATGCAGACCTGAGCTGTTGCCAGGCAAACGCCTGGTTGAGGAGGTTGCCATGATGTTCGGAGATGGTGGGATGAGCGTGTGGGGGTTCGCGTTCATGACTGCGAGCACGGTCCTGTTCTTGGCGGTGATCATTCTCGGCATCATCGCCTTGGTCAGGTATCTGTCGCGAACGGCCGACCACGGCAGGTCACCGGATTCGACAAGCAGTGCGGAGCGTTTGCTGGCCGATCGGTTCGCGCGGGGTGAGATCGACGAAGAGGAATATCAACGCCGTCTTCAGGTGCTCGGCGAGCGAGCGCGAGGCCGGTAACCCCAGCGGTGATGAGAAAACGTCCGGCCTCATCGGCGGCCGGCCGCTGGACATGCGCGCGGACGGGCACTACGACATCGTCGTTCTGGGGAGCGCCGTCTGCATGGGACGTTGGTTGTGTGAGGCGCGTCGGCTGCTGAGTCGCCGAGAACTGGTCGGGCGCGAAGTCGGGTTGTTCAGCAGTGGACCGGTCGGCGAACAGGCCCAGGACGGTGAGTGCGAGAAGTGGACCAGGGCAGAGCGCATCACCCGGCGCAACCGGTTTGCTGCTCGGATCGACGAGCCAGCAATTGCTGCAGCATTCGCCCTGCCCGGTGATCGTTGCGCGCTGAAGCCCGTCGGCACGTCCGCGCGTGATGAGCGAGCCAGCGCGTAGCCGACTGCTTGGCCGGAGGAGGGGACGTCATGGATCTGACCAGCACGCCACGAGTGGTGGAGGGCGTTTCGGTAGCCAGACGTGAACCACCCGAAGCCGCGGCCGTGGCGGAAAGCCACACGGCCGTGGTCGTGTTCATCGGCGACCGGGCGTACAAGGTCAAGAAGCCGGTGGATTTCGGGTTCCTGAACTTCACCAGCGTCGAGTCCCGCCGAGCGGCGTGCGTCCGGGAGGTGGAGCTCAACCGGCGCCTGGCGCCGGACGTGTACCTCGACCTGTCGGAGGTGCTCGATGGTGAGGGCCGGAGTTGTGACTGGCTCGTGGTCATGAGGCGAATGCCTCCGGACCGCCGGCTGGCGACGTTGGTGGAGCGCGGCGTGGACGTGCGCTCGGACCTCCAGCAGCTCGCCCGGAAGTTGGTGTCGTTCCACAGCACCGCGAAGCGGGGCCCGGAAGTCGAATCAGCCGGCGAGCCGGCCGCGTTGCGCAGGCGATGGGTCGACAACTTCACCGGGGCGGAGCCGTTCGTGGGGAATGTTCTCGGCCGCGACACGTTCGAGGACATCGTCTGGCGGGCGTTGGACTACGTCGATGGCCGTGCGCGGTTGCTCGGGGACCGCCTGCGCCGGGGGTACGTGGTGGACGGCCACGGTGATCTTCAGGCGGAGGACGTCTTCTGCTTGCCCGACGGACCACGTGCGCTGGACTGCCTGGAATTCGACGACGCGCTGCGCTACGTGGACGGTCTCGACGACGCGGCCTTCCTGGCGATGGACCTCGAACGTCTCGGTGCGGCGGAGCTGGGACGGGAGTTCCTCGGCTGGTATGCGGAACTATCGGGCGCTCAGGTCCCTCGCTCGCTCGCCGACCACTACATCGCCTACCGCGCCTTCGTGCGGTCCAAGGTCGCCTGCTTGCGTCACGAGCAGGGCGTGGCGGCTGCGGCCGACGAGGCGCGGAAACTCGCGGGGATGGCACTGGAACACCTGCGCTCAGGTCAGGTGCGGCTGGTCGTCGTGGGTGGCTTGCCCGGCGTGGGCAAGTCCACGGTGGCGGGCGCGCTCGCAGACCGGATGGGAGGGGTGCTGCTGAGGACGGACCAGATCCGCAGGGAGATGCCGCGTGCTGCCGGCCTCGACCCCGGAGCGGGCTACGGCAGGGGCTTGTACGACAGCGCTCAGGTTCACGACACCTACGGCGAGATGTTCTCGCGGTGCAGCCAGTTGATCGAGTACGGCGAGAGCGTCATCCTGGACGCGAGCTGGAGCAACGCCGATGAACGAGAGGCGGCCCGAGCACTCGCGCGCGAAGGACGCGCTGCGATCACCGAGCTCAGGTGCGACGCGCCCCGGGACGTTGCGGCGGCTCGCCTCGCCGCCCGCGTGAATGACGTCTCGGACGCGACGGCCGATGTCGCCGACCGGATGGCGGGCCGATTCGCCGCGTGGCCGGAAGCGGTTGAGGTGGACACCGGGGGAGAAGCGGATTCGGCCGTGGCCGCAGCGTGGAGGATCCTGCAAGCACGCAGGTGAGCTGCTCGATCTCGCGGTCAGGTGCGATCGGCGGGATGCGCGTTGGGGCCATCGGTAGAGCGGTCTGTCGCCCGCACGCGGTTGCGGCGTCAGCGTGCCGCCGTACGGTCGGCGTGTACGTGCGCGGGGACGAGGTGTCGGCATGCGGGAAGTCGTGGGAGTGGATGGCTCCGAGCCTGCGCTGGAAGCCGTGCGCTGGGCGGCTGTGGACGCCCGGCTGCACCGGCGTTCGCTGCGGCTGGTCTGCGCTGTTCCCCAGGCTCCGGAACCCGCTGGACCGGGCTTGGACGAGATCAAGGCCGAGCGACCCCGTTGGCTCTCCGAGGCGGTGACCGCTGCGCGTGCCGCTGCCGACGGTGTGGAGATCGAGCAGGTGCTCCGGCGTGGGATGCCGGGAGAGGTGCTGCTCAGCGAGTCCCAAGAGGCAGAGCGGCTCGTCGTCGGTACGCGAGGGCTCAACGAGGTCACCGGGGTGCGGTTGGCGCTGGGGTCGACGGCGGAGCTGGTCGCGATGCGGTCTCGCTGTCCGGTGGTGGTCGTCCCCGACTCGCCCGGTCGAGAGGACGCGCGAACCGGGCCGGTCATCGTGGGTGTTGACGGGTCGAGGGTGGGTGAACCCGCGCTCGCGGCGGCCTACGAGGAGGCGTCGTTGCGCGGAGCGCCGCTCGTCGCCGTGCACGTGTGGAGCGACGTGGCGGTCGATGAGTGGTTCGCACCAGGTGCTGCTGACTGGGAAGCGATCAGGGTCGACCAGCAGCGCGTGCTGGCGGAGCGGCTGGCGGGATGGGCAGCGCAGTACCCGGACGTCTCGGTGGAACGTGTCGTTGCGCGCGATCGACCGGTTCGCTTCCTGGTCGAACACGGTGCGCGGGCGCAGCTGATCGTGGTGGGCAGCCGCGGGCGCGGCGGGATCACCGGGATGCTGATCGGGTCGACCAGCCGTGCTCTCCTGCACTGCGCGCCGTGTGCGGTGCTCGTGGTGCGCGCCTCCTGACTACGTGAAAGTCCTTGCCCTGACGCGCGATCATTGCCGAAACGGATCGCAAGAGGGCCTCACGGCGACCGGTTGCGCTCGTGCCATGACGCGTAGGTCAGCAGCAGGGCGGCGGTGAGGGCCGCGACGAAGAATTCCTTTCCCTGGCCGAGGATCAAGCACAGGACGGCGAACAGCACCGCCAGCACGCCCAGTGCCCGCCACAAGGTCATCCACCGCATCACCTTCGTGATCGGTTGAGATGTCGTCATCCTGTGGGAGAATTCGGGATCATCGGAACTGAGCTGACGTGCGATCCTCTTGAGCCGCGCGCATGATCAAGCTCCCGTATCCGGCGCTGCTGTCAACCAGCTTCGCCGAGGAGCTGGGTCATCAGCAGAGTCGAATGACTCTCACCACGCCTCGACCTGCCGCGCGGGTGTGGGATCGCGGAGCTACTTGCCTTTGCGTGCGACGGGTATTTCCTTGGCCTCCGGTGTTTCTCTGCGAGGCATGTGGATGGTCACGATGCCGTTGTCGTAGTCGGCCTTGATGCTCTCGACGTCGCAGCCCGAGGGCAGCAGCATCGTGCGGCTGTAGGAGCCGTAGTAGAACTCGCTGTGCGATTCCGCTCGTTCTTCCTGCCTGCGCTCGGCTTCGACCCTGAGCTGGTCGCCCTCGACGTTGATGTGGATGTCGTCAGGATCGACGCCGGGAAGTTCGCAGCGAACCACGAAACTGCCTTCCTCGGTGAACGCTTCGATCCGCATCGAGTGCCGTTCGCCGAACGGCCATTCGCTCTCCAGCATGCGCAAGAGATCCGGCAGGCCCCGAGCGGGGCGAGGAAGCAAGTTGCCCATGGTGTCCCTCCTCGTGACGACGGCTTCGCGTCCAGCATGGGACAAGCGCTCGGCAGCCGCAGAGCCTGAATCCGGCGGAGGGGTGACGAGATGTGGGGTGGGTGGGCAGTGCCGCTTCACATCTTGCGCCACGCTCCGCACACGCGTGAGCGGCCTCGAACCGTGTGGAAGCGACCGGTGCGGTGAGATCGGCTGGTCTGGGAACGTCTCGCGGTCCCAAGTGACTCTCCGGTGGCGGACGGGGGGTGCCGTGCTGCGATCAAGTCCTACGACGGGTAGAGGGATAGCGGGACCCTGCTCTGAGGCCCCGGGCGGAGCTATGGAAGGCAGCAAGCGACGGATCGTCGTCGGCGTGGACGGATCGGCAGGTTCTCGGGCGGCGCTGCGGTGGGCTTTGGGCTATGCCGAAGGGTGCGGAGGACGTGTCGTGGCGGTGTTCGCGTGCGGAGTCCCTGCGCTGATCGACGTCGCGTTGATGATGCCGGAGGAGTAGCGCGTCCTCACAGTCGGGGAGCGGGAGTTGCGGAAAGCGGTCGATGAGACGTGTGCGGAATTGGACACCGGAATTCCGGTGGAGCGGCGGGTCGTGCGGCAGGATGCCGTTCGGGCGCTGCTGGACTAGGCGACCTGCTGGTGGTGGGGCGCCGTGGGCACGGGAGGTTCGCGCAGGTGCTGCTTCGAGCTGCCCGCTACGCCGCCGTCGACCGAACTTCGCCGACCACCTCGCGAGCGCTACGACTACGTGCCGGATCATTCCGCAGCGCTCTGACGTTTGGACCTCCGCGCACCACTTCAAAGTGCTTCGCGAGAGCGGCATCATCGCCCAGTTCGAAGAGGGCACGTCCCGGTACAGCGAACTGCGCGCGGATGAGTTGGAGATGCGCTTCCCCGGTTTGCTGACCGCCGTTCTCGCAGCGGCGAGTGTCTCTCCCGCCTGAGCGCGGGGCTTTTAGCGCGTTGTGGGCGGACGCACGCTGCCCAGGCGCAGGGGGTGCTCCGCGAGTGGGCTGTTGCTGGTGAACCGTTCGGTGACGCGTCGGGCTACTCGGTGATCCGGAACTCGTGCAGCGCGGTTGCCCAGTGCGCCAGCAGTTCCGATGACTCGTAGGGCGTTCGCAGACTGGGGTTGGCGTTGGGCAGCCTGTGCAAGTGCGCTCGGTGGGCGTCCAAGACGATGGTTCGATCGTGGAGCTTCAAGGTGCAGGCGTGCAGCCGCGTCCAGCCTGCCTCAACAGCTGCGGCGCACCAGACGGCGGCGGCTTCGCGGGGGACCGAGAAGGGCAGGCCTCGTTCCTCTGGGCGGGGTGAGACCGGCCCCGGGGTCGGCACCAACGGCCCGTAGCGCCGAGTCAGAGTGCGTATCGCTTCCGACAGCGATGGTGCGAAGCACCATCCGTCCGGGCTTTTCCAGCGCACGCCGCCGCCGGGCCACGTCATGACCGCGACCCGGCGGGCGGCACTGCGACCGTGCGAGCGGAGCAGCGCTGTCAACGCCCGGGCGCGCCGCTCGGCCGCCCCGGGCTGCAGCGGTGCGATGCGCTCCGGCCATCCGGCCTGCGTGCTCCCACAGGTCCCGCACATCGCCTACACCATCACGTCGCCGCTGTTGGGGCCCAATGTTTGACCGGTGTAGAGGTTGCCGCCCGGGTGGGAAGCGAGCAGGACGGCAGTGGGGGCGACTTCTTCGGGGAGTCCGAATCGGCCGAGGGGCAGTTCGGCCTCCTTCGCCTGCTTCCAGTCAGGGCTCAGGCCGTCGATCAACGGTGTGGTGATCGGCCCGGGAGCGATCGCGTTGACCAGCACGCCGCGCGCGGAGACTTCTCTGGCCAGTGCTTTGGTGAAGCCGATGACGCCGGCTTTGGCGGCGCTGTAGTGGGTGAGTCCCGATCCGCCCTTCTGGCCCAGCTGCGAGGCGATGTTGATGATCCGGCCGCCCCCGGCGTGGAGCATGTGCGGGACCACCGCGCGGCAGGTGAGGAATACGGAGGTGAGGTCGACGTCGATCATGCGTTGCCAGGTCGCCACGTCCATGTCGACCAGCGGTACCTCGGTGAGGATCCCGGCGCAGTTCACCAGGACGTCGATCCGGCCGGCCTGTTCGATCTCGGTGTCGATCAGCGCCTGCACCGCGTCGGGGGTGGTGAGGTCGAGCACGTGCCGCGTGCCGGCGAGATCGGACGCCGTCCGCCCCAGGCGGTCCGCGTCCAGGTCGGCGAGCGCGAGAGTGGCGCCGGCTCGGGCGAAAGCGGTGGCGATCGCTGCGCCGATCCCGCTGGCGGCGCCGGTGATCATGCAATGGCGTCCGACCAGCGATCCGGTGGAGGTGGTCATCGCGGTCCTCCTTTTCGTGGATCAGTCGGGGAAGCGGACGGTGAGCCCGCCGTCGACGATGACTTGTTGGCCGGTGATGTAGGAGGCGTCCTCGGAGGTGAGGAACCGGATCGCCCGCGCCACCTCGTCGGCGCGGCCGACGCGCCCGGTCGGGATGCTTCGCCCGGCCTCGGCGAGTCCGTCGGGTCCGAGCGAGTTGTCCGCGTCGAGCGATTGCGGTGTTTCGATGAGTCCGGGGATGACCGCGTTGGCGCGGATCCCGCGTGGCGCCAGTTCCACGCTCACCGAGCGGATCAGGCCCAGCACACCGGATTTGGCCGCCGCGTAGTGGGCGTGGTCGCCCCAGCCGTAGACGCCGCCGGCGATTGAGGACACGGCGACCATCGCGCCCCCGTCGTGCATCTTCTCCGCCGCGGAGCGCAGCAGTCGAAGGACTCCGGTGAGGTCGACGCTGAGCATGTCGTCCCAGCGGTCGTCGGTCATCGCGGAGATCGGGGCCCGGCGCAAGATGCCGGCGTTGGCGACGGCGATGTCGAGCCTGCCGAACTCGCCGATCGCCGCCTCGACGAGGGTGCGCACCGCTGTCGGATCGGTGACGTCCGCGGCGACGGCGAGCGCTCGGCCTCCCGCGGATTCAACATCGGTGACCGCAGCGGTGGGGTCGTGCGGGTCTCCCGGGTGGTAGCCGAGGACGCTGGTGACACCGGCGCGGGCATAGGCCAGCGCGAGGGCGCGACCGATTCCGCTCGCGCCACCGGTGATCACCGCGACCTTGCCGGCGAGGCCGTCATCACGGGTGGTCGAGTTCGCGACGGAGCTCATGTGGCTTCTCCTCAGGTCGTGGTGGTGGTCAGCGGCGCAGCTGATTCGTGGGGAGACCCCTGGTCGACCTTGCGGGTGCCCAACAT
Source organism: Saccharopolyspora sp. NPDC049357 (assembly GCF_040677225.1). NCBI lineage: Bacteria > Bacillati > Actinomycetota > Actinomycetes > Pseudonocardiales > Pseudonocardiaceae > Saccharopolyspora > Saccharopolyspora sp. NPDC049357. Next base: position 325,609 of record NZ_JBFAQJ010000001.1, on the reverse strand, counting down.
CGCGATGCTGGAGCCGATGAGGCCCAGCGAGCCGGCGCAGAAGGCCGCGAACGTCATCGAGTACCCGGTGCCGACGAGGGCCGAAAGCACCGCGGAGCCGACGATCGCGCCGACCGGGCCCATGATGTGGGCGGTGTTGGGGCCGATGCCGCGGACGTGGGCGGGAAATGACTCGCCCATGTAGAACAGCAGCGCGGCGTACGGGCCGGTGAGGAAGAACAGGCCCAAGGCGTAGAGCGGGATGACGGCGGCAACCGGGCCGAACAGCATCACCGTCATCACCACGCCACCGATCAGCCAACCGACGATGATCGTGGTACGTCGTCCGATGCGGTCACCGAGGTAGCCGTGGAAGAGATAACCGGTGAATCCCGCGGCGTTGGCCAAGATCAGAACCAGCAAGGCGTTGTCGAACGACACGCCCTTGGCTTCGGTGAGCACTGTGGTGCCCAGCACGGAGAAGACCTGGATGGCCATCCAGTTCAGCAACCACGCCGCCGACAGGCAGACGGTGTGCATGCGCAACCCTGGTGCGAAAACATCGCGCACGGTGCCTGCGCGCTCGTCCTCAATGCCCGCCGCGGCCGCCACCCGATCGGCCTCGTCCGAGCGTCCCTCACGGCGGAGCTTCCGCACGTGCCGCATGTTCACGAATACCGGTGATTCCGGCAGTCGCCAGGCCAGCAGGACGATCACGATCGCCGGGAACGTGGCGAACAGGAACACACCGCGCCAGCCGATCGCGGGGAGGAATGCCGCCGTGAGCGCGGCACCGAGCAACGCCCCCACCGGCCATCCACTTTGGACGAAGCTGTACATGAGGCCCCGCTTGCCCTTGCGGCCGTAGACCTCGTTGAGGTAGACGCTGTTCACGACTTCTTCGGAGTATCCGAGCCCGGAGAACGACCGGACCAGGACCATGGCGACCTTTCCGCCCGCGATCGAGCTGACCCCGGAGGTCAAGGCGGCGCCTGCGGTGGTGATCATCAGGGCGGGTTTGCGGCCCAGGCGGTCGAGCATCGGGCCGACCGCGAGCGAGACGATGAAGGTTCCAGCGGTGACCCAGGTGGCCACTGCGGTGCTCTCAGCGGAGCTCCAACCGAAGTCGATGGCGATCTCGGGGAGCAGGGTCCCGAACAGCGTGTGGTCGAAGACGCTGAACACCCAGGCAAAGAAGCAGACCAGCGAAACTCTTCGAATCATTCGGGCGCTCAGCGGTGCGCCGCCGGGCGGCAGGACGTCGGGTTTTTCGGACATGGCAGGACTCCGTGTGGGGTGACGCGGCGGATGGCGGGAGCCGCGGTGTGCGAGGGGGATCGTGGAGGCGACGGGGGCCGGGAGGTTGTCGCCTCCGCGGAGGCGAATTCAGCGGCGCGGGTTGCGACGGAGGAAGTCGTCGGCGATCTCGTCGAAGGTGACCCAGCGGACGCCTTCGTGGTTTCCGATGTGGTCGATGAGGCGCTCGTGCATGAGCAGGTTCTGCGGGCGCCCGGAGACGTCCGGATGCACGGTCATCGTGAACACCGCGTAGTCGGATTCCCGGTAGACCCAGTCGAACTGGTCCCGCCACATGACTTCGAGATCACGCGGGCTGACGAAGCCGTGGCTGTTGGGGCTGGCCTTGACGAACATCATCGGGGGCAGGTCGTCGAGGTACCAGGAGGCCGGGATTTCGACCAGGCTCGTCTGGTGCCCGCGCTCGAGCGGCTTCATCCAGGTCGCCGCCGACTGGTCGTAGTCGATCTTGGACCAGGAATCACCGACCCGGACGTAGTACGGCTCGAAGTCCCGGTGCATGAGCGAGTGGTCGTACTTGATCCCGCGCTCGAGCAGCAGCTCGTTGGTCACCGGGGAGAACTCCCACCACGGCGCGACGTAGCCGGTGGGGCGGCGGCCGGCCCGCTTCTCGATCAGGTCGATGCAGTGGTCCAGGATGTCGGACTCCTGCTCGCGGCTCATCGCGATCGGGTTCTCGTGGCTGTAGCCGTGGACGCCGATCTCGTGACCGGCCTGCACGCACGCGTCGAACTGCTCCGGGAAGGTCTCGATGGAGTGCCCCGGCCAGAACCAGGTCGTGGGAAGGCCGGTGCGGCGAAACAGCTCCAGCATTCGCGGGACGGCGACCTCGCCCGCGAACAGGCCGCGCGAGATGTCGCAGGGCGAGTCTTCGCCGCCGTAGGACCCGAGCCAACCGCCGACCGCATCGACGTCGACCCCGTACGCCACGAGGATTTCCTTGGCCATGACGCTCACTTTCCCTTCCGTTCGTGATCGGATTGCGTTCAGCTGCCGACGGCCGTTGTGGACACCACGCGGGCCTCTCGCAGCCAGGTCAGACATCGCCGTGCGACTTGATCGGGCTGCTCGTCGCCCGAGAGCGCGGCCGCCAGCAGCAGGCGGGCCTGCCAAGGCGAGAGGTCGCCGGCGAACACCGCGCCTGCCGCCGCGAGATCGGCACTGCCTCCGGCGTAGAGGCCGGCGACAGGCCCTGCGCCGGTACGGCTCGTGATCAGCACGGGAATGCCGTCCGACAGCAGTCGCAGACAGGCCTGCGTGGTCTCGGGTGTGGTGTTGCCGGAGCCGAAGCCGGCCACCACCAGACCGCGCATGCCGTTGGCGACCGCGTGGTGCAGCCACGAAGTGTCAGCGCCGAGGTACTGCCCGGCGATGTCCACCCTGGGGAGATCGGTGGTGCCAGGTGGCAGCAGCGGTACGCGGGGCGTTGCCCCCTGCACGCGCACGCCCGCCTCGTCGACGTGGCCGATCGGTGATCGGCCCGGCGCGGAGAACGCCTGGAGCGCGAGGGCGTGAGTTTTGCGCACACCTACGGCCGGCAAGACCTCGTTGCCGAAGGCGACGGTGACTCCGGTTCCCCGTGCGTTCGGCTCCGCCGCCCAGCGCAGCGCCGCGGCGAGGTTGCGCGGGCCGTCCGGTGCGGGGTCGTCGAACGGGCGCTGCGCGCCGGTGAGCACCACCGGTTGCGGACCGGTGTGTGCCAGTGCGAGCAGGAAGGCCGTCTCCTCGAGCGAATCGGTTCCGTGCGTCACCACCACACCGTCGGCCCCGGCGGCCGCGGTCCGAACGGCCTCCACCAGCGCGAGCACATCCGGGATCGTCGCGGCGAAGCTGGTGACGCCGGTCAGGTCCCGGGCGTCGATGTCGAACTCGGTGAGGGCCCAGACGTCCTTCGCGGCTCCGAGCAGCTCGGCGGCCCCCACTTCGACCCGGCGGCCGTACGGGGTGCTGCGGGTGGCGATGGTGCCACCCGTACCGAGCAGGGCGAGATGCTGCACAGTTCCTCCGCTAACGATTGCGCTAACGATTGCGTAGAATGATGCGTGTGACCCAGCGCGCAGTCAAGGGAGAAATGGAGCCGTAACGGAACCGACCCGGGGCTGCTCGGCAGTCGATGAGCAACAATGACCTTGAACAGCGCCGTTGCGAAGGGGAGCGAGACGACAGTGAGTGGTGGGATTGCCGACTTCGGGATGCCGGACCCGAGCGGGTCGGGGGAGAGTCCCTCGCGGCCCCCGACGCTCGCCGACATCGCTGAGGCCGCTGGGGTGCACGCCACCACCGTCTCCCGGGCCATTCGCGGTGGTGATGGGGTGGGACGCAAGACGGCCGAGCGCGTCCGCGCGGTGGCCAGGGAACTGGGTTATCTCCCGAACCCAGCGGCGGCCAGCCTGCGCACCGGTAGGTCGAACATGCTCGGCGTGGTCGTCCCGCGGCTGACCGACATCGTGCTGGCCACGATCTACGAAGGTATCGAGAGCGGCTCCGCGGCAGCCGGCTACCAGACCGTCGTCGCCAACAGCGGCGACGACCGCGAGACGCAGCGGATGCGGGTCGAGACCTTGCTCGCCGCCAGGGTGGGGGGATTGATCCTCGGCGACGCGCGCAGCGATTCGGGCTTGGTCCACGAACTGATCGACCGCGGGAGCAATGTCGTGCTCACCTCGCGGCGATTGCCCGGAGTCCTCTCGGTCACCTGCGACGACCGGCTCGGCGGCAGGCTGGCGGCCGAGCACCTCATCGAGCTCGGGCATCGCCATCTCGCCGTGATCGCCGGCGAGCCCTACGCCTCGACCGGGGTCGAGCGAACCCGGGGTTTCCGGGACGTCTGCGCGGAGCAGGGCGTCGGCCTCCCGGAGACGCACGTGCTGGAGTCGCGGTTCGACGTGTGCGGAGGTCGGGAAGCCGCTGAGATCCTCCTGCAGCTCGATCCGCGACCGACCGCGCTGTTCGCCGTCAACGACTTCGCCGCGATCGGTGCGCTGGGCGCGATCCGGGATGCGGGCCTGCGTGCCGGAGATGACGTGGCGGTGGTCGGTTTCAACGACGTGCCCCTGGCGGCCGAACTCGCCGTGCCGCTGAGCTCGGTTCGCTCTCCCATGTGGGAGATGGGTTTCGAAGCCGCTCGCACCCTGATCCGCCTCATCAATGGTGAGGAGTGCGAATCCCTCGCCCTTGCACCGCAACTCAAGGCCCGCGCATCGAGCCTGGGCTCCCGATGAGGTTCAGGCGTTCGAAGCGCTGTGGAGCGCGCGGGTCTGGGAAGGCCGGGGCGCGGCCCGGCCGACGCGGCGACACCGCCGTGCTGCGGCCTGCTCAATCCCGCGCCCTACCGCGACGTCTGAACGGCGTTCGGTGACGTCCTGGACTCAGCCGCAGGTCGAGTTGCACAGCTTTTCGAGGCGGTTGGCGCGAAGCCAGTTCTCGTCGACCGTCACGCACTCGTCGTTCAGGATGACGGCTCTCATCTCAAATCTATTATGATGATTCCAAGCAAAGCTCTTGTGCTTCGGCGGGCCCGAGATCATGCTGGTGCCGAGAACCCGATGATGTGGAGACCACTGGAGGATCGGTGACGACGAGTGGGCAGACGGTCCTGCGGCGGAACCGCGCGGGCTCGCGTTGGTCGCCTGCTTCCACAGCGTCTCGCGCATCGCGACGGACGCCCGGGTCATCTTCGGCGAGTGCCGGTACGTCCCGGTCCACGACGGAACACCAGCTGCGACTCCGGGAGAAGGCGATCGCGATGCAGCAGACCCTCCGGTGGGTGGCCGATGTCTGAGCCCGCAGCCGTCGTCGTCACCGGTGCCGCGCAGGGGATCGGCGCGGCAATCGCCCAGCGCTTCGCGGAGTCCGGCCACCCCGTGGTCGGCCTGGACCTCGACGCCGATCGGCTCGCCGCGACCGCCGGGTCCTGGCCGGGCGCTGGACACCGCGTCGTGGGAGGTGACGCCGCCTCGTCGGAGGACGTCGGCCGAGCGTGTGAGCTCGCCAGTGCGACGCCGAGCGGCCTCGGCGCGTTCGTCGTGAACGCCGGTCACGCCAAGGCAGGCCCGTCGGCGGACTATCCCGCCGCGGACTGGGACGCCATGCTGCGTGTGCACCTGACCGGCGCCATGGTCGGCGCCCAGCAGGCTGCCGCTCGCATGCCCGAGGGCGGAGCGCTGGTCATGATGTCGTCGCTGAACGGGCTGTTCGGGTTTCCTGGCCGTGCCGCCTACGGTGCGGCCAAGGCCGGCGTGGCGGGACTCGTGCGCGGCCTCGCCGCCGAGTGGGCGCCTCGGGGCATCCGGGTCAACGGGGTTGCCCCGGGTTCGGTGGTGACTGAGCTGTCCACCGAATTCCTGCGTCGTGGAGTGATCAACGAGGATGACTTCCTCGACCGCATTCCGATGAAGCGGTTCGGGCAGCCGGCCGAGGTCGCCGAGCTGGCCTACTTCCTCGGCACTTCGCTCTCCTCCTACGTCACCGGCGTGGTCGTGCCGATCGACGGCGGCTGGGCCGCTCAGGGGATCGGCGGAAGCTGACTGCACATCGAATGTCGTCAGTCCCATGATTTCTCTCGCCTCCAGGCTTTCCGGGGGCGCGATGACTCGACGGTCAAGGAGGACCGGATGAGCGAGGCGCGGCCACCTGCCGGTCGGCGCAGTGGAACGACGGTCGCCGTCATCTGCTGTGTCGCAGTCATCTTCGACGGGTACGACCTGTCGGTTTTCGCGACGACGATCCCGTCGTTGCTCGAATACGAGCCGTGGAGGCTGGAGGCCGCCCAGGCGGGTGTGATCGCCAGCTACGCCTTCATGGGGATGCTGGTCGGTACGCTGATCTGCGGGTTCGCAACGGATGTCCTGGGGCGCAGGAAGATGCTGATGTTCAGCATCGCCTGGTTCTCGATCTGGATGCTCGCCTGCGCTCTGGCGCCGAGCCCGGAGCTGTTCGGGCTCTTCCGGCTCTTCTGCGGGATCGGGCTCGGTGGCCTGCTGCCCACCGCTCTCGCCCTCACGGTGGAGTTCGCGCCACGGGACCGGCGCAACCTGTTCAACGCTCTGGTCAGTTCCGGCTTCTCGGTGGGGACGATCGCGGCCTCGCTCCTCGCCTTGATGCTGATCGAGCCTTTCGGCTTCCGGGTGATGTTCGCCCTCGGGGGCGCCGCCGCGATCGTGCTGCTGCCCGTCGTCCACTTCGCCATGCCCGAGTCCGTCGGCTTCCTGGCGGCCAAGGGCCGGTTGAGGGAGGCCCGCGAGGTGGCCGAGCGCTACGGCCTGCCCGAACCGACTGAGGGCGTCGACCGGGACGCCCGACGGGTGAGGCTGCGTGACCTGGGCCGCCGGCCGCTGCTCTTCGTGGCGGGCGTGTTCGCTCTGACGACCCTCATCGGGCAGCTGTTCATCTACGGGCTGAACACCTGGCTACCTCAGATCATGCGGACGGCCGGGTACCCGCTCGGTTCCGCGCTGAGCTTCCTCGCCACGATGAGCGTCGGGGCCATCGTCGGTGCCACGGTCATGTCGTGGTTCGCCGACCGCTTCGGTCCGCGCCGCATCGCGTTCTGGGGCTTCGGCATCGGAGTGCTCGCGCTTCTCGTCATGAGCGTGAGCCCGCAGATCGTCATCCTGTACGTCGCGGTGTTCCTGGCTGGTGTGGGAGCCAACGGAACCTCGGTCATCCTCAACGGCTTCGTCGCGATTTGGTTTCCGGCCGCAGTACGGGCCACCGCGATGGGAGCGATCATGACCGTCGCTCGGATCGGCGGGATCATCGGCCCGATCATGGGTGGCCTGATCATCGGCGCCGAGCTGCCCTTCCAGTGGAGCTTCTACGCCTTCGTCGTCCCGGCACTGATCGGGATGTGCCTGATCCTGACCCTTCCGCGCCGCCATCTCGATGGACGGGGATTGGCGGAGCCGGAACGGCCGAGGAGGGCGATGACGTCATCGTGAGTTGCCCGGGCGGGGTCGGGGAGTGGACTCGTTCATCTGCCGCCGGAGTGATGCTGGTGGCGGGGGTTGGCGGCTTTGCGGTTGTACATGTCGAGGTCGGCCGCGTGGAGCAGGTCGGCGGCCGGGGTGGTAGCGCTGGTGGTGGCAGCGAGCCCGATGCTGGCGGTGAGTGTGATTTCGTGGCCGGCGACGATGAGGTCGGTGTTCAGGCGTCGTGATACTTCGTCGCGGAATGCCCTGGACGCGTTGATGTCCGGCTTGTTGGAGACGACCACGAATTCGTCGCCGCCGAGGCGGGCCACGGTGTCTCCTGGGCGGACGGCGTTGAGGAGTTCGTCGGCGGTGGTGGTGAGGAGTTGGTCGCCGGCGGCGTGGCCGTAGCGGTCGTTGACGGGTTTGAGTCCGTCGACGTCGGCCAGCAGCACTGCGAGGACGCCGCCGCGCTGGGGGAGTGAGTGGAGCTCGTGGTTGAGCCGGTCCATGAGCAGGGCTCGGTTGGCCAGGCCGGTGAGCGGGTCGTGCAAGGCCATGTGCGCGATGTGGCTGTCGCGCATCTCCTCGTCGCCGATGGTTTCGTACTGGGCGACGAGGTAGGCGGGCTCGTCGTCGGCTCCTCGGACGAGGTTGATGCGGATGAGGGCCCAGATGGGGTATCCGTTCTTGTGCCGGTAGCGCTTTTCGGTGCTGGCGGTGTCGATGTGGCCTGCGGCCAGTTCGGCGAGGAGGTCCACTCCGGAGGTGTCGTTGGGATAGGTGAGGTCGGTGAAGCGCATGTCCAGCATTTCGTCGCGGGTGTAGCCGATCATGTCGCAGAGCTTGTCGTTGACCTCGAGCCAGCGGCCGGTGAGGTCGAGCATGGCCATGCCGATGGGGGCGTTGGCGAAGGTGTTGCGCCAGCGCCGCTCGGCTGTGCGGCGTTCGGTGATGTCCTGGTACTGCACGAGGACGAACTGCGGCACGCCTGCGGAGTCGCGGATGAGAGCGAAGTCGACCAGGACCCAGATGGCTGTGCCGTCGGACCGCACGCCGCGCCGCTCCTGGGTCAGCTTCTCCACGTCACCGGTGATCAGGCTGCTGATCATGTCGTCGTCGACCGGTGAGTCATCTGGATGTGTGAAGTCCCCCGCCGAGCGGTGCAGCACGTCCGCGAGGTCGTAGCCGAGGAGCTCGCAGGCCGCGGGGTTGGCGTAGATGACCCGGGCCTGCAGATCGAGCGCCGCGACCGGAGCCGCAGCTTGCTCCAGGATCAGCTGCCATGCCACACCGTGCGGCATGGCTGAGCTCGGCATAGCCACTGGGCAACCGTAACGGCGGCGCCCGCTTGGCACGCACAGGTGTCATTCTGCCGGGTGAAGATCGTTCGCTTCCGACCCTCTCGAGGGCAATGATCAACTCGTTTCTGGAGCGAACAGCCTCGCTTGCGCTCGGCCGAGAGCGGCGAGCGCAGTTCCGGAATGTTGCGAGGACCGCGCCCTCGGAAGCAATCAGTGACTATGAATATCAGGAATATCTTGACTCTTGCCACGGCTCGGGTGATCCTGGTTGCAAGTCACGCCCCGCGGTTCTCCTGTCCGGCGCCACGTTCATCCAATGTGGACTGATATGCCCGGCGCTGCGGGTTCTCGAGGCGCTGCGGGATGGTCGCTGCGCAAATCCCCCAGGTAGAAAGGCGAATCGATGTATCGGCTCACGGCGATTTACGACCACCCGTCCGACCCCGAGGAGTTCCTGAAGCACTACCGCGAGGTGCACGCGGTTCTGGCGACCAAACTGCCGAAGCTGAAGAACTACGAATGGGGCGTGACCGAACTTCCGGACGGATCGAAGCCCGCGCACTTCCTGGTCGCGGTCCTGGACTTCGACAGCAAGGAAGACGCCCTGGCGGCCCTGCAGTCGCCGGAGGGAGAAGCCGCCTCGGCCGACATCGCGAACTTCACCACGCCAGACGCGTTCCAGATGTCCTTCTCCCAGGTCATCAAGGCGGCCTAGGGGCTGTTTAAGGGTTGCGTTGCTTGGCGGTGCTAGTGGCAGGACCTCAGCGGTGGTGCGGGTTGAGTCCCTCACCTGAACACGGCCCACACTCCCAACCTTTTCAAGGAGCCCATGGTGGACAGACTTCAGGGCAGAGTCGCCCTCGTCACCGGTGCCGCGAGCGGCATCGGCAGGGCGACCGCTGAGCGTTTCGCGGAGGAAGGCGCGGCGGTGCTCGTCACCGACATCCAGGACGCTGCCGGCGAGGGAGTCGCGGCCGGGCTCAGGGAGTCGGGATCCCGGGCCGCTTTCCTGCACCACGACGTGGCCTCCGAGGAGTCGTGGCAGGAGGCGATCGACCACGTCGTCGCGGAGTTCGGAGGGCTCGACATCCTGGTGAACAACGCCGGGATCGGGGACGTCGCCCCGCTCGAGGAGACGACGAAGGAGCAGTACGAGCGAACGATCGCCGTCACGCAGACCAGCGTGTTCCTGGGCATGAAGGCGGCTGCGGAGCAGTTGAAGGCGTCCCGGTGCGGCTCCGTGGTCAACGTCAGTTCGATCTACGGCGTGGGCGGCGGGTTCGGCACCTCGCCCGGTTACCACGCAGCGAAGGGGGCTGTCCGGCTGCTCACGAAGAACACCGCCATGCGCTGGGTCGGCGACGGCGTGCGGGTGAACTCGGTGCATCCGGGGTTCGTGGACACCCCCATCCTCGAGAACGTGAAGGGAACCGAGATCGAAGCGGGCATGGTCTCGGTGATGCCGATGGGCAGGCTGGCTCGGCCGTCCGAGATCACCGCCGCCATCGCCTTCCTCGCCAGTGACGATGCCTCGTTCATGACCGGTTCGGAATTGCACGTGGATGGCGGGTACCTGGCTCGCTGACCTTGCCGCCATCGATTCCACGCGGGGTCCTCGAGAGTGCTCTCGAGGACCCCGCGTGCTGTGCTGCGTCATGGCCCGGATCCCGGGAGGAACCTCCGCCACCGGTCCAGCACGCAGGCGCAGTTCATGATCACGTGCTCAGATCGAGGCATCCGGGTCGGCCAGCGATTCCGGGGTCGGTTTCGCGCCGCCATCGATCGCCGCTCTGGCGTGGATCATCTGCTTGGGTTGATCGACGCTGAGGTGGGCGTTGAGCGTGCCGTCCGGTGTGAGCCAGGCCGCTCCCCACTTCGCCGAACCCCGGCCGCGGATCACGACCGCGTCCTCGGCGCCGTGCTGGCCGACGTACTGGATCTTGTGCCCGAACTGGTCGCTCCAGAAGTAGGGAACCGGGTCGTGCACCGGCAACGGTTCCGGGCCGCCGTGGCCGCCCAGGATCATCGCTGCGGCGACGTCGGGGCTGGTTCGCGCGTCGTCCCAGTGCTCGACGCGCAGGCGCTTGTTCCACCGCCGCGACCACCGGGCGGCGACATCGCCCACCGCGTACACGTTCGGCCTGGTGGTGCGCAGGTGCTCGTCGACCACCACGCCGCGGTCGACCTCGATTCCGGAGCCGGTAAGCCAGTCGGTCTGCGGGCGCACTCCGATACCTGCCACCACGACGTCCGCCGTGAGGTGCGACCCGTCGCCGAGCCGCACGCCGGTGGCGGTCACCTCGATGATGCTCACCCCGAGGCGCAGGTCCACGTCGGACCACCAGGGCAGGAACTGTGCGCCGACCTCGTCGCCGAGCGCGGCGGCCAGCGGTGCCGGCCCCGGTTCCACGCAGGTCACGCGGCACCCCAGCCGGAGCGCCGCCGTCGCGACCTCCCCGCCGATCCAGCTCGCACCTGCGAGCACGACGTGGGCGCCCGGGCGCAGTCCGGAGCGGAGCCGTGCCGCGTCCTGCGCGGTGCGCACGACGTGCTGCGGGCCCGATCCGGGCAGCGAGATGGGTGCCGCGCCCGTCGCGATGACCAGGGTGCTGAACGGAACCTCGCCCTCTGGTGTCCGCACCACGTCCCGATCCGGGGCGAGGCCGGTCGCAGCGACGCCCAGCCGGAGATCGGCTTCGAGCAGCTCGAAGTCGGTGCGCAGGGTCGTGTCACGCTCCTCCAGGAGTGCGGCCTTGGTCAGCGGTGGCCGGTCGTAGGGCGGGGAGGGTTCGGCGCAGAGCACCAGCAGCTCGCCGTCGTGCCCCTTCGCGCGGACCTGTTCGCACACCCGGGCGGCTGCCAGGCCTCCGCCGGCGACGACGATCCTGTTCATGAACCGTTGCCCATCGGCGGAACGCCCTGGTGAGCGGGGAAGCGGGCGGACTTCTGCAAACCCATGTTGGCTCCTTCTGCGGGCGTCGGCGCAGTGCGGCGAGGCCCGCCGAGGTCATGACGTAGCTGGACGTGCGGTCCCCGAGTGTGAACTCGGGGAGAGAAGGGCGTGGCGCGGGTCGTCGTGAGTGCGGTCCCAGTTCGCGACGGCTTCCGGAGAGGCCGCCGACCTGCCATGCTTTCGCGTCTCTCCACCCCTTCGCTTTGGCATGATAATGGTTATACTAGATGGGTCGGCTGTCAACGATGCGAGCCGAGTCGGTCGAGGAGGATTCATGCGAGTTCAGGTCGACGCCAACCAATGCCAGGGGCACGGGCTGTGTCAGATGACCTCGCCCGAAGTGTTCGCGCTCCGGGACGAGGACGGGCACGCCTATCCGATCACCGAGGAGGTCGACGGCGCTCTGGTAAACGCTGCTCGCGACGGTGCGGATGCGTGCCCGGAGCGGGCGATCACCCTGAAATGACGGCGGGCGAGCTGCGCGCCCGCGGGTTGACCCCTGAGCGGCTCGCGGCGCGCTCGCTCGGTCGGCGGTGCCCCTCCCGGGCGTCCTTGGAGATCGCGAATACAAGGATTATCATTATAAGGAAATGTCCCCGGGTGGGTGTGGAGGAGACCGATGAGCGACGTCCTCGTGGAGCGTGGTGCCGGTGAGACCGTGTGGATCCGGTTGAACCGGCCCGAGCGGCGCAACGCGTTCGATCCCGAGATGTCCGCAGCCGTCGTGGAGGCGCTGGAGGGCGCTGCCTCGGCGCGCGCGGTGGTCATCACGGGGTCCGGCGGCAGCTTCTGCGCCGGCGGTTCGCTGCAGCAGCTGAGCACGCCGACGGTGGGGGAGATGCGCCAGCTCTACCAGTCGACCCTGCGGATGTTGGACGCCGTGCGGCAGTGCCCCAGGCCGGTCATCGCCGCGGTGAACGGAGCCGCGGCCGGCGGGGGCAACGAGCTGGTCGTCGCGTGCGACGTGGCCATCGCCGCCCGTTCGGCGACCTTCGGGCAGACCGGGCCGCGAGTCGGCAGTTCGCCGGTGACCGGGGCCACCAACGTGATGGGCCTGCAGATCGGTGAGAAGCGCGCGAAGGAGCTGTCGCTGTTCTGCCGCCGCTACACCGCCGAGCAGGCGGAGCGGATGGGCTTGGTGAATGCCGTGGTCGAGGACGACCTGCTGGAGCAGACCGTCACCGAGTGGTGCGGTGAGCTGGCCGCGCTGAGCCCCCGTTACCTGGAGATCACCAAGGTCAGCTCGAACGTCTGGTGGAACGCTGCCCGCGATTCGTTCAGCGCGGGCCTGGGCATGCTCGTCCAGGCGGTGGGCAGCCCCGACATGACCGAAGGCGCTGCGGCCTTCCTGGAGAAGCGCAAGCCGAACTTCCCCCCGCCGCAGTGAGGCCGGTCGTTCGGCTCGGTGGTGCGGGATGTGCGGGCCACCGGGGCGGACGCGGGGACCGGTGCGGCGCGCGCTGGTTCCCGCGTCCGTCGATCTCCCCGCCGGTCAGCGGCCCTTCCAGACCGGCAAACGCTTCTCCTTGAACGCCAGAGCACCTTCGCGGGCGTCCTCCGAGCTGCGCACCGGCTCGCTGATCGCCTGCTGGCGGTCGAACGCCTCGTCCGACGGCCAGTCGCGGGCGGCGTTGATGATCTCCTTGGTGGCGCGGACCGCGAGCGGGCCGTTGCCCGCGATCGTCCGCGCCAGTTCCACCGCCGTCGCCCGGGCCTGGCCGGGTGGGGTGAGCCGGTTGACCAGGGAGACGTCGTGCGCCGCCCGCGCCGAGACGAGTTCGCCGGTCAGCGCCCACTCGACCGCCACGTGGTAGGGCACGCGTTCGGGCAGTTTGAGCAGCCCGCCACCCGCCGCCACGAGGCCGCGCTTGACCTCGGGCAGTCCGAACTTCGCCTCGTCGGAGGCCACGATGAGATCGCAGGCCAGGACGATCTCGAAGCCGCCCGCGATGGCGTGGCCCTCGACGGCCGCCACCAGCGGCTTGGTGGGTGGCTGCTGCACGATCCCGGCGAAACCGCGGCCGGGTAGCGACGGCCGCTCCCCGGCGAGGAACGCCTTGAGGTCCATACCCGCGCAGAAGCTCTGCCCTGCGCCGGTGATCACGCCGGCGGCCAGGTCGTCCCTGCTGTCCAACTCGTCCATCGCGGCGGCGATCGCCGTGGCGGTCGCGGTGTTGATGGCGTTGCGGGCCTGAGGCCGGTTGATCGTGATCACCAGAACGCCGTCGATGTTCTCGGTCAGGACGACCGGCTCGGTCACGCCGGACTCGGCATCGCTCGTTGTGGAAGTGCTGGATTCGGTCACGCTGCTCTCCTCATTTCGGCGGCATCCGGATCGCACCGTCGAGGCGGACCGTCTCTCCGTTGAGCATCGGGTTGTCGATGATGTGGTGGGCGAGCGCGGCGAACTCGTCCGGGTCCCCCAAGCGCTGCGGGTGCGGTGTTTGCTTCGCCAGCCCGTCGCGGATCTCGTCGGAGAAACGGGCCAGGATGGGGGTGTCGAAGGTGCCCGGAGCGATGGAGCACACGCGGACCAGCTTCCGCGCGAGGTCGCGGGCCGCTACGAGAGTCATGCCCACCACCCCGGACTTCGCCGAGGCGTACGGGATCTGCCCGATCTGGCCCTCCCACGCCGCGACCGAGGCGGTGAGCACGCAGGCTCCGCGCTCGCCGTCGACCGGCTCGTTGGTCACCATCCGGGCGGCGGTCAGCCGGAGCACGTTGAACGAGCCGATCAAGTTCGTGCGCACGATGGACTCGTAGGACTCCAGCGATCCCGGTTGGCCGTCCCGTTCGACGACGCGCACCGTTCCGCCGCGGCCCGCGCAGTGCACGAGCGCTCGGATCGGGCCTTCGGCCAGGTCGAGCGCCCTGCTCACGGCGTCGGCATCGGCGACGTCGGCGGGGCCGAATCGGGCCGAATCGCCCAGTTCCTTCGCGACTCGTTCTCCGTCGGAGGTGGGCAGATCGATGATGACCGTGGGGACGCCCCGTTCGACGAACCGGCGCGCGGTGGCCAGGCCGAGGCCGGAGGCGCCTCCGGTGACGACTGCTGTCGCGTTGTCCAGCTTCATTTCTCTCCGTTCTCACACGTTGTTCCCGTGCGTTTTCCAGCGGCGCCGCGCGCTACGCGGACAGGTTCTCGACGATCGCGGCGTTGGCCATGCCGCCGGCTTCGCACATGGTCTGGAGGCCGTAGCGGCCGCCGGTGCGCTCCAGGTGGTTGATCAACGTCGTCATCAGTCGGCAGCCGGATGCGCCGAGCGGGTGTCCCAGGGCGATCGCGCCACCGCAGGGGTTGAGCCGTTCGTCGGGCACCTCGAACTCCCGCTGCCAGGCGAGCGGAACCGAGGCGAAGGCTTCGTTCACCTCGAAGGCGGCGATGTCGCCGGGTGACAGCCCGGATCGCGCGTGCACGGCGTGCGTGGCGGGGATCGGGCCCGTGAGCATCAGCGTCGGGTCGTCACCGACCACCGCCGAGGCCACGACTGCCGCGCGAGGTCGCAGGCCCAGTGCGACGGCGCGTTCCTCGGACATCACCAGCAGCGCGCTGGCACCGTCGGTGATCTGCGATGAGTTTCCGGCTGTGATCATCCAGTCCAGGTCGGGGAAGCGATCCAGGTAGGGCTCTCGCGCGAACGCGGGGGCCAGCTGCCCGAGCCGCTCCGGGGTGGTGCCTTCGCGGATGGTTTCGTCGGCGGCGACCGCAGTGCCGTCCGGCGTCTTGACCGGCACTAATTCCTCGGCGACGGGCGTGGCGGCGGCGCGTTCGTGCGAGCGGGCAGCGTACTCGTCGAGCTCGGATCGGCTGAGCTTCCACTTCGCGGCCACGAGCTCGGCGGAGATGCCTTGGGGAACGAGCCCGGGGAACCGAGCGCGCACCTCCGGTCCGTGCGGATCGGCGTCGCCGCGCGCGGACCCCATCGGCACCCTGCTCATCGACTCCACGCCTGCGGCGATGGCGATGTCGTAGGCGCCGGCCTGGACGCCCTGAACCGCGAAGTCGATGGCCTGCTGGCCCGAGCCGCACTTGCGCTCGATCGTCACGGAGGGGACGTGCGTGGGAAATCCCGCCGCCAGCACCGCCTGGCGACCGGGGGTGGCGGACTGCTCGCCGACCTGGCCGACGCAGCCGACGAGCACGTCGTCGATCAGCCCGGGGTCGAGGTCGTTGCGGGCCACGAGCCGGCTGAGGACCTGCGCGAGCAGGTCCACCGGATGCAGCCCGGCGAGCGCGCCGGTGGACCTGCCGCGCCCCATCGGGGAGCGGACCGCGTCGACGATCACTGCCCGGCCCATTGTTTCCTCCCTAAACCATGATGATGATAAGCAGAGACAACTGCATCTTGCACGGGGCTGATCGGAGGAGCAAGCTTGACCGCGCTGCCGGTAAGACTATTATGATGATTACGATAAAATGAGGGTGGTGGGCCAGTGGGATCCGCAATCGACGCCGACGAACAGCGCGCCCTGAAGGAGGTCGCGGCCAAACTCGCCGCGGAGCGCTACGCGCCGCGCGCGGAGGAATGGGACCGCGAGCGGACCGCTTTTCCCCACGAGGAGCGGCGCTACCTGGGGGAGCTGGGACTGCTCGGCATCGCGCTCCCGGAACGGCACGGTGGCGGGGGTGCACCGCTGCAGCACGCGTTGACCGTCATCGAGGAGCTGGCCAAGGAATGCCGTCCCGCGGCGTTCCAGGTCTTCGAGTCCAACACGGGGCCGGCGCAGGTCGTCGCGAGGCTCGGCAGCGAGCAGCAGCGCGAGCGCTTCCTGCCAGCGATCATCAGCGGGGAGGCGACGCTGGCGGTCGCGATCTCGGAGCCGGACGCGGGCTCGGCCGCCACCGACATGAAGACCAAGGCCGTCGTCGAGGGCGACAAGGTCGTGGTCAACGGTTCCAAGCGGTGGATCTCCAACGGTGGCGAAGCAGATCACTACCTCGTCTACGCGCGCATGAACGACGCACCCGGGTCGAAGGCCATCGGTGCGGTGATCGTCGAAGCCGACCGCCCCGGCGTGAGCTTCGGTGAGCGCGAACGGCTGATGGGCTTCCGCGGCATCCCGTCTGCCGACATCCGCTTCGACGACGTCGAGGTTCCCGCGGAGAACCTGGTGATCGGTCCGGGGCGCTTCCGCGAGCTCTTCGGCGCGTTCTCCATCGAACGCCTGGGAAACGCCACGATGAGCCTCGCGCTGGGGCAGGCGGCGCTCGACCGGACCAAGCGCTACGTGCAGGAACGCGACCAGTTCGGCAAGCCGCTCGTGGAGTTCCAGAACGTCCAGATGACGCTGGCGGACATGCTGCTGCAGGTCGAGGCGGCCCGCTTGCTCATCCAGCGCGCGGCAGCCGGTGTCGGCGAGAACCTGCCGAACTCGCTCGACGTGTCGCTGGCCAAGTGCACCGCGAACGAGATGGCCAAGCGCGTCACCGATCTCGCCATGCAGCTGCACGGCGGGAACGGCTACACCGAGGAGTTCGGCCTCGAGAGGCTGCACCGCGACTCGCACGGGTGGGCGCTGGCCGGAGGCACTCCGGCGATGCAACGCATCCGAATCGTCTCCGAAATGCTCGGCCGCTCCTTCGACCAGCGCCGCTGACCAATCCGACGCGAAGGGAAACACTCATGACACGTCGCTTCGAAAACCGCACCGCCGCCGTCGTCGGCGGTGGATCCGGCATGGGCCGGGCCATCTCGCTGCGCCTGGCCGACGAAGGCGCTCACGTCTACGTCGCCGACCTCGGTGCCGACGCCGCCGAGGGGGTGGCCAAGGAGATCGTGGCCGCTGGGGGCAGCGCGGTCGCGCAGCAGGTCGACGCGACCGACAACGACAGCTTGCGCGCCCTGTTCGACCGCATTCGCGACGAGCGCGGTGTGCTGCACGCGCTGCACGCGCAGGTCGGCATGCCCGGCCCCGCCGGACTCGAGGTGTCCGACGAGCAGTGGGCCACCAACGTCGATGTCAACGTCAAGAGCGCCTACTACACCTGCACGCTCGGCTTCGACCTGCTCAAGGCGGCCGGCGGCACCGGTTCGATCACGATGACCTCGTCGACCTCCGCGCTGGTGGGCTCGCCGTTCAGCCCGATCTACTCGTTGACCAAGGGAGCGCTCGTGCCGTTCGCGCGGTCGTTGGCGCTCAACGGCGCGCCGGACGGGGTGCGCGCCAACGTGGTGTGCCCCGGCACCGTGCACACCCCGATGCTGGCCCAGTTCTTCGGCCGGGAGGCCGGAGCCGACGTCTCCGAGCTGACCAAGGACTTCGTCGGTGGGATCCCGCTCGGCCGGGGCGCGGAACCCGAGGAGGTCGCGGCGGTGATCGCCTTCCTGCTCAGCGATGACGCGAGCTACGTCACCGGCGTCACCATCCCGGTCGACGGCGGATTGACGGCGAAGTAGCGACCACTGTGGAGGCCGAGCATGACCCGGGTTTACCGCGATCTCGTTCCCACGTTCGCCGATCCGGCGGACTGGACGCTCAGCACCGTCCTGCGGCACCACGCCCAGGAGCGGCCGGACGCGACCTTCCTGATGACGCCGGAGGAAGGGCTGCGTTGGACTTACGCCGAGATGCTGTCCTCGGCGCAACGGGTCTCCGGCTCGCTGATCAAGACCGGCGCGGAGGCCGGTGATCGGCTGGTCATCATGGCCGCGAACTCGTCGCGGCTGGTGCGCAGCTGGTTCGCCGCCGCCGTGGGAGGGCTGGTCGAAGTACCGATCAACACCAACTACGAAGGCGAGTTCCTGCGACACCAGGTGATCACCGTCGGGGCGCGATGGGCGGTCATCGACGACACCTTCGCCGAGAGGTTCGTCGCGATCGCCGAGCACGCACGGGGCATCG
Source organism: Saccharopolyspora sp. NPDC049357 (assembly GCF_040677225.1). Lineage (NCBI taxonomy): Bacteria > Bacillati > Actinomycetota > Actinomycetes > Pseudonocardiales > Pseudonocardiaceae > Saccharopolyspora > Saccharopolyspora sp. NPDC049357. Next base: position 307,304 of record NZ_JBFAQJ010000001.1, on the reverse strand, counting down.
AGCACTTCTGGGTGATCGACAGCGGTCGCGGGCAGGAAGCCGTGGAGGTGCTGCGGCGCGCCGGCTGGGCCGCCGATCTGTGGGACGACCTCGAAGAAGGGCCGGAGCTGGAGCTCCCGGCGCCCCGGCCCCAGGACCTCGGCGCCATCTTCTTCACCTCCGGCACCACGGGCCCGTCCAAGGGCGTGGCGATGCCGCACGCGCAGCTGTACTTCTTCGCGCAGATCGTCGTGTCCCTGACCCGGCTCACCCCGGAGGACACCTACCTGACCACGACGCCGCTGTTCCACGGGAACGCCCAGTTCATGGCGGTGTACCCGGCCCTGGTCGCCGGTGCCGGCGCCGTGGTGCGGCCGAAGTTCAGCGCCAGCCGGTGGATCGACCAGGTGCGCGAGTCCGGCGTGACGGTGACCAACTTCGTCGGCGTCATGATGGATTTCGCGTGGAAGCAGCCGCCGCGGCCGGACGACCGGGACAACCAGCTCCGGTGCGTCTACGCCGCACCCACCGCGAGTTCGATCGTGGCGGACTTCCAGGAGCGCTACGGCATCGAGGCGTTCGTCGACGCGTTCGGGCTCACCGAGACCTGCGCACCGATCATGTCGCCGTACGCCGTCGAGCGCCCGCCCGGCGCGGCCGGTCTGCAGGCCGCGGACTGGTTCGACATCCGGCTGGTCGACCCGGAAACCGACCAGGAGGTGCCGGTCGGTGAGATCGGTGAGCTCGTGGTGCGGCCGAAGCACCCGTGGACGTGCAGCATGGGCTACTACGGGATGCCCGAGAAGACCGTCGAGGCGTGGCGAAACCTGTGGTTCCACACCGGTGACGCGTTGCGGAAGGACGCCGACGGGTGGTTCTACTTCGTCGACCGCTACAAGGACGCGCTGCGCCGACGCGGGGAGAACATCAGCTCCTACGAGGTGGAGCAGGCGATCCTGGGGCACCCGGCGGTCGCCGAGTGCGCGGTGATCGGTGTTCCGGCCGAGGTCGAAGCCGGCGAGGACGAGGTTCTCGCCGCCATCGTCGCCACCGAACCCGTCGATCCCGGCGAGGTCATCGACTGGTGCAAGGGCCGCATTCCCGAGTTCGCCATCCCCCGCTTCGTCCGGTTCGTCGATGCGCTGCCGAAAACGCCTTCGGAGAAGGTGCGCAAGGCGGTGCTGCGCGAGGAGGGGATCTCCCCGGACACGTTCGACCGCCAGGAGAAGGCACATGGACTTCAGCGCTGACACGACGCATTCGGACATCCGGGAGGCCGTGCGCGCGCTGTGCGCCGGATTCCCCGACGACTACTGGGCCCAGCACGACCGGGACGAGGAATTCCCCTGGGACTTCTACAAAGCCGTGGTGGACGGCGGCTGGCTCGGTCTGACCGTGCCCGCCGAGTACGGCGGCGGTGGCCTGGGCGTCACCGAGGCCGCGATCGTCGAGCAGGAGATCGCGGCCTCGGGCGCGGGGATGAACGGGTGCAGCTCGGTCCACATCGGGATCTTCGGGTTCGAGTCGATCATCAGGCACGGCAGCGCGGACCTGAAGAAGAGGTTCCTCCCACGGCTCGTCGAGGGCGATCTGCACGTCTCGTTCGCGGTCACCGAACCGGACGCCGGAACCGACACCTCGACGATCTCGACGTTCGCGAAGAAGGTCGAAGGAGGCTGGTCGATCTCCGGGAAGAAGGTCTGGATCACCAAGGCCCAGGAGGCGGAACGGCTCATCATCCTGTGCCGGACGTCCCCGCGTGAGGACAGTCCGAAGCGGACGGACGGGATGACGCTGTTCTTCGCGCCGATGGACCGCGAACGCGTGACGGTGCGCAAGATCCCGAAGCTGGGGCGCAACGCCGTGGACACCAACGAGCTGTTCATCGACGAGCTGTTCGTCCCCGAATCGGATGTGATCGGCGAGGTCGGCGACGGCTTCCGCGCGATCCTCGCCGGGCTCAACGCCGAACGCGTCATCTCGGCCAACGCCTCGATCGGCATCGGACGCGCAGCGTTGCGCCGCGCGACCACCTACGCGAAGGACCGCACGGTGTTCGGCCGCCCCATCGGGCAGAACCAGGCGATCTCGCATCCGCTCGCGCGTGCGCTGGTCCAGCTCGACGCCGCGGACCTGGTGTGCCAGCGGGCGGCGTGGCTGATCGACAACGACCAGCCCAGCGGCAAGGACGCGAACGAGGCGAAGTTCCTGGCCGCGGAGGCCGGCTTCTTCGCAGCGGACGCGGCCCTGAGCGCGCACGGTGGGTACGGCTATTCGAAGGAGTACCACATCGAGCGGTACTTCCGGGAGGCGCGGCTGATGCGCATCGCGCCGATCAGCCAGGAGATGGTGCTCAACTACGTGGCTGAGCACGTGCTCGGCCTGCCGAGGAGCTACTGATGCGTCCTTACCGTTCCGTGCTGTTCCTCCCGGGTCACCGCACGACGTGGGTGGACAAGGCGTTGCGCGCCAACGCGGACGCGATCGTGCTCGACCTGGAGGATTCCGTGCCCTCCGGGGAGAAGGTCGCCGCGCGGGAGGCGGTCGCCGGTTCCATCCGGCGGGTCCGGGAGTCGGGGAGCGAGGTCGGTCTGTTCGTGCGGGTCAACCCGCTGGACACCCGGCTCACCGGTGGTGACCTCGAGGAGGTCGTCGTTCCCGGCCTGACCGGTGTCTTCGCGCCGAAGATCGAGCGGAGCACCGACGTGCTGCGCTACGACGCGCTGCTCGACCACTTCGAGGAGCGCAACGGGGTTTCCGGTCTGGAGTACATCGTGCCGGTCGAAACGGTCCGGGCGATCCACGGCTGCCTGGAGATCGCGACCGCGTCCCCGCGGGTCGGGGCCATGATCGGCCCGACCGCTGAGCACGCGGACATCGCCAAGGCCGTCGGGTACGAGTGGACCCCCGAGGGGACCGAGACGCTGTACCACCGCAGCCGGATTCTCCTGGCGTGCCGGGAAGCCGGGATCCACGCGCTGACCGGGTTGTGGGAGGACCTCGCGAACCTGGACGGCCTGCGGGAGTTCGCCGCGCGCGGCAGGCAACTCGGCTTCCGCGGGATGATCGCGATCCACCCGAGCCACGTGGCCGCGATCAACGAGGTGTTCTCACCGGCCACTGAGGACATCGAGTTCCACCGGGGGCTCGTCGAGGCGTACGAGAAGGCCCGCGCCGAGGGCACGGGGGCGCTGCGCTATCGCGGCCTGCACATCGACAAAGCGCACTACGACAAGGCGGTGGAATGGCTGACGCGGGCCGAAGCCATCGCGGGAAACGGGGAATGACATGCGCGGTCTGTACTTCGAGGAGTTCGAGATCGGTGCGGAGTACGCACATCCGTTCACCCGCACGGTCACCGAGATGGACAACGTCATGTTCACCTCGCTGACGATGAACCTGCAGCCGCTGCACCTCGACGAGGAATTCGCCAAGAAGAGCGTGCACGGGGCCAGGGTGGTCAACAGCCTGTTCACGGTGGCGCTGATCGGGGCGTTCCACGTGCCGGAGCTGACGATGGGAACCACCCTCGGCAACCTCGGCTACGACAAGATCGAGTTCCCGCACCCGGTGTTCCACGGTGACACCTTGCGCGCGGAGACGACGATCCTGGACAAGCGGGAGTCCACCAGCCGCGACGACTCCGGGATCGTGTGGTTCGAGCATCGCGGTTTCAACCAGGACGACACGCTCGTCTGCCTGCTGCACCGAGTCGGCTTGATGGCGAAGAAACAGGAAGAAGAGGGCGCCCGATGACCAAGACACCTGAGTCGATGCGCGACTACGTGCCCGGAGTGCGCACGCTGACCATCGCCAACAAGCCGGTGCAGCCGGCCGGGCAGCGCTGGGAGGTCGTCAACCCGGCCACGGAGCAGGTCCTGGCCGAAGTCGGCGGTGCTTCCTCCGAGCAGGTCGACCAGGCGGTGCGCGCCGCGCGGGACGCCTTCGGCGGCTGGGCCGCCCTCCGGCCGGATGAGCGCTCGGCGGCCATCCACCGGCTGGCCGATGTGCTGGAGGCGCGCGTCGACGAACTGCTCGCGTCGATCGTCAACGAGGTCGGCACACCGGTGTCGCTGGCCGAAGGGCTCCAGGTCAAGATGGGCCTGGGGCACCTCCGCTGGCAGGCGGAGGCGGCCAAGAAGGACCGCACGGTGCACCTCGGGGGCTACGACCAGCCGGTGCCGACCATGAGCGAGGTCTCCCACTACCCGGTGGGCGTCGTCGCCGCGATCACCGGCTACAACTACCCGCTCAACCTGGCGATCTTCAAGTTCGGCGCCGCGCTGGCCGCGGGCTGCACGGTGGTGCTGCTGCCGTCACCGCGCACGCCGCTGACCACCCTGCTGCTCGGTGAGCTCAGCCGCGAGGCGGACCTGCCCGACGGCGTGTTCAACGTGATCGTCGGTGATGCCGAGGTGGGGCGGCGGCTGTCCTCCCACCCGGGGGTGGACAAGGTCTCCTTCACCGGGTCCGACGCGGTCGGCGCGAAGATCATGGAGCAGGCGGCCGCGAACCTCAGCGGCGTGACGCTCGAACTCGGCGGGAAGTCGGCCAGCATCGTGCTGCCCGGCTGCGAGGTCGAATCCTTCGCGGAGGAGATGCACCTGCGCTGGTCCCGCAACGGAGGCCAGGGGTGCGCCGCGCTGGCCCGGCTGCTGGTGCACGACGATCTCTACGACCGGTTCCTTGCCGCGAGCACCGGCGCGTTCGACCAGATGCACGTCGGCGACCCGTGGGACCCGAAGACGAACATCGGGCCGATGATCCGGCCCGAGCACCGCGACCGGGTGCAGAGCTTCGTCGACGGCTCGCTCGACGAGGGCGGCCGGGTCCTGCTGTCGGTCGACCAGCCGGTGCCCGACAAGGGCTACTTCATCAACCCCGTGCTGCTGGGCGGGCTGCCGCACACCGCGCGCGCCGTGCAGCAGGAGATCTTCGGCCCGGTGGCGGTCGTGGTCCCGTTCCGGGACGCCGAGGAGGCCATCGACCTGGCCAACGACACCGCCTACGGGCTGGCGGCCAACGTCTGGACACCGGACCTCGACGAGGGCCGGCGCGTCGCCGAGCGGTTGCGAGCCGGAACCGTGTGGATCAACGGCGGGGGTGCGATGCGGCCGGACGCGCCGTTCGGCGGATCCGGCCGTTCGGGTGTCGGCCGGGAGATCGGCGAGTGGGGCATCCACGAGTACCTGGAGCCCAGGCACGTCCAGTGGCGCGTGCAGTGAGCGGGCGATCGAAGGGGAGGGGTCATGGCTGAAGCCGGTGACGCGCCGCTGGCCGGTGTGCGCGTGCTCGAACTCGGTGCGGGCTACGCCGCGCCGACCGCCGGGAGGATGCTGCGGGATTTCGGCGCCGAGGTCATCAAAGCGGAAGACCCGGTGAACGGTGATTACGCGCGCCAGTGGGTGCCGCAGAAGGACGGCCTGTCGCTCGGGTTCGGCCGCCTCAACAGCGGCAAGCGCTCCGTGGGCATCGACCTCCGCCAGCAGGGCGGCCGGGATCTGGTGCGCCGCTTGGCCGCCGAGGTGGACGTCGTCGTCGAGTCGTTCCGGCCGGGGCGGCTGGAGGGCTGGGGGCTCGGGTACGACGTGCTCAGCGAGCAGAACCCGAGCCTGGTCCTCACCAGGATCTCGGGCTTCGGGCAGACCGGGCCGTACCGGAATCGGCCCGGCTTCGGCACCGTCGCGGAGACGTCCAGCGGGTTCGCCCACATCAACGGCTGGCCCGAGCACCCTCCGACCTCGCCCCCGTTCGGGTTCGCGGACTCCATCGCGGGCATCTCGGCGGCGATGGGCACGGCGATGTCGTTGTTCCGCAGGGAGCGCACCGGCAAGGGCGAGGTGGTGGACGTCGCGCTGTACGAGCCGCTGCTGTTCATCGTCGGCGACATGGTGCTGAAGTACACGGGGCTCGGCGAGGTGCAGGGTCGCATCGGCAACGCCACCGGTGCCGCGTCCCCCCGCGGCATCTACCAGTCGGCGGACGGGAAGTTCCTGTCGATCGCCGCGTCGAACCAGGTGATCGCGACCAGGCTGTTCACCGCGATGGGGCAGCCGGACATGATCGAGGATCCGAGGTTCGCCACCGGGCCGGCACGGCTGGAGCACAACGATCTGCTGCAGAAGTACGTCAGCGACTGGGTCGAGTCGTTGTCCAGGGATGCGGCTCTCGCCGTGCTCGAGGAGCACGAAGTGGTGTGCGCGCCCGTCAACGACGCCTCCGACATCGTCGCCGATCCGCACTTCCTGGAGCGCACGCTCGTGGGCATCACCGGTCCCGGCGGCTGGGATTCGGTCATGACGCCCGGTCCGGTGCTGCACCTCGCCGGTTACGAGGGGCCGGCCTACGACGGCGTGCCCCGCATCGGCGAGCACACTCACGAGGTGCTGGGGGCGGGGCTCGGGCTCTCCGGCGACGAGCTGGGGGAACTCGTCGCCGGGGGTGTGATCACCGGTCGCGAAGACGCTTCAGCGTGACCGGCCGGTTCTGAAACGGCTCCCGTCCGGGCCCGCCCTGGGGTGGGCCCGGCCGGTGGGTCTACGGCTGTCCGCCGTCGACGGCGAGCACCGCGCCGGTGGTGTAGCTGGACGCGTCGGAGGCCAAGTACACCGCCATGCCCACGATCTCGTCCGGTCGGCCGCCGCGTTGCAGGGCGAAGCGCTGGGCTCGGGTGGCGAACTCGGCGGGGTCCCAGGACGCGCTGACGTCGGTGTGGAAGGTTCCGGCCATGATGGCGTTGCAGCGCACCGAAGGGCCGAAGGTGTGCGCGAAGCCCGTGGTGATCGCGTTCAGGCCGGCCTTGGCCGCGGCGTAGGGGAGCACCGAGGGCCGCGGGCGGGTGGCGGCCGCGCTGCTGATGTTGATGATCGACCCTCCGGTGCTCTCGGCCATCCTGCTGCCCACCAGGGCGGAGAGCCGGAACGGTCCCTTGAGGTTGACCGCGATCACCTTGTCGAACAGCTCCTCGGTGATGCCGTCGACGCGGTCGTAGAGCGGTGACATGCCCGCGTTGTTGACCAGCACGTCGACGCGCCCGACCCGCTGGTAGACGTCGTCGACGAGTGCGTCCAGCCGGTCCCACCGGCCGACGTGGGCGCTGATCGGGTACGCCCTGCGGCCCGTTTCGCGCTCCACTTCGGAGGCGGCTTCCTCGCAGGCTTGCTGCTTGCGGCTGGAGATGATGACGTCGGCGCCCGCTCGGGCCAGCCCCAGGGCGATGGCCTTGCCCAGCCCGCGGCTGCCGCCGGTCACCATCGCCACGCGGCCGCTGAGGTCGAACGCACTGGTCGGATCGAAGGTCATGAGGTCACCTCGGCGTTAGTTGACGCGGGACAATTCCTTGTTATGGTAATCATAAATATGCCGGAAGTTGAAGGAGCTGCGGTGGCTGACGCGGAGGACGGACGGCTTTTCGAGCTGTCGGAGAAGTACCTTGCGCTGCAACGGGAAGCCCGTGAGTTCGCGGCGTCCGTGCGCGACATCGCCGAGCGGGCCGACGAAGCCGGCGACATCGACCCGGAGATGCGCAAGCGCCTCGCCGCCAGCGGCATCGGCTCGATCATGGTTCCGGCGCAGTTCGGGGGCCGCTACGAGCGGGTCGATTCGCTCGCCGTCACCTTGGCGCGGGAGGCCTTCGCGGCCGAGAGCGCCCACCTCGACTCGCTGCTGGGCATGCAGGGCATCGGCAGCTACGCGATCAGCGCGGGGGGCAGTGACGCGGTGCGCGACGAGTGGCTCCCGGCGGTCGGCCGGCTGGAAGCCATCGCCGCGCTGGCCCTGACGGAACCTGACGTGGGTTCGGACCTCAAGGCGTTGTCGACGACGCTCGTCGCTCGCGACGGCGATCTCGTCCTCAACGGGCGGAAGTCGTTCATCACCAACGCCGGGGACGCGGACTTCTACTGCGTGCTGGCACGCGAGGGCGAGAGCTACTCGCTGGTGCTGGTGCCCGCCACCGCCCACGGGGTTTCGGTGGCCAAGCCGCACCAGATCATCGCACCGCACGTGCTCGGCGACGTGGTGCTCGACGAGGTCCGCGTCCCGGAGAGCCACCGGCTCGGAGCGCCGGGGAAGGGGTTCACCCTGGTGCTCTCGACGCTGGCGACCTTCCGGGTCTCGGTCGCGGGCGCAGCGGTCGGACTCGCCACCGCCGCGCTGGAGGAAGCCGTCCGGCACGCCGCGGGACGCGAGCAGTTCGGCGTGAACCTGGCCCGGCTGGGCTCCGTGCCCGGCAGCCTGGCGACCTCATGGACCGAGATCGAGATGGCCCGCGCGCTGACCTACCGCGCCGCGGAGGCCGCGGCACGCGACCCGCTGGCCAACCTGCACCTGTCGTCCATGGCGAAGGTGGGTGCGACCGAGATCGCCGGACGCGTGGTCGACCGGTCGGTCCAGACGATGGGCAGGTTCGGCCTCGTCCAGGGCAGCAAGATCGAGCGGCTCTACCGGGAGGCGCGTCCGATGCGGATCTACGAGGGGTCCACCGAGGTCATCCTCGACTCCCTGGCCAAGCAGCTGGTGAAGGGCGTGACCCGGTGACTGCGCCGAAACGGGCCGTCGTCCGCTTCGCCGGTGACTCCGGGGACGGGATGCAACTGGCCGGTGACCGCTTCACCGCCGAGGCCGCGGCCTTCGGCAACGACCTGGCCACGCAGCCGAACTTCCCGGCCGAGATCCGGGCCCCGCAGGGAACGCTGCCCGGTGTCTCGAGCTTCCAGATCCACTTCGCCGACTACGACATCCTCACGCCCGGAGACCGTCCGGACGTGCTCGTGGTGATGAACCCGGCGGCGCTGAAGGCGAACGTCGGAGACCTCCGCGCCGGAGGCGTGCTGCTGGTCAACACCGACGAGTTCACCAAGCGGAACCTGACCAAGGCCGGTTACGAGGGTGATCCGCTGGCCGAGCTCACCGGGTTGGTGGTGCACGAAGTGCCCATGTCAACGCTCACCCGAGGTGCGGTCGAGCCGGCCGGGGTGGGAAAGCGCGACGCGGCTCGGGCCAAGAACATGTTCGCGCTCGGTCTGCTGTGCTGGATGTACCAGCGGCCGACGGAGGGCACCGAGCGGTTCCTGCGCGAGAAGTTCGCGCGCAAACCGGACATCGGCGAGGCGAACGTGCTGGCCTTCCGCGCGGGCTGGAACTACGGCGAGACCACCGAGGCCTTCGCCTCCACCATCGAGATCGCTCCCGCGCGGCTGCCGGCGGGCACGTACCGGCAGGTGACGGGGAACGTGGCCCTGTCACAGGGGCTGGTGGCGGCGGGTCGGCGCGCCGGGCTGCCGGTGTTCCTCGGCAGCTATCCGATCACGCCGGCCAGCGACATCCTGCACGAGCTGAGCACGCTCACGCGGTTCGGGGTGACGACGTTCCAGGCCGAGGACGAGATCGCCGGGATCGGCGCAGCGCTGGGCGCGGCCTTCGGCGGGGCCTTGGGCGTGACGACCACGTCGGGCCCGGGACTGGCGCTCAAGAGCGAGACGATCGGGCTGGCGGTGATGACCGAACTGCCATTGCTCGTCGTCGACGTGCAGCGGGGCGGGCCGTCCACCGGGCTGCCGACCAAGACCGAGCAGGCCGACCTGTTGCAGGCCCTGTTCGGCCGCAACGGCGAATCGCCGGTTCCGGTGGTCGCGCCGAGATCACCCGCGGACTGCTTCGGCGCGGCCGTCGAGGCCGCGCGGATCGCCGTGACCTACCGGACGCCGGTGCTGCTGCTCTCCGACGGCGCGATCGCCAACGGCTCGGAGCCCTGGCGGATCCCGGAACTCGACGACCTTCCCCGGATCGAACCCGCGTACGCCGAAGCCGGTGCGGAGGCCTTCGCTCCGTACCGGCGGGATCCGGACACGCTCGCGCGTCCCTGGGCGGTGCCGGGCACCCCGGGGCTGGAGCACCGCATCGGCGGGCTGGAGAAGTCGCACCAGGACGGCGCGATCTCGTACGACCCGGACAACCACGACCTGATGGTCCGGTTGCGGCAGGCCAAGCTCGACCGCGTCGATGTGCCGGACGTTGTCGTCGACGACCCCGGCGGATGTGCCCGCACGCTCGTCGTGGGCTGGGGGAGTTCGTACGGACCGATCGGCGCGGCGTGCCGCAGGGTGCGGGACCGGGGCGTGCCGATCGCTCAAGCGCATCTGCGCCACCTGAACCCGCTGCCCGCGAACCTCGGCGAGGTGTTGCGGAGCTACGAGCGAGTGGTCGTGCCGGAGATGAACCTCGGGCAGCTGTCGATGCTGTTGCGCGCTCGCTACCTCGTCGACGCGCAGCCGGTGACGAAGGTCGCCGGGCAGGCGTTCCTCGCTGAGGAGCTGGAAGAAGTCCTGCTCGAGGTCGAAGCCGGCACGATGGCCGCCACCGAGCGGAACAAGATGGCCGCGGCGGTCGCTGCGGCGCGAGGAGAGGACACCGCGAAGTGACCACTGCGGCCGGTATCGACCTGGGACTCACGGCGAAGGACTTCACGTCGGCATCGGAGGTGCGGTGGTGTCCCGGTTGCGGTGACTACCCGATCCTCGCCACGGTGCGCGGACTGCTGCCGGAACTCGGATTGCGGCGCGAGAACATCGTTTTCGTGTCAGGTATCGGTTGTTCGTCGCGTTTCCCGTACTACCTCGAAACCTACGGGATGCACTCGATCCACGGACGTGCTCCGGCGATCGCCACCGGGTTGTCGGTCTCGCGGCCCGATCTGTCCGTCTGGGTGGTGACCGGTGACGGCGACGCGTTGTCGATCGGCGGCAACCACCTGATCCACGCGCTGCGCCGCAACGTGAACCTGAAGATCTTGCTGTTCAACAACCGGATCTATGGGCTGACCAAGGGCCAGTACTCGCCGACCTCCGAGACCGGCAAGATCACCAAGAGCACCCCGGGAGGCTCCCTCGACTCACCGCTGAGCCCGCTGTCGCTGGCGCTGGGAGCGGAGGCGTCCTTCGTGGCCCGGGCGTTGGACTCGGACCGCAGAGGACTGGCCGACGTGCTGCGCCAGGCGGCCGCGCACCGGGGTACGGCGCTGGTGGAGATCCTGCAGGATTGTCCGATCTTCAACGACGGTTCGTTCGACCTGCTCCGCGCGAAGGACGAGGCGCCGAACCGGCTGATCCCGCTCGTCCACGGCGAGCCCATCGTCTTCGGCGCCGACGGTGAGCACTGCGTGATCCGCGACGGCTTCGGGCTGCGCGTGCGGCCCACGGCCGATGTCGAGCGGCACGAGCTCCTCGTGCACGATGCGGTCAGCGATGACCCGGAATACGCTTATGCGCTCAGCCGCGTGTCGAGCCAGGACCTCGAACACGTGGTGACCGGTGTGCTGCGCAGCGTGTCCCGCCCCGTCTACGACGACCTCGTGCGCGAACACCTGCGAAACGCCCGGAGCGACGAGGCCGGCAGCGATGCCGAGTTCCGGGCCCACATGAGCGGAGCGGACACGTGGACGGTCATGTGAACTCCGCGCCCTCCGGCCGGTATGCTGCGAACCATTATGAGTGAATCGGTCAGCGTAGCGTGGGAACGCCGTGGCGAGAAGGTGTCGTCCATCATCGCGCGTGAAATCGTGCGCGACATCGCGCAGCGCAAGCTCTCGCCAGGCGACATGCTGGAGTCCGAGAGCGTGATGCTCCAGCGCTTCCAGGTGGCGCGGGCGTCCCTGCGGGAGGCGCTGCGCGTCCTGGAGGTGCACGGACTCATCCGCATGAAGCCGGGGCCCGGCGGCGGCCCGGTCGTGTCGGAAGTGGACAGCCGCGAGTTCGGCCGGATGGCCACGCTCTTCTTCCAGGTGCAGGGCATCGAGTTCAGCGAGCTGGTCGAGGCCAGGCTCATCCTGGAGCCGCTCGTCGCCCGGCTCGCCGCGGAACGGCACGATGCTTCCGACGACGAGGAGCTGCGCGAGATCGTCGAGCGCGGCTTCGCCGCGAAGACCGACGACGAGTGGCTCACGGCGAGCAACGCCTTCCACGCGAAGGTGTTGTCGATGTCGGGCAACGGCCTGCTGAGCCTGTTCGCGCGGGCGTTGAAGGACCTCTTCACCGAGCGCGCGTCCGGTGTGTACGTCGCCCGCCGCCGCGACCCGGTGCGTCGTGTCCACGCCGACATCGCCGAAGCGATCATCTCCGGTGAGCCCGAGGTGGCCGAACAGCTCATGCGCGAGCACATGAGCGAGTACGCCAAGACCATCGCCAAGCGTGAGCCGCAGCTCATGAACGAGGTCGTCGACTGGCGCTAGCCGCCGGTCGACCTGGGGCCGGGCGTGCCCGACCCCGACCGGACCGGCGCCTACACGTCGAGCCGGAGGACGCGGGCGAGGTTGCCGCCCAGCACCGCGGACTCCGCGTCGTCGCCGAGGTTCAGCGCGCGGATGGCCGCGATCTCCTTCGCGGGATCGGTCATGGGCCAGTCCGAGCCGAACACGATCCGCTCGGTCCCGTGCTGGGTGATCAGGCGTCGTACCGTCGTGGGGTCGACCTCGCTGAGGGCCGGGGGCCACGAGGTCTCCAGCACGACGTCCAGTCCGCGCAGCTCCTGCTCGGCTTCCGCCAGCATGTGGTAGCCGCCGAAGTGGCACGCCACCAGCCGCAGCCGCGGGAAGGTGCGCACGATCTCGCGCAGCATGCGCGGCGTGCTCAGCTCGTTCACCGCTCCGCTGCCTCCCGCGCCGACGTGCACGATCACGCCGATCTCGTCCCCGAAGGCCTCGAAGAGCTCCCACAGCCGCTCGTTCATCAGCCCGTAGTTCTGGAACAGGGGGTGCACCTTCACGCCGTGGAGGCCGTGGCGGCGCAGGCTCGCCATGTTCTCCTCGACCGGCAGATCGACGTGCACGGTGCCGAACGGGGTGAAGGTCTCGCCGTCCAGCGAGGCGATGAACTCGTTGGTGCGGTCGACGTTCTTCGCGGCCCCGGCGACCCCGAGAGCGATGCTGTGATCGACGCCCTTGGTCTCCATCTCGGTCGCCAGCGAGCTCGCTTTGCCGTTGCCGACCGCCTGCAACCCCGGCAGGCGGTTGGCGGTCAGCGCCCGCTCAGCGATCGCGTCGGGCCAGACGTGCGTGTGCGCGTCGATGATCATGGATCTGCCCTTTCATCGGATGAGGCGCTCGCGGCCTCGACGCCGTCTCCATCCACGCTCCCTGAAATCTTGCAGATCATTATATTGAATTATGCCCCTGTCAAGGCTGTCGAAGCCTGATCTCCCGACGTTCCCGGTGTTGCGGGAGCGTCGGTCGGGTGCCGCCTGATCTTCGAGGTCGCGGCGGTGCGCGAGCGGAACTCAAGCGTCCTCAAAACAATGACTATGAATATAATGAACGGTATTGACTTCGGTCACATCGCGGGCCAAGGTGGCTGTGTTGGCCGTCACGCCCGAGGTGAGTCGCACCCGGCTCGCGGATCCGGTCATCGCCGCGTGTTCCAGCTGTTTTCAACGTGGAGAACAGGAGTGAGGCGGATGTCGACCACCACGATCACCGCCGGAGCCGGGAGTGAGGGAGTCCTCCCGCCCCGCGAGCGGCCGGCCGACTGGCCCACCACGAGTGAAGAACCCCGTGCGGTCGACACGGCCGCGGTCGGTTGAGCGAGACCCCCAGGAGAGAGCACATGTCCACAACCGTGGCCGTCGGCACCCCGCTCAAGAACTACTCGAAGCTGTTCATCGGCGGGCGCTGGGTGAACCCGTCCAGCGACCGCGTCATCGAGGTCGTGTCGCCCAGCACCGAAGAGGTCGTCGCGACCGTCCCCGAGGCGCTCGAAGCGGATGTCGACGCGGCGGTCGCCGCCGCGCGGAAGGCGTTCGACGAGGGGCCGTGGCCGCGCATGACTCCGGCGGAGCGCGGCGAGGTCCTCGCTCGCGTCGGCGAGGAGGTCGAGAAGCGGTTCGCCGACATGGCCGAGGCCTTCACCGCGGAGATCGGAGCTCCGGCGGCGGTGAGCGAAGCCTTCCACCAGAACGCCCTGAAGATGTGGGGCGACGTGTCCACCCTGCACGAGCGCGCCGTGTTCGAGGAGGAGCGCGAGTGGGCCGAGGGGCGTGGCAGGCTCGTCCGGGAACCGGTCGGCGTCGTGGCCACGATCATCCCGTGGAACGGGCCGGTGGCCACCGCGTCGCTGAAGATCGGCCCGGCCCTCGCCGCCGGATGCTCGGTGGTGCTCAAGCCCGCGCCCGAGGGGCCGGTCAGCGTCATGATGCTCGCCGAGGCACTGGAGGCTGCGGGCCTGCCCGAGGGAGTCGTCAGCGTGCTGCCCGCCGGGCGGGAGGTCGGCGAGCACCTCGTGAGTCACCCCGACGTGGACAAGGTCGCCTTCACCGGCAGCACGGCCGCGGGCAAGCGGATCATGAGCCTGTGCGGCGAACGGGTCGCCCGGGTGACCCTGGAACTGGGCGGCAAGTCGGCGGGCATCATCGCCGACGACATCCCGCTGAGCGAGGTGCTGCCCACCCTCGTGCCTGCCGGGATCGGGCACTCCGGCCAGGTCTGCGCCGCGCTCACCCGGATCCTCGTGCCGCGCGAGCGGCAGCAGGAACTGCTCGACGAGATGGTGCCGATGCTGGAAGGTCTTCCGGTCGGCGACCCCCTGGCAGAAGGGACGGTGCTGGGCCCCCTCGCCGCCGAGCGGCAGCGGGACCGGGTGGAGAACTACATCCGCATCGGCGTCGAGGAAGGGGCGAGGCTGGTCACCGGCGGTGGCCGTCCCGAAGGACTCGACCGCGGCTACTACGTCCAGCCGACCGTCTTCGCCGATGTCCGCAACGACATGCGCATCGCACGCGAGGAGATCTTCGGCCCGGTCATCTGCGTCATCCCGTTCGACAGCGTTGACGAGGCCGTCGCCATCGCCAACGACTCGGACTACGGGCTCTCCGGCGCGGTGTACGCGTCGGACACGGCCTTGGCCGAGCAGGTCGCGCGCCGCGTGCGGACGGGGCAGATCTCGGTCAACACGTGGGGCATGTGCGTGGTGCAGCCGTTCGGCGGTTACAAGCAGTCCGGACTCGGCCGTGAAGGCAACGTCGAAGGTCTTTCCGCCTACCTCGAAACGAAGTTGATCCAGTACGGGTGAGCTCGTCGGAGATCCGATTTCGACGCCACTCGCAGAATTCCCCTTTCCTCCACGCGAAGAGGTCCGCCATGGCTCTTGATGAAGCAACATCCGGATTCCTCGCCCAGATGGCCGAGACGGGACTGCCTCCGCTGCACGAGATGGAACCGGAGCAGGCGCGCGGTATGACGGCCATGCTCAAGGACATGTTCGGTGAGGGCCCTGAAGTAGCCCGGAGCGAACTGATCCAGGTCCCCGCTGAGGGCCGCGACATCCCGGTGCGGATCTTGGTGCCCCACGACGAGCCCCGTGGAACGGTCGTCTACTACCACGGCGGCGGTTGGGTGATCGGCGCGATCGACGAGTTCGAAACGCTGGGCAGGCAGCTCGCCGTCCGCACGGACTGCGCCGTGGTGCTGGTCGACTACCGGCTGGCACCGGAACACCCGCACCCGGCCGCCGTCGAGGACGCCTGGGACGCGCTGGTCTGGGTCGACCGCCACGTCGAGGAGATCTGCGGTAAGCGGGTTCCGCTGATCGTGGCGGGAGACAGCGCCGGCGGGAACCTGGCGGCCATCATGAGCAGGAAGGCGCGCGACAGCGAGCTCCCGCTCGCCCAGCAGGTGCTGGTGTACCCGGTGACGGACTGCGATTTCGACACCGCGTCCTACATCGACCCGGAGAACCAGCTCATGCTCAGCCGGGACAGCATGATCTGGTTCTGGAACCACTACGCCCCCGCGGGAACTCGGGAGCACCCGGACGCCTCCCCGGCGCGCGCACTCGATCTCACCGGCCTGCCGCCCGCCGTGGTCGTGACCGCCGAGCACGACGTGCTCCGCGACGAGGGCCAGGCCTACGCGGAGGCGCTGGCGAGCGCCGGCGTGCGCGTGTCCCAGCGGCAGTTCCCGGGCCAGATGCACGGCTTCTTCACCATGGTGAACCTGCTGCCCGGCAGCGAACAGGGAATCGGTTACGTCGTGGACGAGATCGACGAACGGCTCCGCGCGATCAGCTGAACGCACAAGCGCAGCAAAGCAATTCGCAGCGTCCATCCGCGTGGATGGAGCGCTTACCGGGTTGCGCCCCGATGACGGCCCCGAGAACTCCCAACGGATGAACCGAAATTCTGCGAGGACGGGATCTTATGAACGACAAGAGGAACATTCCCGCGCAACTCGACGCCGTCGTGGTCGGTGCCGGTTTCTCCGGTCTGTACATGCTCTACAGGCTCCGCCGGCTCGGGATGAGCGCCAAGGTCGTCGAGGCCGGTGGCGACGTGGGCGGGACCTGGTACTGGAACAAGTACCCGGGCGCCCGCTGCGACGTGGAGAGCATGCACTACTCCTACTCCTTCGACCGGGAGCTGGAGCAGGAGTGGGAGTGGACCGAGAAGTACCCCGGTCAGCCCGAGATCCACGCCTACATCAGCCATGTCGCCGATCGCCACGATCTGCGCAAGGACATCGTGCTGAACACCAAGGTGACCGGAGCCCGCTTCGACGAGGAGTCGTCCCGCTGGACCGTGCGCACCGATCAGGGCGATGAGGTGTCCGCGCGGTACTGCATCATGGCGGTGGGGTGCCTGTCCAAGCCGAAGTTGCCCGAGATCCCCGGGATCGAGAACTACACCGGCAACTGGTACCACACCTCGCACTGGCCCGAGGAGCGCGTGGACTTCAGCGGTCAGCGGGTCGCGGTGATCGGCACCGGATCGTCGGGGATTCAGGCGATCCCGATCCTGGCCGAGCGAGCGGACGCGCTCACCGTCTTCCAGCGCACCGCCAACTTCAGCCTCCCGACCTTCAACGGCCCCATCGACCAGGACCTGGTCTCGCGGATCAAGTCCGAGTACCCGCAGGTCCGGGAAGAGGCGCGGATGTCGGGTTTCGGCATCGCGGTGGAAGAGCCCACCCAGTCGGCCCTCGAGGTCGATGACGACGAACGCCGTGCCAAGTACACGCAGCGGTGGAACCGGGGCAACCTGACCGGTGTTCTGCAGGCGTACACGGACCTGCTGGTCGACGAGCGGGCGAACGACACCGCGGCCGAGTTCGTGCGCGGCAAGATCCGGGAGATGGTGCGCGACCCCGAGAAGGCGGAGATCCTCTGCCCCCAGGGTTATGCCTTCGGGACGAAGCGGCCGTGCTTGGACACGGGCTACTACGACACGTTCAACCGCGACCACGTCGACCTGGTGGATCTTCGGGCGACCCCGCTCGTGGAGATCACCGAGAACGGCGTGCGCACCACCGAGGAGGAGTACGAGTTCGACAGCATCGTCTTCGCGACCGGCTTCGACGCGATGACCGGTGCGTTGCTGTCGATCGACGTCGTGGGCAGGGACGGACTCGCCCTGCGGGACAAGTGGGCTGAGGGGCCGAGCACCTACCTCGGGTTGACCACGGCCGGATTCCCCAACCTGTTCACCATCACCGGCCCCGGCAGCCCGTCGGTGCTGAGCAACATGATCGTGTCGATCGAGCAGCACGTGGACTGGATCAGCGACCTGCTCTCGCACATGTCGCAGCAGGAGCTCGCCGTGGTGGAACCGACCGAATCCGCTGAGAAGCAGTGGTCGGATCACGTGCAGGAGTGCGGTGAGGCGACGTTGTTCACCAAGACGGACTCCTGGTACATGGGCGCGAACGTGCCCGGCAAGCCGCGCGTCTTCATGCCCTACATCGGGGGTGTGGGGGCCTACCGCGAGAAGTGCGACGAGGTCGCCGCCAACGGGTACGAAGGTCTCGCGCTGCAGACGGCGGGCGACACCGCCCTCGACTCGATCAGCTGAATCCCGCTTCTTTCCGCTGCCGTCCGCGCGGACGTCGGCGTCGCTCATCCCTTCGGCACGAGGAGACACGACATGAAGACCCAAGGCGCGCTCTTGTGGGAGCCGGGAACCGGCTCGGGCTGGTCGGTGGAGGAGATCGAACTCGATCCGCCGAAGGCGCGGGAGGCCACGGTCAAGCTGGCCGCCTCCGGCATCTGCCACAGCGACGACCACCTGGACACCGGCGACATCCCGCTGCCCTGGGCGCCGATCCTCGGCGGGCACGAGGGGGCCGGTGTGGTGACCGAGATCGGGCCCGGCGCGGAAGGGCTGGAGGTGGGTGACCACGTGGTGTGCTCGTTCCTGCCTTCGTGCGGCCGGTGCACCATGTGCGTCAGCGGACGCTCGAACATGTGCGCCCTCGGCGCGGGCGTGCTGGGCGGCACCTCACCCGACGGCACCCATCGCATCCACGCCAGGGGCAAGGGTGTCGGGGCGATGTCCTACCTGGGAACGTTCGCGCCGTACGTGACCGTCCCGGTGGACGCCCTGGTGAAGATCGACGAGGACATCCCGCTGGACAAGGCGGCGCTCATCGGGTGCGGCGTGCCGACCGGCTGGGGCTCGTCGGCCTACGCCGCCGACATGCAGCTCGGGGACACCGTGGTGATCTTCGGCGTCGGCGGTGTCGGCATGAACGCCGTTCAGGGTGCTCGTCACCGGGGTGCCAAGAACATCATCGCCGTGGATCCCGTGGCGTACAAACGCCAACGGGCCCCCGAGTTCGGAGCGACGCACACGGCCGAAACCGCCGAGCAGGCCGCGGAGCTGGTCTCGGAGATGACCAACGGGCAGGGCGCCGACCGGGTCCTGATCACGGTGGGCGTCGCGCACGGGTCGCTCATCGAACCCGCGCAGGCGATGACCCGACGCGGCGGCACGGTGGTCCTGACCGCAGCGGCGCCGGTGACCCAGCGGAACGTGGAGATCGACCTGTTCACCTTCGCCATGTCCGGCAAGCGGTTGCAGGGAACGCTGTACGGAAGCACCAATTCGCGCAACGACATCCCGCTCATCGCCGACCTCTACCGCAGGGGCGAGCTCAAGCTGGACGAACTCGTGACGCGCACCTACTCCCTGGAGGACATCAACACCGCGTTCCAGGACCTCCGTGAGGGGAAGAACATTCGCGGCGTGATCGTCTACGACTGAGGGCGCAGTGCTCGGGTCGGCCGATGGTCGCTTCGCGCGACTTCGGTCGGCCGCTCCCCAAGGATCGCGCCGCCGAGCGCCGAAGCTCGACACGTCAGCCAGGACTCGCCAGTCCGGAAACGAGAGCATATGACCAGCACGCAGATTTCCGCCACGACGGCCGCCGAACTGCAGATCGTCCAGGCGACGCATCGCTATGCGCGCGGTCTGGACCGGCTCGATCCCGAGGAAGCGCTGTCCGCGTTCACCGAGGACGCCGTCTGGGACGCCACCGCCGTCGGCCTTGAGCGCTTCGAGGGCCACGAGCAGATCCGCGGGTTCTTCGAGCGCGACGCCGAAGCGATCGCCAGCCAGTTCCACATCATCACCAACCACGTGATCGAGTTCGACTCGGATGATCGCGCGCACGGGACCAACTACGTGTTCTCCGAGGGGCAGACGAACAGCGGAGCCAAGTTCAAGGCGGTGGCTCTCAACGAGGACCGCTACGTCGCGACGCCGGACGGCTGGCGCATCGCATCGCGGGTGATCTCCGCCCTGATCCCGCCCGAACTGGACGGATTCGACGCATGAGCACCACGGACCGAGGGAAAGAGCTGATCAAGTCCTATTTGGACGCTGTTGGTTCGCTCGCCGTCGACGACATCGCACCGCTGTTCCACGTCGACGGCCGGCTGGACATCCCCTACGCCCCGGACGGCATCCCGCGCACGATCGAGGGCCGGGCCGCGATCGACGACTTCTACCAGGCCCTCCCGCAGATGGCGACGCCGCTGAACTTCTCCGACTACCGGATCTGGGCCTTGGACGAGGACGGGGAGTACGTCGCCGAGTACCGCTCGGACTCGTCGTTCAAGGCGACCGGTGCCGCCTATCGCAACAACTACGTCGCGCGGGTGACCGTCCGGGGCGACAGGATCGCCCGGTTCGCGGAGTACTTCGACCCGATCCCGCTGGTCGAGGCGCTCGGCGGGACGGTGTCGCCGGCGCCCATGGAGGCAGGTGCTGTGGCGGATGGCGGCGCTCCGGACCGCGGAGCGATCGAGGACGTGCTCAACAAGTACGCGATCGCCTACGACGAGAACGACATGAGCACGATGGCGGACTGCTTCACGCAGGACGCCGTGATGAGCCTGCGCGTCCAGGACGGCGATCTCGTAGGACCTTTCGAAGGCCGGGACGCGATCGTGAAGCTCATGCGGGATTCCCTGGCCTCGCAGACGGACCAGCGGCGTCACATCGTCACCAACGCGGTGATCCGCGCGGCCGACGCGGCCGCGGTGTCCGTCGAGTCCTACCTGACGCTCATCTCCGTCGAAGGCGCGAAGCTGACCGTTCTGTCGACCGCGCGGTACGAGGACCGGCTCGTGCACGACGGCGGTGCGTGGCGGTTCAGCAAGCGCCACGTCCAGCTCGATCTCCCGTACTGAGGTGATGACCGATGCGACGAGGAGCGGAAGCGTGAACCAGGGACTCATACCTGCCAAGTGGGCTGCGTTGTGCCCCGGTCAGCACGCCGTGTTCGACGTCCCGAACGACCGCCGGCTCACCTGGTGGGAACTGGACTCGATGGTGCGGCGGTTGGCCAACGGTCTCGTCGACCTGGGGTTGAAGCCGGGTGACCGCGTCGCGGTGCTCTCGCGCAACAGCGCCGAGTACCAGGCGCTGTACTTCGCCGCAGGCCGGGCGGGGCTGGTGCTGCAGCCGCTGAACTGGCGGCTGGCGAGCCCGGAGCTGGTGGCCATCGTCGGGGACGCGCGTCCCAGCGCGGTCATCAGCTCGCCCGAGTGGGCGGGCGCGGTCGCGGAGCTCCAGCGGCACGTCGACATCCCGCACTGGCTGGAGTTCGGCGCCGACGGCGATGGCAGCCTGGAACGGCTGATGGACGCCGCTTCGGACGACGAACCCGAGTGGTCGTCGCAGGTGGGCGACGACGATCCGTTCTTCATCCTCTACACCGGTGGGACCACCGGGCAGTCCAAGGGCGCCCTGCACTCCCACCGCAGCGCCGCGGCCGGGATGCTCAACCAGACCGTCGCCGAGCGCATCGTGCCCACCGACGTGTACATGCTGACCGGGCAGATGTACCACATCCCGGTCGTGCTGGCGATGAACTACCTCAAGCACGGATGCCCCTTGGTGCTGGTGAACTTCGAACCGAAGCAGGCGCTGGAGGTCATCGAGGCCGAACGGGTGTCGGCGTTCCTGGGCATCACCACGATGCTGAACTGGATGATGGCCGTCGAGGGCTTCGACCGGTACGACCTGTCCAGCCTGCGCAACATCCAGTACGGCGGCGGTCCGATGCCGTCGAGCATCGTCCGCCAGTCCCTGGACTCGTTCCCCTGCACCCTGATCCAGGGCTACGGGCAGACCGAGGGCTCGACGATGTGCTTCCTCTCCCAGGAGGACCACGTGGACGCCCTCGCGGGAAACCGGCCGGAGCGGCTGCGGTCCTGCGGCCGCGAGGGGTTCGGCACCTCCGTGCGCGTCGTCGACGACGACGGGCGCGACGTCCCGCAGGACGGGCGGACGCCCGGCGAGATCATCGTGCGGTCCGAGGCGAACATGCTCGGCTACTGGAACCGGCCCGACCTCACCGCGCAGACGCTGCGCAACGGGTGGATGTGGACCGGGGATGTGGCCACCTGGGACGAGCACCGCTACATCTTCATCGTGGACCGCGCGAAGGACATGATCATCTCCGGCGGCGAGAACATCTTCAGCGTCCAGGTCGAGGAGGCCGTCGCCCAGCACCCCGCCGTGCTCGAATGCGCCGTCATCGGAGTACCGGACGACGAGTGGGGAGAGTCGGTCAAAGCGGTCGTGGTGGTCAAGCCCGGCAGCGACGTGACCGAGCAGGACATCATCGAGCAGGCGCGCCGGCACCTGGCCGGCTACCAGAAGCCGCGTTCGGTGGACTTCGTCGACGAGTTGCCGAAAGCACCGACCGGGAAGATCCTCAAGCGCGCGCTGCGGGAGCCCTACTGGGCCGGACGGGGGCGTCATGTCTGAGGCACCGGTGGCGGAGGACCCGAGCGGGCAGGTGGGCCGCCGCTTCCCGGGAGGGGAGTTCGTCATCGAGCCGTGGCGGGCGTGGCTGGTCGCGGACGTCGTGCTCGACGAGCCCGGCGGGACGGTGGCGCATCCTGTGTTCGTCTGGATGGCCGCGACCGGTGCGATGGGGTTGAGCTGGGACGAGCTGTTCGCGTGGTTCGGCTCGACCGCGGCGGACGGCCCCGTGTTCGGCGAGCACGAGACGTCGATCCACCGGCCGCTGGTGGTCGGGGCGACCTACGCGGTCAGCGGCGGGATCACCTCCGCCGACCGGAAGTCCGGCCGGACCGCCGGTGCGTTCGACCTCGTCGGCTACGAGCTCGAACTGCGCGACAAGGCCGACGGGGTGCACGTCGCGACCTGCTGGAACTCGATCGTCTTCCCGCGGAGGGGCTGATGGAGGTCATGGTCGGTGCGCGGTTGCCCGAATGGCGGGTGCCCGCGGTCAGCGCCGAGAAGATGAAGACCACGGCGGCCTTGCTGGCCGACCCCAATCCGATCCACTGGGACGTCGAGGTCGTCCGAGCGCTCGGCATGGGTGATCGCCCGATCAACCAGGGCCCGCTGAACATGGCCTACGTGCTCAACATGGTGGCCGCCTGGAGCGGCGGGCACGAGCGCTTGCGCCGGTTCCGAGTGCGCTTCCGCGGCAACGTCTTCGCCGGGGACGAGCTCAGCGCGGGCGGTGTGGTCACCGGTGTGCGCGCAGAGGCGGGAATCACCTTGGCGGACTGCGACGTCTCGCTCGACGTGGTGGGCGGGGCGACGGTCCTCAGCGGAACCGCCACCGTCGCCGTCGGGCGGGTGAACGAGGAGATCACGTGACACAGCACGACAGGCTGGAGTTCCAGCTGACCTACGGCGACTGCGACACGGTGGGGATCGCGTTCTTCGCGATCTACTACCGCTGGATGGAGCGGGCCTACACCTCGTGGATGTCCTCGCACGGCCTCCGAAGCGGGGAGCTGCCCGATCAGCTGGGCATCATCACCGTGGGTGTGAGTTCCGGTGCGACCTACCTGCGGCCGGCGAAGGTGCTGGACCGGCTCACCTGCGGGCTGGTCCTCGATCACATCGGTACCACCTCGTACTCCGTGGGCTACGAGTTCACCAGGGAGGGGGAGCTGATCACCCGGGGCCGCATGGCCTACGTGTGCCGCGGTCTCGACTGGTCCAAGACCCCGGTTCCCGACGCGCTGCGGCGCGTCCTGGAATCCCTTCCCAGCCCGCACTTCTCCGTTCCCGCAGGAGGCTGACATGGCGCGAGAACTCCCGACGTCCGATCTGGCGGCGATGGTGCGCGCGCAGACCACGGTCGATCACCCGGGGAACGACGACGTCGCGGCCCACCTCGCGATGGTGCGGGACATGCGGGATCGGGAGGCGATCCGGGACCTCGCGGTGCTCTACACCCGCGCGGTCGACGACTACGACCTGGAAGCGCTCCTCGACATGTTCACGGCGGACGGTGTGTTCGAGCGGCGGGGCAAGGCGGCCACCGGTCGCGACGCGCTCCGCGCGGCCTACACCGAGGCGATGCGGGCCAACCGGTCGATGGTGCACACCCCGGACTCCCACGTCGTCCAGTTGCTGCCCGGTCGGCGGGCGATCGGGTGGGCGGCGGGTCACGCCGAGCTCGTGATGGATTCCCGCACCGTGCTGGCGGCGTTCCGGTACGAGGACGAATACCGCTGCGCGGACGGCCGCTGGCTCTTCGCCCGCCGGTCGCTGACCTTCAAGTACGCCCTCCCCGCGGACCGGCTCGTCGACGGACTCGGCTGCGCGGAGCGCATGCGGTGGCCCGGTGGTCGCGCGACCGCCGCGGATTATCCGGAAAGCCTGCCCACCTGGGCCGAGTTCCACAGCTGACCGGACTCCGGGACGCAGCACCGCGCTGAGCGCGGCAATCCAGAGAGGAGCATCTCGTGCAAGGACGGATGACGGGCAAGGTCGCTTTCATCACCGGTGCGGCACGGGGGCAGGGGCGCAGCCACGCGTTGCGCCTGGCCTCCGAGGGGGCCGACATCATCGCCGTCGACATCTGCGAGGACATCCGCACGGTCACGCCCTTCTACTCGCTGGCCACGGAAGACGACCTCGCCGAAACGGCGAAGGAGGTCAAGGCGCTCGGCCGCCGGGTCGTCGCCGCGAAGGCCGACGTCCGCGATCTCGGAGCGCTCCAGAAGGCCTTCGACCACGGAACCGCCGAGCTCGGACCGGTGCACACCGTCGTGGCCAACGCCGGCATCGCGACGGCGTTCCGCAAGACCTGGGAGCTGACCGCCGAGGAGTGGCGGGACATGATCGACGTCAACCTGACCGGCGTCCACCACACGGCGACCGCAGCGATCCCCAGCATGATCGAAGCGGGCAACGGCGGGTCGATCGTGTTCACCAGCTCCATCGGCGGGTTCAAGGGAGTCCCGAACGTGGGGCACTACGTGGCGGCCAAGCACGGCATCGTGGGGTTGATGCGCACGCTGGCCAACGAGCTGGCGCCGCACCACATCCGCGTGAACACCGTGCACCCGACCAACGTCAACACGACGATGATCCAGAACCCCGGCGTCTACGGGCTGTTCGCACCGGAGGACCCCGAACCGAGCCAGGAGAAGGCGATTCCCGGATTCCTGTCGATGAACTCCATGCCCGTCCCGTGGGTGGAACCCGAGGACATCAGCAACGCCGTGCTGTACCTGGCCTCCGACGAGGCGCGCTACGTCACCGGCGCCACCCTTCCCGTGGACGCGGGTGCCTACGTCAAGTGAGGTGCGGCATCGTGCAGCGCCCACGGCGAGAGACGATCGGGGAGTCCGGCCCATGACCGACCAGGACGCAGGTTCCTACGACGTGGTCGTGCTCGGCACCGGGGCGGCGGGATTGGTCGCCGCCCTGGTGGCGGCGCAGTCCGGCGCTCGCGTCGGCCTGTTCGAGAAGGGCGACCTCGTGGGCGGGACGACGGCGTTGTCCAGCGGGGTGGCGTGGATTCCGGCCAATCCGCGTGCGGCGGAGGCCGGTGTCGCGGACTCGGAGGAGCAGGGGCTCGGGTACTTGGATTCCCTGTCCCACGGCAGGATTCTTCCCGAGCTCGCCGAAGCGTTCGTGCGCACCGGGCCGGAACTCGTGGAGTGGCTGGACTCGTCGACTCCGCTGAAGCTCCGCCTCGTACCCGGGTTCCCCGACTACCACCCGGAGAACCCGGGCGGGAAGCCGGGAGGGGGCCGGTCGCTGGAGCCCGAGCTGTTCTCCTTCGACCGCCTTCCGGGCTGGGACGTTCGCATCGTCGGCGCCACGCGCCCGATGCTGGTGGCCGAGACACCGATCGGCGGGGGCACCGGCGTGCTGGACCCGGAGGTGGCGCGGCAGCGGCGCGAGCGGAAGCTCGAAGGTCTTGGCCGCGCGATGGTCGGGGCGTTGCTCCGGGGGTGTCTCGACCACGGGGTCTCGCCGGTGGTCGGGGCGCGGTCGCGGGAGCTGGTGTTCGAGCGCGGGCGGGTCAGCGGAGTGCGGTTCGAGGGGGCGGGCGGCCCTGCTGAGGTGCGCGCTGGAGCGGTGGTCATCGCCACCGGTGGCTTCGAATTCGATCCCGCGCTGGTGCGGGACTTCTTGCGCGGGCCGATGAGCATGCCGCCCGGGGTGCCGACCAACAGCGGCGACGGTTTGCGCATGGCGATGCAGGCCGGCGCGATGCTGGGAAACATGAGCGAGGCCTGGTGGGTTCCGGTCGTCGAGCTGCCTGACGAGCATCCCGACGGACGTCCGGTGGTGAGCCTCGTGCTGCGCGAGCGCACGCTTCCCAGGTCCATCATGGTGAATTCCAGGGGCCTGCGCTTCACCAACGAGGCCGCGAACTACAACGCGCTCGGCGGTGCGTTCCACCAGTTCGACCCCACTCGGTTCGACTACGTCAACCAGCCGTGCTGGCTGGTGTTCGACCACGAGTACGTGCGCCGCTACGGCGGATTCGGCGCGCCGCCGGGCGGCCCCGCCGCCGACTGGATCGTCCGGGCCCCGAGCCTGGCCGAACTGGCCGAGCGCGTGGGCATCGACGCGGAGGGGCTCGCGGGGACGGTTCGGCGCTGGAACCGCCTGGTCGTCACGGGGCGGGACGTCGACTTCGGCCGGGGCGACAGCGCGTACGACGGGTGGTGCGGCGACCGAGACGAGTATCCGGAACGTGCGGCGACGCTGGGCCCGCTGGAGGCGGCGCCGTACTACGCCGTGCCGATCGTGGCCAGTGCGCTGGGGACCAAGGGAGGGCCGCGCACCACTGTGGACGGTGAGGTTCTCGACGTGCGCGGTGCGGTGATCCCCGGGCTGTTCGCGGCGGGCAACGCGATGGCCGGGCCGACGGGGATGGTGTACGGCGGGGCGGGCGGCACGCTCGGGCCCGCGCTGGTGTTCGGTTATCGCGCGGGCAGGCGAGCCGCCGAGGAGGCCGCTCGACGATCGGTGCGCAGGCACGAATCCGTGGAGGGAACATGGGAAAGTTCGACGGCAAAGTCGCGGTGATCACCGGCGCGGCGCGAGGCCAGGGGCGTTCGCACGCGCTGGCTTTCGCCCGCGAGGGTGCCGACATCGCGATCTGCGACATCGCGGCGCAACTGGACAGCGTGCCCTATCCGATGTCGACGCGAAGCGACCTGGACGAGACCGCGCGGTTGGTCACCGGCCTGGGCAGGCGTTGCAGGGCGGTGACCGTCGACGTGCGCGATCCCGAGCAGGTCACGGCCTTCGTCGAGCAGGCCCGCGCGGACCTGGGCCGGATCGACTTCTGCCTGGCCAACGCGGGGATCTTCACGTTCTCCACGATCGCGGACATGGACGATCGGATGTGGTCGGAGATGGTGGGCACGAACCTCACCGGAGCCTTCCACACGTTGCGCGCCGTCCTGCCCGTGATGACCGAGCAGGGGGCCGGGCGCATCGTGGCCACCTCGTCGATGGCGGGGAAGATGGGCTACCCGAACGTCGGTCACTACTCCGCGACCAAGTGGGGGCTGATCGGGCTGGTCAAATCGCTGGCCCAGGAGGTCGCTTCGCTGGGCATCACGGTCAACGCGGTGTGCCCCACCGGCGTTGACACCACGATGATCCAGAACGAGGCGGCGTACAAGCTGTTCATGCCCGACGCGGAACACCCCACGCGGGACGAGGTCGCCCCCTTGTTCCAGGGCGTCAACGCGATGCCCGTGCCGTGGGTCGAGTCGGCCGATGTTTCGGCCGCGATGGTCTTCCTGTGCTCGGACGAGGCGCGCTACATCACCGGTGAGACGATCGCGGTCGCCGCGGGCGCGAACGCCGCCAACGCGGGCTGAGCCCGTCGCCGGTGCGGACCGCGCAGGGATGCCGAGGCCGCTTCGACGGCGAAAATAAATGATAATAATTATCGTGGACTATCTCGACGGAGAGGTGCGGTCATGGGAGTCAGCCCGGGAGCACGGCCGACGGAGCCGGTGATCGTCGTGGGAGCCGGCCTGTCGGGCATCGCGACGGCGCTCGGCGCCGCCCTGCACGGGCGACGCGTGGTGATCTTCGAATCGGCCGACCAGGTCGGCGGTGCCGCCGCCTTCTCCGGCGGGCAGGTCTGGTGCGGGGCGAACCCCGTCGCGGAGCGGGACGGCATCGAGGATTCGCTGGAACTCACCGAACGCTACGTGCGCGCGATCGCGCACGCCGCGCCCGAGGTCCTGGACGAGCGGGCGATGCTGCGCTGGATCAGCACGGCGCCGAAGGCGATCCAGCACTGGGAGGACGTCGGGGCGATCCGCTGGAAGGTGATTCCCGAGCTCGCCGACTACCACGACGAAGCCGATGGCGCGCTGCCGGTGGGCCGGTACCTCACCAACGAACTGATCGACGGCAGCGTGCTCGGCGAGTGGCGGCAACGCCTCCGGGTCAGCCCGTACTTCCCGGTGGGCACGACCTACGACGACATGCTGATCAAGGGCCGCAGGGCGGCCTACGTCGACGAATCCGCCGAGGACGAGGAGATCGCCGCGCATGCCGGCGTCCCGGCGTTCGGGGTCGCCGACGGCGTGCCGAAGACGGGGCGGCACCGCGGCGAGGACCCGCTGACCTTCGGCACCGGCGTCGTGGCGAGCTTCCTGGCGAGGCTGCTGGAGGAGCCGCGCGTCGACATCCGCACGTCCCACCCGGTCACCGAGCTGCTGCACGAGGACGGCCGAGTGGCCGGGGTCCGCGCCGACGGTCCCGACGGGCCGGTGGAGGTTCGCGGTCCGGTCGTGCTGGCGACCAGCACCTACGACTGGGATCCCGACCTGGTGCGCGAGATGGTAGGGATCGAGCCCGAGGACTTCGGCAGCGTCGCGCCCGAGAGCCTGCGCGGCGACGGCATCAAGCTCGCCCGGTCGGTCGGTGGAGCGGTCGCCACGATTCCCGCGACGAGCGTGCCGATGTTGCCCGGCTGGCGTTCGCAGGTCGGGACCGGCTACGGCTACGGCCCCGAGTACGCGATGCCGCACTCGATGATCGTCGACGCCAGGGGCGAGCGGTTCTGCAACGACTCGTACTGGGTCGACATCGTCGCGAAGACGCTGGACCCCGACGACAAGCACCTGCCGTTCTTCCTGGTCTGGGACGACCAGCACCGGCAGAAGTACGGTCTTGCGGCGACCCCGCCGGGCGGCACCTACCCGGAGGGGTGGGTCACCTCGCGGCCGACGCTGCACGAGCTGGGGCAGGCGCTGGGCATCGACGCCGAGCGGTTCGAGTCGACCGTCGCGCGCTTCAACGAGAACGCGGCGCGCGGCGAGGACCCGGACTTCGGCAGGGGAACGGTCACCTACGTGAACCGGTTCGCCGGAGATCCCGGCAACAAGCCGAGCCCGGTGCTGGGCGAGCTGGTCAAGCCGCCGTTCCACGGGCTGCGGCTGAAGTTCGTCGGGACCGGAATCGGGTCGAGCGGAGTGCACATCGACGGGGACGGCCACGTCCTCGACACCGGCGGCGAGGTGATCGACGGTCTCTTCGCGGTGGGTTCGTGCGCGGCGCTGACCACCACGGGTTCGGGCTACAACAGCGGATTCGCGCTCGGGCGCGGTGTCACCCTCGCCTACCTGGTGTCCAACGAACTCGGCGGCGCGCCCACGCCGTAGGCCGCGCGACCGGCCGATCCGGGTCGGGGAGGGGAGACGAGATGGCGGGACAACGGGCACGGTCGGGGTCGGGGACGCTGGGCGAGTGGCTGGGCGAAGCCGCCCAGCGCGCCCCCGCGGCATCAGTACTGGTCGCCGAGCAGCGGATCGGCTACAAGGAGCTCGACGAGGTCAGCGACCGGATGGCGGGCGGCTTCGCCGCGCTCGGGCTCCGCCGAGGTGATCGGGTGTGCGTGCTGATGCGCAGCAGCGTCGCGTGCCTGGGGGTGTGGTTCGGTCTCGCGAAATCCGGTCTCGTCGAGGTCCCGCTCAACGTCGCCAGCGGGTCCTACCTGCTGCGCTACTTCCTCGAGCACGCCGGTGCGAAGGCGATCGTCTGCGACGCGGAGTTCGAACCGCAGGTGCGGGAGTGCGCGAGGGGCGTCGACTCCCTGGTGCACCTGGTCGTCGACGGCGAGGCCGAGGGGGCCGAGTCCGGGCCGACCGGGCTGGTCCGGCACCGCCTGTCGGCTCTCGCCCGGCATCCCGCGGGCGAGATCAGACCGGTCGACCCCGCGGACACGGCGGTGATCCTCTACACCTCGGGCACCACCGGCCCGCCGAAGGGCGCGCTGCTCAGCCACCGCGCCAACGTCAACCTGGCTCGCCACACGGTCGACCTGCTCGATTACACCGCAGAGGACCGGCTGTACAGCGTGTTCCCCTTGTTCCACAGCAACGCCCGGTACTGCAGCGTCATGGCCGCGATCGAAGCGGGCGCCGACCTCGTGCTGGACCGGAAGTTCTCCGCGAGCCGGTTCTGGGACCGCTGCAGGGAGCACGGCGTGACGGCCTTCAACTACCAGGGCGCGATGATGAGCATCCTCCACAAGCAACCACCTCGCGCGGACGACGGCGACAACCCGGTGCGGCTCGGCTTCGGCGCGCCCTGCCCGCCCGAGATCTTCGCCGCGTTCGAGCGGCGGTTCGACGTGCGGCTCACGGAGATCTACGGAAGCACCGAGGTCTCGATCGTCACCGACATGCCGCCGCACCGGCGCAAGATCGGTACGGCGGGTTCGGCCTCCGCGAACTACCAGGTGGCGGTCGTCGACGCGCACGACGAACCGCTGCCGCCCGGGGTGGCGGGTGAGATCGTCGCGCGCCCGGTGAAACCGGGATGGATGTTCGACGGCTACCACGCGATGCCGGAGGCGACCGCGAAAAGCTGGCGGAACCTGTGGTTTCACACCGGCGATCGCGGAATGCTCGACGAGGACGGGTACTTGACCTTCCTCGACCGGATCAAGGACACGGTCCGCCGTCGCGGCGAGAACATCTCCTCGTGGGAGGTCGAGCGGGTCGTCTCCGACCACCCGGCGGTGGCCCAGGCCGCTGCCTACGGAGTCCCCTCGGAGGTGTCCGAGGAGGACGTCATGGTGGCGATCGTGCTCGCGCCGGGGCGGACGCTGGCACCGGACGAGCTGATCGCGCACTGCTCGGGTTCGCTGACCGCCTTCGCGCTCCCGCGGTACGTGCGCGTGCTGCCGGAGCTGCCGATGACGCCCAGCCAGCGGGTCGAGAAGTACAAGCTGCAGGCCGAGGGCATCACCGCGGAAACCTGGGACCGGGAGGCGAATTCCGATGACCGCTGAACTGACCCGCTTCACGCGATCCGAGCCGCACCCCGGCGTGCTGCAGCTGACCATGTCCCGGCCGGAGAAGCTCAACGCGATGGACCAGGCGTGGTTCCGAGAGCTCCGCGAGGTGATGGACGGGCTCGGTGACGAAGGCGACGAGGTCCGCGCCGTGATCATCACGGGCGCCGGCCGCGCGTTCTCCGCAGGCGGGGACATCGACATGTTCGCCGGGCTCGACGGCGACGTGCACCGGACCCGTCCGCACCTGCGGCGGGTCTACGACGCGTTCCACGCGGTGGAGCGGTGCGCCGTCCCGGTCATCGCCGCGGTCAACGGGCTGGCTTACGGCGGCGGCACCGAACTTGCCCTGGCCTGCGACGTGGTGCTGGCGGGGCGGTCCGCCCGGTTCGCCTTCAAAGAACCCTCGGTCGGCCTCATGCCGGGCTTCGGCGTGGTGCGAGGACCGGCGGTGATGGGCCGGCACTGGACGCGCTACCTGGCCCTCAGCGGCAGGGACGTCGACGCCGAACGGGCGGAGCGGGCGGGTGTCGTCCAGGAGGTGCACCCGGACGAGTCGCTGCTGCCCGAAGCGGTCTCGCTGGCCTCGGAGATCGCCTCCCACCCGGCTCTGGCGGTGCGGTGCGCGAAGGCGTTCATCAACCGGGACACCGGCGGTGGCTTCAACGAATCGGTGGAGGCCACCGCACTGCTGTTCGGCACGGAGGAGCACCGGGACGCGGTCAAGGCCTTCCGCGAGTCCAGGGCGAGCGGGACCTGACGGCCGAATGCTCCGCGAACTCGGTCGGAGGGTTCCCCCATCGCCGCAAAACTAGTATAATAGTAAGCATAAATAATTCCGTTGCGCTCCACTTCGGCGGGCATTGGGCGCACCCCGAGATCTCGGGAACCGCCGACCTCGCGAAGCGTGACCCCACGACGTGATGAGGAGCTTGCGTTGGAGTTCGGAATCTTGATGGGGGACCAGCCGGTCGGATCCTCGCCAGCGGAACACCTCGATCTGATGTTGCGCAAGGTCGAGGCGGCTCAGCGCGCGGGGTTCACCTACCTGACCATCGGCCAGCACTTCCTCTACGACGGATACCGCTGGTTCCAGCCGGTCCCGCTGCTCGCGCGGCTGGCGGCCGAGTTGGACGAGCACGTCAAGATCGGCACCACGGTCCTCGTCGGCCCCGTCCACCACCCGGTGATCCTCGGTGAGGAGCTCGCGACCCTCGACGTCATCACCCGAGGTCGTCTCGTCGTCGGGATCGGGACCGGATACCTCCCCGCCGAGTACGAGGCCATGGGCGTGCCCTTCCAGCAGCGCTACCGGTTGCTGGAGGAGCTGATCGAGGTGATGTCGAAGCTGTGGTCCCAAGAGCGCGTCACCCATCGCGGACGGTTCTGGACCATCGACGACGCGCCAACGCACGTCCACCCGCTCCAGCAACCGCGTCCACCCATCTGGCTCGGCGCCATGAAGGAGACCGGTGTGCGCCGCGCGGCCAGGCACGGCGATGTCTGGACGATCACCCCTCAGCAGACGGTGGATCAGGTGAAATCCCTGATCGAGCTCTACGCCGAGGAGCGGATGAGCCGGGGGCTGGAGCTGTCTCCGCTTCCGCTGCGCCGGGAGCTCATGATCGGTTCGGACTTCGACGACGCCGTCACGCGGTTCGCCGCGGTGGCGCGGGGCAAGTACGAGGCCTACGCCGGCCGCGGCATGACCTTGCTGGACGAGGGCGCGGTCCGGGACGAGTTCGCCTCCACCGTGCAGGACCACGTCATCCTCGGTGATCCCGGCCAGTGCCGCGCGCAGATCGCGCGCATCGCCCAGGAGCTGCCCATCGGCCCGCTGCTCATTCGTCCGCACTGGCCGGGGATGGATGCCGAGCAGACGGCGGCCTACCTCGATGAGGTGGGCCGGGAGATCGTGGCTCCGCTGCGCGATCTGCGGCCTCGCAGCTTCGCGGACTTCCTCGATTCGACGACGGTGTGAGGCGGTCGTGTTCGCGGGCGGCTCGGGCGGGAAGGTCTCGGGATGCGAGGCGTCCGGCAATGGAACCGGAAGAGCGTTCATATTGGCGCGCGGCAACGGCTGGACCGTTTCTCGCCGGAGTTCGACTCAATTTCGCGAATGTGTCACGACCGGCTTCCGGATCCGCGCGACGGCTCGACTTTGGTGCAGACCTTTCCCGGGTGCGAGTGCCGTCCCACCTGGAATTTCTTCCTTTCTGGATTCAGATCCCTGGGGGTCGAAAACGGCGTCACGGGAGTCATCGGCTGGGGTGAGAAGAAGCCCTTGACGCCGGTTTGCCGATAACTATTATCAGGGAAGTTTGCAAGGAGTGATGTCTGTGACCGAGCAACCTCGTTGTCCGATCGTGCATTTCGATCACCACTCTGCTGAGCACGCCGCGAATCACGTCGATGCGTACCGCGAACTCCGCGAGGAGTGCCCGGTCGCTTGGACCGACGCGCACGGCGGGTTCTGGGTGCTTTCGGACTACCCGAGCGTGTTCGAGGCCTCGCGCGACGACGACCTGTTCTCCTCGGCCAGGTCCGAGCACGGCGGGGAGGGGCTCGCCATCATCATCCCGAAGGCTCCGACCGCCTTCCACATCCCGATCGAACTCGACCCGCCGAAGTTCCGGAGCTACCGCAAGGCGGTCAACGCCGTCACCTCGCCGGCCGCGGTGCGTCGGCTCACCGACGTGATCGACAAGTTCGTCACCGGGTTCATCGATGAGATCATCGAGACCGGTGAGGCCGACCTCGCGTTCGTGGCCGGGGTTCCCGCGGCGGTGACCGTGGACTGGCTCGGCCTCGATGCCTCGGAGTACAAGCGCTACGTCGACGCGATGCACACGCTCGTCTCCGCGCGACCCGACTCGGCCGAGTACGCGCACGCGAGGGATGTCGCGGTTCCCTGGGTGGAGAAGACCGTCCGCGCCCACATCGCCGCTCGTCGGGAACATCCCACCGACGACGCCACGAGCGCGTTCCTCGCCGCCGAGGTCGACGGCAGGAAGATGACGGACGACGAGATCTACTCGATCCTGGAACTGCTCATCTCAGGTGGGGTCGGCACCACGGCCTCGCTGGTGACCCAAGCTCTGGTGTGGCTCTACCGGAACCCCGGCGAGCGCGAACGCCTCATCGACGATCCGAGCATGATCGATGTCGCGGTCGAGGAGTTCCTCCGGGTCTTCTCCCCGACGCAGGCGCTCGCCCGCACGGTCACCAGGGACGCGGAGTTCCAAGGGGTGCACTTGCGCGCGGGTGACCGCGCGCTGATGAGCTGGGCGTCGGCGAACCGCGACCCGCGGCAGTTCGACGACCCCGACGAGGTCGACATCACCCGGTGGCCGAACAAGCACATGGCGTTCGGTCTTGGCATCCACCGGTGCGCGGGATCGCATCTCGGGCGTGCGATGGCTCGCGCCATGATCGGCCAAGTGCTGGAGCGGATGCCGGATTACGTGGTGGACGTCGACGGCATCGTCCGGTACCCGGACCAGGGGACCAACGCGGGCTACCACTCGATCCCGTGCAGCTTCACGCCCGGGGAGCGCCGCCTGGCGTCCCCGCTGTTCCCCAGCACGCCGTAGCCACGTCCGGTGCGTCGCGCGTCGAGGCTGGTGTCCGCGGCGCGGTTTCTCCGCGGGCGACAGCCGCGTCGGCGAGCTTCGGGTGAGTCGTGTCCAGGAAACCGCTCGGGTTTCCTGGACTGATCACGCGCGCGCACGCGTCGCCGAGACGCCGGCGTGCGATTTGTGGGCATCATCAGCACAGCTCGCCGGCGCTGATCGTTGATCGAATCTGCCCCGTCGAGATCGATCAGCAGGACACTCGCGGACCGGCTCGAGCGCGCGCTCGCGGAACTGCTCGCCGTGGGCGGTGTGCTCGCCCTTCTTTGTCAACGCGGAAGAACTGTTGTGCACCGCGCGCCCTTGACAGCCATTATTGAGTATAACGATGATAAGAGAAATCGCCGGGTGCGAGGAGGCGCGTCGATGTCCGCAGGCCTTGAGGAAAGACTGCGCGTGGTCGAAGACGAACTGGAGCTGCACCGTCTCGTCGCCCGCTACGCGGTGGCGGTGGACGACCGGGACGCAGCGACGTTGTCCGAGCTCTACGCCGGCGATGCCGAGTTCAACGGCCGCGATCGGGTCGTGCGCGGCCGCGACGCGGTGGTGGATTACCTGTGCGAGCAGACCGCGTCCTACGGGCCGAGCATTCACGTTCCCCAGTCGTTGCTGATCACGTGGGTCGACGATGACCACGCGAGCGGCATCGCCACGGGTGCTGCCGAGCTGTCGCTGCTCGGCAAGCGGATGCTCTGCGCATTTCGCTACTACGACGACTACGTGCGGGAAGACGGACGGTGGCGGTTCCGCCGCCGTGACATCCAGTTCATCTACGCGGCACCGACCGAGGAGCTGGCCGAGATCTACGCGGGAGTACTCCGCAAGCGTTGGCCTGGCGCGGAGCCGGCGCCGGCGGACATCCCGGAGTCCCTGCCGACTTGGCGTGACTCCAAGGGTCTTTAGCGCACGACGAATCAGGAGGGCTCAATGGCGAGCGTGCAATCCGAGGCTCAACGCCGCAGAGGTATGTGGGTGGTTGCCATCTGCTTCACCGCCGTGGTGTTCGACGGCTACGACCTCATCGTGTACGGCGCGACCCTGCCCAGCATCCTGGCCTACCAGGAATGGCAGATGACTCCGGTGCTCGCCGGGTTGATCGGCAGCTATGCCCTGGCCGGAATGCTGGTGGGCACGCTTCTGTGCGGCGTGGTCACGGACATGATCGGGCGTCGCCGCATGATGCTGGCCAGCATCGTGTGGTTCTCGCTGTTCATGGGCGCGTGCGCGATCGCGCCGAACGCGCAGGTCTTCGGCCTCTTCCGGCTGCTCGCCGGTATCGGGCTCGGCGGCGTGCTGCCCACGGCGGTGGCACTGACCGTGGAGTTCGCCCCGAAGGGCCGCCGCAACTTCTTCAACGCGATGACCTGCTCCGGCTACTCCATCGGCGCGATCATCGCCTCGCTGCTGGCGATCGTTCTGGTTCAGGACCACGGCTTCCGAGTCATGTACGCGATCGGTACGTTGCCGCTGGTGCTCCTGGTGCCGCTGGCGTGGAAGGTCTTGCCGGAATCAGTGGAATACCTGATGGCCAAGGGAAAGACGGCTGAGGCGCACCAGGTCGCCAAGCGGTTCGGCCTGCCGGTGGCCGAGCCCGCCACCGCTCCGGAGGCCCGGACCACGGCCAAGGGCGTTCTTCGCCTGTTCCGCCCGCCCTACGTGGCTTTGCTGATGGTGTTCGCGGGCGCGTGCCTGATCGGCCAGCTCCTCACCTACGGGCTGAACACGTGGCTTCCGCAGATCATGCGCACCGCAGGGTATCCGCTCGGGCCGGCGCTTCAGTTCCTGGTGGCGCTGTCCCTCGGTGCCATCGTGGGCGCGCTGGTGCTCTCGGCTCTTGCCGACCGGGTCGGTGGCCGGATCGTGGTGATCGGCGGCTTCGTCGTCGCGGTGGTCTCGCTGTTGCTCATGAGCATGAATCCGCCGACGGCGGCGCTGTACCTCGCGGTGGCGCTCGCCGGTGTGGGGGCGAACGGCACGATGGTGGTGCTCAACGGCTACGCCGCAACCCAGTTCGCTGCGGATGTCCGTGCGTCCGCGCTCGGCGTGATGATGGGCATCGGCAAGATGGGCGCGGTGCTCGGCCCGCTCGTCGGCGGCTGGGTGATGGCCTCCGACTTGGGCGTGGAGTGGAGCTTCTACGCGTTCCTCCTCCCTGCTGCCGTGGGCGTGGTGATCATGTTCTTCGACAGGGGCGCGAGGATGACGTCGGAGGCGGTGCGCGAGCCGGTGGTCGAGAGGTGAGCCGGGTTGGCATCGACGATCTGGAGAACCTCCAGTCGGTCCGCGGCAGTTCCAGCAGCATCGATGAGCTGATCGAGGCGCAGAGCGAGGCCGTGGTGAGCTTCACCAGCGACACCGGGTGGGCCAGCGGAGTCGTGATGAGCTACGTGCGCCACGGCGGTGCTTTCTGGGTGACGGCGGTGTCGGATCGGGCGCATGCCAAGGCGTTCCGTCGCGACCCGAGGGTGTCCCTGGTGATCTCGGCGACAGGAACTCATCTTCCGGGTCGCCGGATGGTCTCGGTGCGGTGCCTCGCGCACGCGCACGTCGACGAGGCGACTCGGCACTGGTTCTACGGCGCGCTCGGTGAGCGGCTCTCGGTGGAGGACCGGGACGCGTTCTTCTCCTTGCTCGACAGCGAGAACCGCGTCGTGTTCGAGCTGCGGCCGGTGCGCGTGGCGGTGAGTCACGACTCGAGAAAGCTGCCTGGCGATGGTCGCGGGGGGAGCGCTCCGTGATGGCCGCACACGGCCTGCCGGTTCCGGCATCGTGCCTCTCCGCGGTGGCGAGCGCATTTTCGCCGCCCGAGCTGGCTGAGCTCAGTCCATTCCGGATTCGCGCAGCGTGATGTTGAGCCGTCCTGAACGCATGCCGATCGCTGGATCAGCTGTCCCCGGAAGGGTTTTCGGAACACCGTGGTAGGCCATCCGCGACGGCCCGCCGAAGACGAAAAGGTCCCCGGAGCGCAGTTCGACGTCGGTGTAGGGCTGCTTGCGGTTCTCGGTGTTGCCGAAGCGGAACACGCATTCGTCCCCCAGGCTCAGCGAGATCACCGGGGCCCGGCTGAGCTCGTCGCGGTCCTGGTGCATGCCCATCCGAGCCCCGGCATCGTAGAAGTTGACCAGCGCGATGTCCGGGGCGTAGGGCCCCGTGTCCGGGCAGGTCTCGGCGACGGCCTGCCTGCCGAGTTCGGCGAGCCAGTCGGGCAGCGGCTTCACCGGCGCACCGTCGCCGTCGTCGACGGTCTTCGAGTAGCGGTAGGGGTACCAGTGCCAACCGAGGCACACCGTCTGAACCGACATCCGCGCCCCGTTGGGCAACCGAGCCGCCCGCAGCCCGGCGGGTGGTCTGGCCCATTCGCGGCAGGCGGTCACCAATCGCCGCTGCCACTGCGGCGACAACCACCCGGGGACGTGCACCGCCCCCGGAGCGATGTCAGTGCGCGGACGCGGGAAGAGCTCCATCACCTGCGATTTTACGTTCGGACTCGCACCTCGGAGCGGGGCGGGTCACCTCGTCGAACGAGGGTTTGAGCAACGATGAGCAGCGAGGCGGTGCTTATGTCGACCCACTCGGCAGATTAGTCATCGCGTTCGTGAGTCGAATCAGGTGAGTGCGTCGCCGACCGGTGGGAGGTCAGGGCTGTTTCGTGCGATGCGCGTGCGCGCTCGCGATCGTCGCCGAGTCCGACGGTGAACGTGACTCCCATGGGGACCAGGACCTGCACAACAGGGTCATCGAACTCAACGAAGTGGTCGGCGAGTTCGAGGGTGATGTAGCCGTGCACGAAGCTCCACAGCGAGCTTGCGAGCGCATCGGGGTCGGTCGCCTCGAAGCGATCCGCCTCTGCGATCCTCGTGCAGGCTCCGACGATGTGGGCGTAAGCGGCCTTGAAGGTCGGCGAATGACCGCTGCGGCGGGCGTCGTTCGCTGAGGCCGGCCGATAGGTCGCACGGGTGGAGAGGCCGAACATCGCGTCGTACAGGTGGGGGTTGGCTCGGGCGATGTCGCGTACGGCCAACGCCATTCGAAACAGGTCGGCTATCGGGTCGTTGGTGACGGGGAGGCCGGCGAGGGTGCTCTCGATCTCGGCAAAGCCGTGTTCGACGGCAGCGCCGATGAGCTCCGGAATGCCGCCGAAGTAGTTGTAGACGACCATCGTCGACATGCCCGCTTCGGCCGCCACCGTGCGGGCCTTGATCGCGGATGGCCCTTGTTCGGCGAGCAGGGCGATCGTCGCCTCGATCAGGCGTTCCGGTATGCCGTTCGGTGTCGGGTTGTCGGACATGGATCCCATCGTTGCATCGCGCTCCTCGTACTTGGTGGGGAGGTCGTGGCACTCAGATAACTTCGTTATCGTAGCGCTCACTGCACGCAAGCCAAAGGAAGCGTCATGGCAGAAGAAGTCCGGGGAAGCATCGAGGTCGATGATCGAGGGTCGGTGCTCGTCGCCCGAATCAACGGTGGCCCACTAGGGCTGTTCGGCAACGACGTCGCCGAGGCCCTCGATGAGCTCGTGGAGCGTGCCGACCACGACCCGAAGGTGCAGGCCGTGGTCTTCACCGGAACGCACCCGAACCGTTTCGTCAGCCACGCTGAGGTTCGTTGGTTGCAGGAAGGCGGTGCTGCCGTACCGCCGGTGGGGACCCGGGGAGCGTCAGCGCTGGCGCATACGGCCCGTGGAGTGAACAAGGCCGGTGGGTTCAAGGCAGCGCTGGGCAAGTCCCCCCTGTGGCCCGCGGTTCAGTTGGAACGTGTCCACCAGATGTTTCTGAAGATGAACCGGAGCGGGGTTGTCTTCGTGGCAGCCCTCAACGGGTCCGCGCTGGGGCTGGGCGCCGAGTTC
Organism: Saccharopolyspora sp. NPDC049357; assembly: GCF_040677225.1. Classification (NCBI taxonomy): domain Bacteria; kingdom Bacillati; phylum Actinomycetota; class Actinomycetes; order Pseudonocardiales; family Pseudonocardiaceae; genus Saccharopolyspora; species Saccharopolyspora sp. NPDC049357. Next base: position 268,015 of record NZ_JBFAQJ010000001.1, on the reverse strand, counting down.
AGCTGGGCGAACGACTTGCGCGTCATGGCCGACGGTGACTACGTCATCGGCCAGCCCGAGGTGCTGCTCGGCATCATGCCTGGTGGTGGCGGTACGCAGCGACTCACGCGTCTGGTGGGAACTCACCGCTCGCTCGTTGCGATTCTCGAAGGCAAGCCCTTCACCTCCCAAGAGGCCCTCTCCATCGGCGCCGTCGATGACGTCGTGCCCCAGGATCAGGTTCTCGAGCGAGCCATCAGTCTGGCCGAGCACTTCGGCACCCGACCCAAGGAGTCACGAGCGGCGATCAAACGCTCGGTCTACTTCGGTGGATCGATGGAGCTGTCCGACGGGCTCCACCTGGAGCGCGCTGAGTTCCTCACCACCGCGCTGTCGAAGCTGGGCCAGGAGCTGATGCTCGACTACATGGCCAACACCGAGGTTGCTGGTGAGCTTCCGCTCTACGTCCCCGGTGTGTACGACGCGGTTCTCTCCACCGGGACGACACGCGGAGCGGGCGTCCCCAACAAGACCGGAAGCGAGGGATGACCCGCACCATGCACTATTCGCGCCTCGACGTCGAGTTCACCTCTGGTGAGACCCACTGCGCGGGCTGGCTCTACCTCCCCGCAGGGGTCGATAACCCGCCGGTCGTCATCCTCGGCCACGGACTGGGGGCCACCCGTGAGATGCGCCTCGACGCCTTCGCCGAGCGGTTCGCGTCCGCGGGGATCGCAGCGTTGGCGTTCACCTACCGCTACTTCGGAGACTCCGGCGGCCACCCTCGTCAACTGCTGTCGATCAAGCGCCAGCTGGAGGACTGGGATGCCGCGATCGCCCACGTCAAGAGCCGAACCGACGTCGATGCCGCCCGTATCGCGGTGTGGGGGAGTTCGTTCGGTGGCGGGCACGCGATCGTCGTCGCGTCCCGGCACCCCGAGCTGGCTGCGGCCATCGCGCAGTGCCCCTTCACCGATGGGCTCGCCTCAGCGCGGGCGCTGGGCCCGGTGGGCACGATGAGGATGCTGCCGACAGTGGGCCGCGACCTCTTGGCGATGCTTCGTCAAAAGCAGCCGGTACCCATCACCTTGGCCGGCGCGCCGGGCTCGAAGGCGCTGATGACCGCGCCCGACGCGCTGAACGGCTATCTCGCACTCGTCCCCGAAGACGGCACCTTCGTCAACGAGGTCGCCGCGCGCGTCGCCCCGACCATCACCAAGCACCGGCCTGGTCGTGCGGCGAAGAACGTGTCCTCGCCGATCCTGTTCTGCATCTGCGAACACGACTCCGTGACACCGCCCGCGGAAACCCGCGCCTTCGCGCGCACAGCACCCAGGGGCGAGATCAAGTCCTACGACGCCGGCCACTTCGACATCTACCTCGGCGAACCTTTCGAAACCGTCGTTGCCGATCAGACCGAATTCCTCGTTCGGCATCTCAGCTCTCCCAAGGGGTGACCACCATGCACTTCGCCACCCTCCCGGACGATCGCTTCGCTCAGGATCCAAGCGGTTTGGCAATCTCCGACGACTGCCGGTCGCTGACCAACGCCGATTTCCTCTCGCGAACGCGGGCAGCGGCCGAGCAGCTCCACGAACTCGGAGTGGGGCGCGGTGACGTGATCGCTCTCAAGCTGACCAATCGGATCGAGTTCGTGGTGCTCCTGTTCGCCGCGTGGCGACTGGGCGCCGCCGCGACTCCCGTCAATCCCGCATTGACCTCCACCGAGGTCAGCCACCAGCTCCAGGACTCGGGCGCCCGCCTGCTCGTCATCGAGGCGGGCGCTGAGCCGGCCACGCCGGTCGCGAGCCTGAGCGTCTCCGAAATTCGGGAAGCACCGACCGGGTCGGATCAGAAAGTCCATCACGACCAGGCGGCGCTGGCCTTGCTCATCTACACCAGCGGCACCACCGGCGCCCCCAAGGGCGTCATGCTCGACCACGCCAACCTCGACGCGATGACCCAGATGGGGCGCAGCGCGCTCAAAGTCACGCACGCCGACCGGTGCCTTCTCATCCTGCCCCTCTTCCACGTCAACGGGATCGTGGTCAGCGTTTTGCTCCCGCTGGTAGCCGGCGGCAGCGTGGTCGTCGGCAACCGGTTCAACCCGCAGACCTTCTTCGATGTGGTCGAAGCCGAGCGGCCGACGTACTTCAGCGGCGTCCCGACGATCTACAGCATGTTGGCGGCTCTTCCGAGCGAAGTTCGACCGGACACGTCTTCTGTTCGCTTCGCCGTCTGCGGCGCGGCCCCGGCGCCACCGGAGTTGCTCGAGCGATTCGAGAAACGCTTCGGCATCCCGATCGTCGAGGGTTACGGGCTGTCGGAAGCGACCTGCGGAACGACGATCAATCCCATCAACGGACCACGCCGCGCCGGCACGGCCGGCATCCCGTTCCCGGGACAGGAAGTGCGCATCCTGAACGCTGACGGCAGGCCGGCGGAGACCGGTACCAACGGCGAGGTCGCAGTTCGCGGTGCCAATGTGATGCGGGGATACCTGGGCAGGCCCGAAGAAACCGCCAAGGTGCTGGTCGACGGGTGGCTGCGCACAGGCGACGTCGGTCACCTCGACGCCGACGGCTACCTCACGCTGGTGGGACGATCCAAGGAGATGATCATCCGCGGTGGGGAGAACATCTACCCCAGAGAGATCGAGGACGTGCTGACCAGCGACCCCACCGTTGCCGAAGCCGCCGTCATCGGCATGCCCGATGAGAAGTGGGGCGAGGTCGTCGTCGCGTTCGTGGAGCCCGGACCTGGACACGAGATCGACACCGACGCGCTGGCGCAGCATTGCGCACGCAATCTCAGTGGCTACAAGCGACCGATCGCGATCCACGTGCTCGACGCCCTCCCGCGCAATGCCGTGGGCAAGGTGGCCAAGCCGGCTCTGCGCTCCTCGCAGACCAACACCAACCCTGATAGGGCGGTGTGAGATGAAGGCCTTCGTGGTGGACTCCTACGACAAGGGCGGTCTCAAGGCCGCCACCCTGCCCCAACCTGCGGTCGGTGATCACGACGTGCTCGTACGCGTGGCGGCGGCCAGCATCAACCCGCTCGACAAGATGGTCCGAGACGGTGAGTTCAAGCAGCTGCTGAAGTACAAGACCCCGTTCGCACTGGGGCACGACGTCGCGGGCGTGGTGACCCGAACAGGTTCGGCGGTACGAGACTTCAAGGTCGGCGATGAGATCTACGCCCGGCCCCGTGACCTGCGAATCGGCACGTTCGCCGAGTACATCGCCATTGACGAGAGCGATGTCGCCCTGAAGCCCGCAACGCTTTCCTGGGAAGAGTCGGCGGCGGTACCGCTGGTCGCGCTGGCCGCCTGGCAGGCCCTGGTCGACGTCGCCAAGGTCAAGCCCGGGCAGAAGGTGCTCGTGCACGCAGGGGCGGGCGGCTTGGGATCGACCGTCATCCAGGTTGCCAAGCACCTCGGCGCCTACGTCGCCACGACCGCTCACACCCGCGACGGGGACAAGGTCCGCGACCTCGGTGCCGACGAAGTCATCGATTACACCGAGCAGGACTTCGCCGAGGCGCTCACCGGATACGACGTGGTCCTGGACTCCCTCGGGCCTGCCAGCCTGCAGAAGTCGCTGACCGTGCTCAAGCGCGGCGGATTGGCGATCAGCGTCGTCGGGCCGCCTGACCCGGCATTCGCAGCGCAACTCGGCCAACCTCTGCTGAAACCGGTCATGGCCCTGATGAGCCGGAAGATCCGCAAGCACGCCAAGGCCCTGGGGGTGCGCTACGCGTTCTTCTTCATGGGAGCCAATGGTGCTCAACTGCAGAAGCTGGCGGGTCTGTACGACAACGGCACGTTGCGGCCGGTGCTCGATCGGACCTTCGACTTCGACGAGACGATCGAGGCCCTGGCCTACGTCGAGGAAGGGCGCGCCAAAGGCAAGATCGTCATCACCGCAGGGACCAACTCATGACAGATTCCCTGGCGCACACGGCAAAGGCAGCACCAACGCTGCGCGTCGCAACCCGGGACACGAGTTTCGCCTACCGAGACCTCGGGCCGCGCGACGGTGTGCCACTGGTCTTCCTCCACCACTTCACCGCGGTCATCGATGACTGGGATCCACGGGTGATCGACGGCATCGCCGCCGAACGAAGGGTGATCATCTTCGACAACCGCGGTGTCGGCGGCACGCCCGGGAAAGTCCCCACCACTGTGGAGGCGATGGCCGACGACGCCGTCGCATTCATCCGCGCCCTCGGCCTCGAGCAGGTCGACCTCCTGGGCTTCTCGCTCGGCGGGTTCATCGCCCAGGTGATCGCCGCGGAACAGCCGCAACTGGTGCGAAGGTTCATCCTGTCCGGAACCGGTCCAACCGGTCTCCCCGGCGTCGGGCAGCTCAATCCGCGCATGCTCATCGACTCCCTGCGCGGGCTCGTCACCCTAAGCAATCCGAAGCCCCTGCTGTTCTTCACCAGAACCGGCAACGGCAAGGCTGCTGCGGAGGCGTACATGGCGCGTCTTCAGGAACGTGCCGCAGATCGCGTGAGGCCCACCTCGATCCTCGGTGCGGCGAGACAGCTTCTGGCGATCAGCCGATGGGGAGCGCGAGGCCCCATGGACCTCGGCCGAATCTCCCATCCCGTCCTCGTGGCCAACGGAGAAGACGACCGGATGCTAGCCACCCGGGGATCTTTCGAGCTCGCCCACCGCCTACCCCAGGCCACCTTGACGATCTATCCGGACTCAGGGCACGGTGGCGTGTTCCAGCACCACGATCGGTTCGTCCCGCAGGCCTTACGATTCCTCAGGTGATCAGGCGCTTTCCGCGGCCGCAGGAATGTTCGCCATGGCATGTTCGGCGAGCGCAGTGATCGTCAAAGCAGGATTGACTCCCGGGTTCGCAGGAAGCGCGGCAGCGTCACACACGATCAAGTTCTCGTAGCCGAAAACCCGCAACCGATCGTCGACCACGCCACGGGCCGGGTCCGCGCCGATCACCGCACCACCGAGCACATGAGCGGTCATGGGCCTGTCTCCGAAAGCCTCGAAGATGCTGCTCTGCGGGATACCTCCGGTGCGTTCCGCCAACCACTTCGCCGCCTGGTGCCCCACCTCGAGGTGCGTGGGTGCTGGTCGAGCGGTGTCGGTCTCGGTGGTGAGGCGATAGCCGGGCCTGAAGCGCCTCTTCCTGGCTCGGAAGGTGATGGCGTTGTCACGCGCCTGCATGACCAGCATCATCATGGTCCGAGTGCTCCAGCCGGATCGCATGGTCGCGACCCACCTGCGGGGGTGTCTGAGGACGTTGCCCAACCATTTCGCAAGCCGTCGCGGATGGGATCCGCCGCCGGCCAAGGTGGTGAACAACAGGCGCATGAAATCGCCGTGGCGTCCGTAGGTGAGGAACTCGACCTGGGTTTCCCGGTCGAGCATGACTCGACTGCTGGCCGTGACGTCTCGCCAAGTCTCGCGGTCCTCGGGCAGGAGGACCGACAGGACGACTTCGCTGTTCGTCCGCACCAGACGCCCCAGCCGATCGCTGAGGCGCGGAAGCGAACCCCGGTGCTTGCAGTTCGCCAGCAGCTCGTTGGTCCCGACGGCACCGCCGGCGAAAACGACGCCTCCAGCGGTGAAGACACGCCGACCGCGGCTCCTCCGAGAGCCGGTGCTCTCGGTGACGACTCGATAGCCATCGCTGCCATCGCCGACGCCGAGCGGAGAAACGTCGATCACCTGGCGCTCGGCCAGGATCTGTGCACCGTGCTTCTCTGCGAACCAGAGGTAGTTCTTCGTGAGGCGGTTCGCCGCGCCGAGCTTGCAACCCACCATGCACGAACCGCAGCGAGTGCATCCAGTTCGAGGTGGACCTTCGCCTCCGAAGTAGGGATCCTCGACGGTCTCGCCGGGCTCGCCGAAGAAGACACCGACAGGCGCCGGGGCGAACAGCTCCTCGGTTCCGAAGTGGCCGGCGAGCTCTTTGGACAGCCGCATCGTCTCCGACTCCCACGGGGTTGTCCGAACCCCGAGCATGCGTTCACCGGTGGCGTAGTGAGGCGCCAGAACGGTGTCCCACTTCGCGATCCCGCTCCACTGCGGGTCGTCGTAGAAGCCGTCCTGCGCACGGAACAGCACGCCGCCGTAGACGAGGCTCCCTCCTCCCACTCCGGTCTGGGTAGAGCTGAAGACGTGCCGAAACAGGACATTGCGCATGATCCCGCGCAGGCCCAGCTTCGGTGCCCAGACGAAGCGACGCGTGTCCGAGGCTGCAGACGGCAGGTCCTCATCGGCGTACCGCCGGCCTCGCTCGACGACTGCGACGCGGTATCCCTTTTCCGCCAAACGCAGTGCGGCGACGCTGCCGCCGAATCCCGACCCGACCACCAACCAGTCGAAGTCCGGCCGGGTCGACGCACAGTGCGGACGGCTCGTCCGCGCCTGCCTATGGATCACCGACATTGATTCTCCTCAGGTGAACTACGACCCGGCTACGATAACGAAGTTATCGGGAAATGTCAGCACCCCCTGTGATCGCAGGCTCGGCAGGGGGTGCGCCGCGAAGGCTCAGCGTCAGTGCGAGCGGCAGCGCGAAGTGCCATTGCGCACAAGTGATAACGAAGTTATCGTCGGCTCATGCATCGACGCCTGGCAGGTCGTAGGTTGGTTGTCACCGGAGCAGCGCGTGGTATTGGCAGTGAGGTAGCACGTCGTGCTGTTGCCGGCGGTGCGCATGTGTCGTTGATCGGGCTCGAACCGGATCGGTTGCGTTCTCTCGCGGACGACTTGGGGCCGACCGCGTTCTGGCGAGAGGCGGACGTGCGCGACGGTGCGGCTCTGCAGTCGGCAATCGATGCCTCCGCCGAGGCGATGGGTGGCATCGACAGGGTCGTTGCCAATGCCGGGATCGCGGCATTCGAGACGGTTCGGCAAGCGGACGAGGCGTCGTTCGAGCGGGTTCTGGACACCAACGTGACCGGCGCTTTTCGCACCCTCAAGTACGCGACACCCCATCTGGAGAGATCGCAAGGTCACGTGTTGGTGGTGGCGTCGGCACTGTCGTTCCTGCCGTTGGCCAGCCTGGCGTCGTATTGCGCCAGCAAGGCCGCGGTAGAAATGCTCACCCTCACCTACCGACAGGAAGTAGCCCACCTCGGGATCACGGTTGGTCTTGTGCATCCGTCCTGGATCGACACGGATCTAGTGCGCGACGCCGAGGGAGAACTTAGTTCGTTCCAGGATCTGCGCCGAAGGTTGCCATATCCGGGCAACGTGACCACCAGCGTCGACGAGGCTTCTGCGGCGATCGTGAACGCGCTCAGGCGCCGGCGCGGCCGCGTGTACATCCCACGCGCGGTATCCGGGGTCAACTGGGCGAAGGCGATCCTCAACTCCCCACTCATGTGGCCCTGGACGAAGCGGTTCGCCGCCAAATCCGTGCCACCTCTGGAGAGGGAGGCCGAGGCGTTGGAGCGGCGGGGCCAACCCATGCGCGACCCGGGCGAGTCCGTGGAGGAGGCCGCAGATGCGTAGCCGCGGCCACGTGCGCCGTCGCGCTTCACACGGCGGCCACAGCTTTGAAAGGCCGTTGCTTGCGGTGCACAGCACGGGCAAGTCTTCGGTCGCCGCGGAACTGCCCGTGTCCGGTTGACTCGCCACAGTCTGCTCGCTCCAGCTGTTTGACAGCCCTAGGACGATGACATGACGTCGACCGGTGCGGCGCCCGATTTGCTCGTGGCCAGCCCGCGCAGCCCGCGTTGGGCGAGGGGTCCTGCGCGTCGAGTCCCCGTCAGGTGCGTGGGTTGGTCACCGAGGCGCGTTGTACCAGTCGAGCGCCCACTCGCATGGCTCGGCCGGATCGCGCGTCTCCGGGGCCGCGTTCGATGGCGGCTAGCACGCGGTTGGCGGCGAGTTCGGCGAGTTCGGCGGCACCGTTGTCGATCACGGTGATGGCCGGTTGCCAGTAGCGGAACCAGCTGACGTCCTCGTGGCAGATCAGTGACACGTCGTCCGGGACGCTGACGCCGCGTTCCCGGAGTTCGGGCAGCACGCCGAACGCCGCTTCGTGATTGGCGACGTAGAGCGCCGTGGGGGCGTCGTCGCGGTCGAGCAGTGCGGCGAGCGCCTTCTCGCCGAAGGACTCCAGGAAGGGGCCGCGCACCACCAGGTCGTCCACCACCTGCAGGCCGGCCGAGGTGAGCGCGGCGGCGTAGCCGTGGAAGCGTTCGCGCCCGGAGTTGGCTTCCAGCGGCCCGCCGATGTAGCCGATGCGCCGGTGGCCGGCGTCGAGAAGGTGCTCGGTGGCGAGGTAGGCGCCATCGGAGTCATCGGCGAGCACCGCTTCTCCAGGAGCTTCCGGGGCGCAGCGGATGAGGCTGAGCACGGGTATGCCTTCGGCGACGATCCGTTCCAGCAGCGCGACGTTCCGGCCGGTGCCGATCACGACGACACCGTCGACCTGGTGCTCGGCCAGCATCTCCAGGTATCGCGCCTCGCGGTCCTCGTCGGCCCCGGTCACGCAGAGGATGACCTGGTAGCCGCGATCGTCGAGGCGCTGCTGCAGCACTTCCGCGATCGCGTGGAACGAGGCGTTGACGAGGTTGTTGAGCACGAGCCCGACCAACCGCGTCCGGCGGGTGCGCAAGCTCTGCGCGGCCCGGTTCGGGCGGTAGCCCAGCTTGGCGGCTGCCGCCTCGACCCGATCGCGGGCGTCCGCGCTGATCGAGGTCGCTCCGGACAGCACGCGGGAGGCGGTGCTCCGGGAGACGCCGGCTTCTTGTGCGACGTCGAGCAACGTCACTGTACGAGAAATCGTTCCCACACTTTCCATGATCGACGATCCGAGCGGAAGGGCAAGGTGATGATACTGGTTGGAAACATGATTGTCGCACGAGGCGACATTTCGAGTATTGCTTTAGCTGTGCCCGGGTGCGATTGTCTCATGGGATCGATTCCAAGAGAGGCGGAGCGACCGTGGATCGAACTTCAGTCAGCTGGCGGGGGTACTGGCCCGCAGCACCCACCCCGTTCACCGCTGACGGTGCGCTCGACGAGCAGGCGCTGCGGAACGTCCTTCGTCTTTACGCAGACCAGGGCGTCCACGGTGTGCTGGTCAACGGCACGACCGGCGAGTGGTTCGCGCAGCGCCCCGCCGAACGGCGGCGAGTCGCCGAACTGGCGGTGGAAGTGCTGGGCGGGTCGACGCCCGTCGTGGTCGGGTGCACCGCCTACACCCCGGCCGAGGTCATCGAATTCGCCGAGCACGCGCGGTCGATCGGGGCGGACGGCGCGCTCGCCACCCCGCCGCCGTACGCGCACCTGACCCCGGAGGAGATCGTCGGCTTCTACGAAGCGGTCACCGGGGCGGTCCCGTTGCCCTGGATGATCTACAACTGGCCGCGCGGAGTGGCGGTCGACATCGACACCGCGACGGCGGACCGCCTCGCCGACCTGCCGAACGTGGTGGCCTACAAGGACAGCACCGGCGACGAGCTCATGGCGATGGCCACGGCTGAGGTCGTGGCCGGACGGGTGCGGACCTTCGGCCGGTTCATCCACCGCCGGGGCATGGCGTTCATGCTCGGTGTGGGCGGCGACGGCAACATCGACGGCGGCGGCGTCGGCGCGCCCTTCGCCGTGCCCTACTACGAGGCCGTCTGGCGCGGCGACCGCGACGAGGCCCTGCGGTGGTCGGATCTCTACGGCGCGATGGTCGCCGCGTTGGTGAACCCCGACTACAGCGCCAAGTTCGCGCATCCGACCGCTCAGGTCAAGGCCGCCATGAACCTGCTGGGACAGCCCGGGGGAGCGGTGCGCCCGCCGCTGCTGGACCTGACCGACCCGGCTCGCCTGGACGCGCTGGCCGCTGCTCTCGACTCACTCGGGCTCCTCCGCGGCAGCCCGACCACCTGACCACACCCCGATTCTGATCAAGGAGGGGACATGCGCCTCATCGCCGCTGTCCTGTCAGCCGCACTGCTCACCCTCGGCGCCACGGCCTGTGGATCTGGCACCGAAGCCGCACCCGCGAACTGCACCCCCAAGGTCCCGGACGACCAGCTGGTCAAGCCCGGCACCTTGACCTACGCCACCAACGCCACGCTCCCGCCCATGCAGTACGTGGAGGGCGACGAGGTCGTCGGGATGCGCATCGACCTCGCCAACGAGCTGGCCAAACGGCTGTGCTTGCGAACGGAGGTCGTCAACGTGCCGTTCGACGCCCAGGTCCCCGGGGTCCAAGGGCACCGGTGGGACCTGATCAACACCGGTATGTTCTACACCCCTCCTCGCGCTGAGACGATGAACCTGGTGCCCTACGAGGTCCAAGCCGTCGGCGTCGCGGTGGCAGCGGGCAACCCGAAGCAGATCAAGAGCCGCGAGGACCTCTCCGGCCGCACGCTGGCGGTCGAAGCACCCGGCTACGAGTTCGACACCCTCAACCTGTTGAACGAGCAGTTCATCGCTCAGGGCAAGGCGCCCATCCAGCTGCGGACCTTCCAGACGAACGCCGACGCCTTCCAGGCGTTGTCGGCGGGCCAGGTCGACGGGGCGTCCATCGTGGAATCGGTGATGTCGTTCTATCAGCAGGGTGGGCGGTTCGAGACCGTGGTGCGCGGGATGAACAGGGCGCCGCTGGCCCTCGGCTTCGCCAAGGACCGCAGGCCGGTGGCGGATGCGGTGGCAGCCGAACTGGCCGCGATGCGGGCGGACGGGTGGATGAAGTCGCTGTTCGACGAGTACGGCGTGAGCGGCTTCGACGGCGAGCTCGCCGTCACCACCGGACCGCTTCCGGTGCAGCAGTGAGATCGGGGAGCTGACATGTGGTCTTGGGAAGCGTTCTTCACCTTCCTCAGCAGCGAATCCCTCCTGCGTGGCGCGTGGACGACGATCTGGTTGACGGTCGTCACGATGGTGGTCGGCTTGGTCGTCGGCCTGGTGCTGGCGTTGATGCGCTCGGCCCGCTCGCGATCGATTCGGGCCGTGGCCAACTCCTACATCTGGTTGTTCCGCGGTACGCCGCTGCTGGTGCAGTTGATCATCATCTACACAGGGTTGCCGCAGCTCGGCATCAAGTTCGGCCCCATCCAGGCGGCGCTGCTCGGATTGGCGCTCAACGAAGCGGCGTACCTGTCGGAGATCGTGCGCTCGGGGATCATGTCGGTGCCTCGTGGCCAGTTCGAGGCGGCACGCGCGCTGGGGATGAAACCGGTCACCGTGATGCGGGTCGTCGTCCTCCCGCAAGCGTTTCGAGTGATGATCCCGCCGCTGGGCAACAGCCTCAACGGCCTGCTCAAGACCACGACCCTCGTTTCGATCATCGCGGTCGAGGAGTTGTTGCGGTTGACCCAGTACGCCGTCCAGCTCAACTTCCGCGTGCTGGAAGGACTCGTGGCCGCGGCCTGCTACTACCTGGTGATGACGTCGGTCTGGACGTTGCTGCAGGGGCGGTTGGAAGCCCTCGTCAACCGATCGCACGGCACCGGGACCGCGAAGCGGCCGAGCCATCAGGTGCCGCAGTCCGCCGAACTGGTGGGGGAGACCCGATGAGCACGAGTGGAATCGAATCCACCGCGCCCGCGCAGCCGGAGTGCGTGGTGGATGCCCGCGACGTCTGCAAGAGCTTCGGTCCGCTGACGGTCCTGCGCGAGGTGAGCCTGCAGGTGCGCCGCGGGGAGGTCGTCCTGGTCCTGGGGCCTTCGGGCAGCGGGAAGAGCACGTTCCTGCGCACGCTGAACATGCTGGAGCCCATCGATTCCGGCACCGTGTCGGTGTGCGGCGAACCCCTCGGGGTCGGTGCTGACGGGCGCCGCGTGGCGGAGAAGCAGCTGGCGGTCCAGCGCCGCCGGACGGGGATGGTCTTCCAGCAGTTCCACCTCTTCCCGAACATGACGGCGCTCGACAACGTCGCCGCCGGGCCGGTGCACGTTCGCGGGCAGGCCAAACCGGAGTCGCGCGATGAGGCGCGAGAACTGCTCGCGCTGGTCGGGTTGGCGGACAAGACCGATCACTACCCCGGCCAGTTGTCGGGTGGCCAGCAGCAGCGGGTCGCGATCGCACGGGCGCTGGCGATGCGCCCGGAAGTGATGTTGTTCGACGAGCCGACCTCAGCGCTCGACCCGGAGATGGTCAACGAGGTGCTCGAGGTTCTCGTGAAGCTGCGCGAAGAAGGCATGACGATGGTGATCGTCAGTCATGAGATGGGTTTCGCCCGTGCCGCCGCCGACCGCGTCGTCTTCATGGACGAGGGCGTGATCGTCGAGGAAGGCGCGCCGAGCGAGTTCTTCGCCCATCCGCAAAGCGAGCGCGCCCGAGCTTTCCTGGCGAGGATCCTATGAGCGGCCAGCGCGACGACACAGCGGTGTGCGTGGACGGGGTGGACGTTCCCGCAACCATCGGACAGAGCCTCGCGGGGGCGCTGCACGATGCGGGAATTCGTTTCCTGCGGCGCAATCTCGTCACGGATGAACCTCGGGCTCCGTTCTGCGGGATGGGTGTCTGCTTCGAGTGCGAGGTGTTGGTCGACGGGCGGCTTCACCGGGCGTGCCAGGTGCACGTGCGGCCGGGCATGGTCGTGAGCACGGGGCGGGAGCACGACGATGAGCGTTGACGGTGATCCGCGCCGAGCGGGCGCGATCGAGCGCTGCGATGTCGCGGTGGTCGGTGGCGGCCCGGCCGGTCTGTCCGCCGCGCTGCACCTCGCCCGCCTCGGTGCGGACGTGATCCTGCTCGACGAGGCCGAGGAGCTCGGCGGTCAGTACTTCAAGCGTCGGCAAGGCTCGGTTCTCGCGCAGCACGGCGATTTCCGGCCGGAAGGCACCTCGCTGATCGCAGCGGTGCGGGCGAGCGGTGTGCGGTGCTGGACCGAGTGCTCGGTGTGGGGCGTCGGCGAGGACGAGCGAACGCTGCTGGTCGCCGGTCCCGAGGACGAGCCCCGATCGGTGTCGGCACGGGCCGTGCTGGTCGCCACCGGAGGCTTCGAGCGCAGCATCCCGTTCCCCGGCTGGCAACTGCCGGGTGTGGTGACACCCGGGTACGCGCTGCACCTGGCGACCTGCGATCGGATTCCGGTCGGGCAGCGCGCCGTGGTGGCCGGGACGGGTCCGTTCCTGCTCCCGGTCAGCTGCGCGCTGCTCGACGTCGGGGTGGAGGTCGCCGCCGTGGTCGAGCTCAACCGTCCGTACCGGCCGAGCCTGCGCGCCGCTGCGGCGTTGGCGCATCCCGCCCGACTCGCGGAGTTCGCGTCGTACCGCGCGGTGCTCGCTCGCCGGAAGGTTCCGCTGCTGCAGGGGTGGCAGGTCGCCGAAGCCACCGGCTCGGGGACCTTGCAGCGGGTGCGCATCGAGCCCGTTGGCGGCCACGAGGCGGGTCGCGAGTACGACGTGGACGCGCTCGCGGTCGCCTACGGGTTCCGGCCCGCCACCGAACTGGTCCGCTTGCTCGGAGCGCGGTGCGAAGTGCGGCAGGACGACCTGTTCCCGAGCACTGATGGCCGGGGGCGCACCACGGCCGAGGGCGTCTACGTCGCGGGCGAGAGCGCCGGCATCGCCGGAGTGCACGTGGCGCGGCTGCGCGGGGAGGTCGCCGCGGCGTCGATCGCCGCCGACCTGGGCTTGCCCGGTGCGGCGGAGCCCGCTCGGGCGACGCTGCGGCGCCTGCGACGCGGGGAGGCGTTCAGCGCCGTCACCGCTGATCTCTACCCGGTGCCGGATTCCCTGGTCAGCGGTCTGTGCGACAGCACGGTGATCTGCCGGTGCGAGGGGGTGACCGCGGGGCAGATCCGCGCCGCGGACGCGGTCGGCTGGAACGACCGCAACAGCGTCAAGGGTGCGACGCGCGCCGGGATGGGGCCCTGCCAGGGCAGGGAATGCGCCCCGGCGGTGGCCGCTCTCTGCGGGGCATCGGGCTCCGCAGAGCCGTTCCCCGCCCGGATGCCGATCAAACCGGTGCCGATCCGGGTCGCGATGGGCGAGTCGGTCGAGGAGGTCTCATGAGCGCCCCTTTCCGCTTCCGTGATCTTGAAAGCCGACCGGCGCGGGTGTCCCGCGGGAAAGGCGAGGAGACGTCGTGACGACTTCGACCGCTGATGTCGTCGTGATCGGTGCCGGCATCCTCGGTGCGGCCGCGGCGCACGAGCTGGCCGCCGCCGGCCATCGCGTCGTCGTGCTGGAGCGCCGGGCACCCAACCGGGAGGGGTCCGGGACGACCGCGGGGAACCTGCACATCCAGGCGATCCACACCCGGCGGCCCGGACAGCCCATCCCGGCCGACAACCGGAGGTTCCTGCCGCTGCAGCTGGCGGCCTCCCAGCTGTGGGGCGACCTGGAAGCCCGGCTCGACGCGGATCTGGAGGTGCGCCGCAACGGCGGCTTCATGGTCGCCGAAACCGCCGAGCAGACGCGGGAACTCGTCGAGAAGAATCGGATGGAGGCCGAACTGGGACTGCGCACCGAGGTCCTCGACGGGGCAGCGGCGCGGGCCGAACTGCCGCTGCTGTCCGAGCGGGTGGTCGCGGCGACGTGGTGCGGGCTCGACGGGTACGCCAACCCGTTGCTCGTGGCCCCGGCCTACCTCGCCGCCGCCCGCCGGCACGGCGCGGTGGTCCGCGGCTTCTCCCCGGTCACCCGCATCGCCCGCACCGGCCGGACGTGGCAGGTCAGCACCGGCGAGGGCACCTGGTCGACTCCGACGGTGATCAACGCCGCCGGGCCGTGGATCGGTCAGGTCGCAGAACTGGCCGGCACCCGGCTGAACATGACCCCCGTGGCGATCCAGATGCACGTCACCACCAGGGTCCGGCCGATCATGCGCCACCTCGTGCAGCACATCGGCGAAGGCATGTCGGTCAAGCAGGTCAGCGCCGGGCATCTGCTGATCGGAGGCGGGTGGCCGGCCGAGCGGCTGGACCTGGCCGGGCGCAGCGCACCCAGCTTGGCGAGCATGCGCGGAAACCTGCTGCAGGCGGCCCGGATCCTGCCGTTCCTCGCCGATCTGCAACTGCTGCGGATGTGGGCGGGGCCGCTGGCGGCAACACCGGACGAGATGCCGGTCATCGGCGAGGTTCCCGGGGCTCCCGGGTTCTTCGTCGCCGGGGGGACCTACGCGTTCACCCTCGCCCCGCTGTGGGCTTCTGCGTTGGCGCGGCTCGTGGCGGGCGGGAGTCCGCCGCTGCCGATCGATGATCTGGGCCCGGCGCGCTTGTGCGCGGACGCGGCCGTCACGAGCTGAATCCGACAACACCGAGCGATGGAGGTAGGAGATGACAAGCCTGCGGATGTTCGTCAACGGGCAGGCCATGTCGGGAGGTGAGCTCAACGGGGCGCTCGCCGGTGGCCGTTTCCTCGGAGAGGCCCGCACGGCCGCGAAGTACCGGTTCTACTCGGTCCGGGACGAGTTCCCCGGCCTGCACCCGGACGTCACGGGAGGCTGCTCGGTCCCGGGCGAGCTGTACGAGGTGGACTACGAGCTGCTGCGGGAACGGTTGCTGCCCAACGAGCCCGCGGAGTTGGAGCTCAGCGTGATCGAGATGGCGGACGGTTCGGGTTCGCTGTGCATGCGCCTGCGGGACGACCAGCTCGACGCGGAGGGCGTCGTGGACATCAGCGCAGCGGGTGGCTGGCGGGCGCACCTCGCCACAACGGGGAGGGCGTCGTGACGGGCGGTGGAGAGCTCCTCGTCCGGGGCGGCACGGTGGTCACCGACTCGTGGTCCGCTCCGGCGGACGTGCTGGTTCGTGATGGACGGATCGCCGCACTGATCGAGCCCGGCACCGGCCCGCGCGGGCTGGACGAAGTCGACGCCGCCGGCAAGCTGGTGATGCCGGGCGGTGTGGATCCGCACTGCCACGTCGGATTCACCTCCGGTGCCTACACCACGCGGGATGGCTACTTCCAAGCCACTGCGGCGGCGGTCTTCGGCGGCACCACCACGATCGTCGATTTCGCCATCCCTCGGCCCGGCGAGTCTCCCGCGGAGGCGGTGGAGCGACAGCGGGCGAAGGCCGGGCAGGGCGTGTGCGACAGCGCTCTGCACGCGTGCGTCACGGATTGGGACGAGACCATCCCCGATCAGTTGCGCTCGTTCGTCGCCGACGGCGTCGTCACCGTGAAGATGTTCACCACCTACCGCGGCGAGACGATGGCGGACGAGGACACCATCCTGCGGGTGATGACCCACCTCCGGGACCTGGGCGGCATGGCGGTCATCCACTGCGAGTCCAACCACATCATCGAGGACGTGCAACACCAGTGCGCTGGTGGCGGCCACATCGGCGCCGGGGATCACCACCGGACCCGCCCGGAACTGGCCGAGGACGCCGCGGTGGCGGGAGTGCTCGCCATCGCCGAGTCGGTGCGCGCCCCGGTCTACTTCGTGCACCAGTCGACGCCGGCCGCGGTGGACCAGGTCGTTCGCGCCCGGGGACGGGGGATCCGGGCGTTCACCGAGGCGGTGACCCATCACCTCGTGCTGGACGAGAGCAAGTACGCCGAGGCGCATCCCGAGCGCTTCGTGTGTTGCCCGCCGCTGCGCTCCGCGGCGACCGTGCGGGAGCTGGGTGTTCGCTTGATGGCGGGGGAGGTGACCACGGTCGGCAGCGACCACTGCTGCTACGACACCGCGCAGAAGCTGGAGCGCAAGGACGACGTCCGGCACATGCCCAACGGGCTGCCCGGGGTGGAGACCCGGATGCCGGTGCTGTTCTCCGAGTTCGTCGTGCGGCGCGGCCTTCCCGCGCAGCGCTTCGTAGCGATGACCTCCGCGAATCCCGCGCGGCTCAACGGGCTCTACCCCCGCAAGGGGTCGCTGATGCCGGGGGCGGACGCCGACATCGTGGTGTGGGATCCGGCGGCGGTGCGCACCGTGGACAACACCGACCTGCACATGGCGACCGACTACTCGCCGTTCGACGGATTGGCCGTCACGGGTGCGGTTTCCACGGTGCTGGTGGGCGGCCGGGTGGTCGTGCACCAGGGCGAGCTCCTCGACGTCACACCCCGGGGCCGCCACCTGCGGGCCTCGCAGCTGTGGAGGCCGGAGGTTCCCTTCCTGGCGGTCTGATGGGCGAGATGGATGGTGGGCGGGGCCCGGGTAGGGGCCCGCCCACCACTTGGCGCGAGATCAGTCAGCGGCGGCCGCCATCGGCGGCAGACCCGACCGTTCGTGGGCGAGCGCCTGACCTCGCGTTTCCGCCAGCGCGGTGGTGCAGACCAGCGAGACCAGTCCGAGCGCCGAGAGCATCACACCGATTCCGATTCCGCCGAAGGTCGCGGCCAGGCCGGGAGCGAGGAGAGGCGGAACGGCGCCACCCAGTACGCCGGCGATGTTGTAACCCAGGCCGGCTCCGGTGTAGCGGTGGCGCGGCTCGAACAGTTCAGGCAGGAACGAACCGGCCGGCCCGTAGGAGATGCCGACGACGCAGAGGCTCACGGTGAGTCCGATGGCGAACGCGACGGCGGTGCCGGTGTCGAGCAGCGGAAACAGCGCCAGCCCCCAGAGGATGCCCACGGCGCACGAACCCATGATCAATTTTCGGCGCCCGAACCTGTCCGAGAGCACCCCGGCGAGCACGGTGGCGATGCCAAAGACCACCGCCGCGGCGATGCCGATGGCGAGGACGACTGTGCGCGGGAGCCCAGCGCCCTGCGGGCTGGTGCCGTAGCTGGTCAGATAAGCCGTGCCCATGTAGAAGAACGCGAAGAGCATGGTCAGGGAACCAGCCGAGAGCAGGACCTCTCGAGGTTGTGTCCTGAAGACCTCGAGGAACGGCAGACGTCTCGGTTGTTCGGCGAGTGCTGCGGACTGCGCCGCCTTGAACGCCGGGGTCTCGTCGATGCTGAGGCGGACGTAGAAACCGATGCCGACGAGCAAGATCGAGACCAGGAACGGGATTCGCCAGCCGTAGGACAGGAACGCCTCGTTCGTATGGCCCATGACCAGTCCTGTGATGAGGAACGTGGCGCTCGAGAGCGCGAACGCGATCGCTGGGCCGAGTTGGGGGAACACGCCGTAGAGCCCTCGCTTCGCCTTGGGCGCGTATTCGGCTGCCAGAAGCGTCGCGCCGGCCCATTCGCCTCCGACGGCGAAGCCCTGCGCGAAGCGAAGAGCCACGAGGATGATCGGAGCTGCGACGCCGATGGTTTCCGCGCTGGGGAGCAGCCCGATGAGGACGGTGGCGATTCCCATGAGCAGCAATGTGGAGATCAGGGTGCGTTTCCGCCCGAGCCGGTCGCCGTAGTGGCCGAACAGGATGGCTCCGACCGGACGTGCGAAGAAGGCGACGGCGAACGTCGCGAACGATGCCACGGTGCCTGCGGCCGGTCCGAGCGCGGGGAAGAACACCTTGGGGAAGACGAGCGCGGCTGCGGTTCCGTAGATGAAGAAGTCGTAGAACTCGATCGTCGTTCCCGCGCAGCTCGCGATCGCGACCCGGCGCAATGACACCTCGCGCGCTCGCGGTTCTTCGATGGCCATGGGTGATCTCCTCGTTGAGAACGATGGCGATTCGGGTGCAGGAAGTATGGCGATGTGCCGCGGGGGCCACTACCCGCGAAAGGGGGCATTTCGGGCGCGTGGACGTGGCGGCATGACGGACCCATCGTTGCAGGTCAGAGCACATGCCAAAGTGGCCGATGAGGCAGTGGCTCATCGGGGGGCGCGGCGGAAATGTGGTCAGAGGATGCCGTGTGCGCGAGTCGCGGGGACTGCCGCCGTGCGGTTGTGGACTCCTGTCTTCCGCATCGCCGAGTGCGGATCTTCGTCCCCGTCAACGGGATCATGGCCGCGATCCCGTACCTGGCGGCGCTCGTCGCACAGGTCGCCGGATCGCTGTTGAACGCGATCGGTGCGGACCCCGCGATTGCTGCGACGAGCTTGATCGCGGTGGACATGGGCGGTTACCAGACGGTGCAGGAAACCGCGGGCAGCGGCGTGGTTTCCTCCCTGTCGGAGCCGATGAGCACCGGCAGGGACTCCCGCCACGATCCTGCCATTCCCTAAGTGCCCCTCGGTCTCTCGGCTAGCAGCGCTGCGGTTGTCGGTCAGAACAGCACTTTCGCCCCCCCCTCGCGCAGAGGCGGCGGTTGCGAGGACGTGAGCGCGCGTCCACCAGTTGAGGGATCGTTAGCGGCCAGCGGCGAACTCCGACCGATGGCAAGGTGTCGGATGACGGAGCACCACAAGGCCCTTCTCGGGTTCGTCTTCTCGGCGTCGCATTCACGCGCGCGCCGATGTCCTGCCTGCCCGGGCCTCACGACCAAGCACCGAACAGCGTGACTCAGGCCGTTGTTGCGACAGGTCGACCACCGATTGACACTGATCGCCAGGTCGAAGTGCCCGATCGCGCAGGTAACCGCGGACGGAGGAAACCATGGCGCGCGCTCCAGGCGAAGAGCATGCCCCGGTCTCCGGGACGGGGAGGTTGACAGGAGGGGCGCTGGTGGCCGGCGCCTCGATCGTCGCCGCGCTGGGTGGGCTGCTGTTCGGCTACGACACGGGCGTCGTCGCAGCTGCGCTGCCTTACATCAGCGACGCGTTCGCGCTCGGCGAGACGATGAAGCAGGTGGTGACCGCGGCTCTGCTGGCGGGGGCCGTCGTCGGCGTGATCGTCGGTGGCAAGTTGGCAGATCGGTTCGGCCGCAAGCGGACCCTGACCGGTGTCACCGTCCTGTACGCGGTGGCGACGCTGGGCTCAGCGGTCGCTCCGGATGCGGGTTGGCTCATCGTTTCGCGGGTGTTCCTGGGCGTGGCGATCGGCATTTCTTCCTTGGTCGTACCGACTTACATCGCCGAGCTCGCGCCGCCTCGCAATCGGGGCAGGCTCGTGTCGCTGCACCAGTTCATGGTGACCGTCGGAATCTTGATGGCCTACCTCATCGGCTACGGTCTGTCCGAGTCCGCTTCGTGGCGTTGGATGATCGGGGTCGGCGTGCTGCCCGCGGTGTTGATGTCGGTGGGGCTGCTCGCCCTCCCGGAAACACCTCGGTGGTTGCTCTCCCACGGGAGGGAAGCCGAAGCGCGGGGTGTGCTCATGCGCACTCGGCGTGCGGACGAGGTCGAGGCGGAGATCTCGGAGATCCGGGAAGCGGTCCGCGCGGAGGGGCGCATCACCTACCGCGAGCTGCTCGGTCCGCGCTACCGCCGATGGATTTCGGTGGGCGTCGTCGCCGCGGGGGCGAGCCAAGTCGTCGGTGTGAACGCGATCATCTACTACGTGCCGACGATCTTGGAGGACGAGGGGTTCGGCAAGACTGCGGCGATCGGTGTTTCGGTGGCGATCGGTGTGGTCAACGTGTTGTTCACGCTGCCCGCTCTGCTGTGGATCGACCGAGTCGGCCGTCGCCCCTGGATTCTGGGCGGTACGGCGGTCATCGTCCTCGCGCTCGTGGTGATCGGGATCGTGTTCCTGTTCCCGTTGCAGGGCGCGACCGTGGGCTGGCTGATCGCCGTGCTCATGATCTACGAGTCAGCGTTCGCGTGCAGTCTCGGCATCGCCATCTGGTTGGTCAACAGCGAGATCTTCCCCAACAACGTTCGAGGTCAGGCGGCGTCGTTCGGAATCGTCACGCACTGGGCGATGAACCTCGTCGTGTCGCTGACCGTGCTCACCCTGATCTCCGCACTCGGTGCTTCGGTGGTGTTCTGGATCTACGCGTTGCTCGGCGCGCTGTGCCTGGGCTACCTCTACCGGTGGCTCCCGGAGACCAAGAACCGCAGCCTGGAGGAGATCGAAGCCAGTCTCACAGCAGACCGCAGCGAGTCCACCCGCACGCACTGATTCGCCTCACGGCCATCGATCGAGTTTCGGTATGGGGCGGAGCCCGGCGTGATCCGGCTGCTCTGCGGCGGTGAGCTTTCGAGTCGAAAGCCTCTGCCGGATAGCAGCCGCGTGGTCGTGTACTGGGATTGCTCCGTTCGCGGACGGGCAGGCGCGACCGCGTATCACCGTGGGCCGGGAGGTTGCCATGTCGAGTCTTCCGCAGACGCTCGGCTCGTCCGGGTCGGCGACGACCGCCACGTTGCGAGCAGGGACGCCCGACGACGCCGAGACCTGCGGGCGGATCTGCTACGACGCCTTCACCGCCCTCGCCCACGAGCACGGTTTCCCGTCCGACTTCCCCTCCTCGGAGGTAGGTGTGACGGCGGTGCGCGGCCTGCTGTCACACCCTGGGTTCTACGGCGTCGTAGCGGAACTCGAGGGGAAGGTCATCGGGAGCAACTTCCTCGACGAGCGTTCGGAGGTCGCGGGTGTTGGCCCCATCACCGTTGCCCCTGGCGTGCAGGATTCGGGGGTCGGCCGGTTGATGATGATCGACGTGATGCGGCGTGCGGAGCGTCAGCGCTTTCCCGGTGTACGGCTTCTGCAGTCGGCCTATCACAACCGATCGTTGAGCCTCTACGCCAAGCTCGGGTTCCAGATCCGCGAAGCCGTGCTGAACATGCAGGGGAAACCGATCGGCGGCACGGTGCCTGGCTACATGGTCCGGTCGGCGACAGCCGACGATCTCGAGGATTGCAACGGCGTCTGTCGCGCCGTGCACGGCCACGACCGCGCCGGTGAGGTGCGTGACGCGCTGTCCCAAGGTGCGGCCCGGGTGGTGGAACTCGACGGGCGAATCACCGGGTACACGACAGGAGTGGGCTTCTTCGCTCATTCGGTCGCGGAAACCAATGACGGCCTGCGGGCGCTCATCACCGCCGCGACCGAGTTCAGCGGGCCCGGCTTCCTCCTCCCCGCCAGGAACAGCCAGCTCGTGGGCTGGTGCCTCGACCACGGTCTTCGAATCCGCATGGTGACGACGCTGATGACGACAGGCCTCTACAACGAGCCTTCCGGCGCCTATTTGCCATCGATCCTGTACTAGCCTTTCGAGATCGGGCCGAGGAGTTCGCCCGGCCGCGCTTCAGCGTGAGCCGATCCTCTTGAGGAGCCTCAGCGCTGTGGTCAGGATGGTGGCCCAGGTCTTAGGGGAGACGCTGGTGGGCGGGGTGAAGCCCTGGAGTCGTTGGTGGGCGATGGTTTGGGGTTCGGTGTACTTGAGGATGCCGTTGGCTCCGTGGCGGCGCCCGAGTCCGGAATCGCCCATGCCGCCCATCGGGGCGTCGATGCTTCCCCACGCCGCGGCGAAGGCCTCGTTCACGTTGACCGTTCCGGCGTGCAGACGCGCTGCGACCGCGCGTCCTCTGGAACCGTTGCGGGTCCAGACGCTGGCGTTGAGCCCGTAGGGCGTGGCGTTGGCCTGCGCGACGGCGTCGTCGAGGTCGCGGTACGGGTAGATCGACACGACCGGGCCGAAGGTCTCGTGGTCGTGGAGGGTCATGTCGGGGGTGACGCCGGTGAGGATGGTCGGCTCGTAGAACAGCGGCCCGAGATCCGGTCGCGCAGTGCCCCCGGCTCGCACGGTGGCTCCCTTGGCGACCGCGTCGGCGACGTGCGCGGTGACGGTGTCGAGCTGGGAGGGATTGGTGAGGGAGCCGACGTCGATGCTGCAGTCGTAGGCGGCACCGATTCGCAGTGCGTTGGTGCGGGCGACGAATGCGGCGACGAATTCGTCGTGCACGGCTTCGGGCACGTACAGGCGTTCGATCGAGACGCAGAGCTGACCGGCCGAGGGGAAGCAGGCGGTGATGGCGCCGTCGGCGGCCCGGCCGATGTCGGCGTCGTCGAGCACGAGCATGGCGTTCTTGCCGCCGAGCTCCAGAGAGGAGCCGATGAGTCGTTCCCCGGCGTCGCGGGCGATCTTTCGTCCGCTGGCGGTGGAGCCGGTGAACATCATGTAGTCGGCGCCTGCCATGAGCGCACCGCCGATGGAGCTGCCCCGGCCGACGACCATCTGCCACACGCCCTCGGGCAGGCCGGCTTCGCGCATCAGGTCGAGCGCCCACAGCGCGGTGAGCGCGGTTTGCGTGTCGGGTTTCTGGACGACGGCGTTTCCGGCCATGAGCGCCGGAATGGCGTCACCCGCGGCCATGCTCAGGGGATAGTTCCACGGGGAGATGACGGCGACGACGCCCTTGGGGTGGCGCAGCTCGGTGGTGTGGGTCAGCAGCGGGATGGCGCCGCGGCGGCGCTGGGGCGAGAGGTACCGCTCGGCGCTGCGCGCGTAGTAGCGCGCGGTGATCGCGATGTCGGTGACTTCGAGGAACGCGTCGCGGCGCGTCTTGCCGCTCTCGGCTTGCATCAGGTCCAGCGCCTCGTCCTGACGTTCGAGGACGAGGTCGTGGAAGCGCAGCAGGATCTTCTTGCGCTCGCCGATGGGCGTGGCGGCCCAAGCCGCCTGCGCGCGGCGGGCCCGCGTGAACGCGGTCTCGACGTCTGCGGGCGTGGAGACGGGCAGGTCGGCCAGCGGGTCCCCGGTGCAGGGGGCACGGGTCGTGACCGTCGCGGGCTCCGCCGCGGCCGTGACCCGTGCGGCCAGGCGCTGCAGGGTCGGCGATGTGATCGACGGAGGCAACGCGCCCGCCGAGGCGGAGGCGATGCCGGGGGTGCTGGCTGGTGCGGCGTTCATGGTCAGGCTCCGTGCGCGAGGGGGTGGTTGGGGATGGGTGCACTGGTCGGAATGCGGCGGGTGGTGCGGTTCGGCGGTGGCCGCTCGATTCGGTGCGGGCACCGCCGGACCGGTCAGCGCATCACTGCTGCAGCGCGGTTTTCAGGGCGTCGATCGCGAGGTGTCGGGCGACGTTGGCGGCGCGGGTGTCGCGGAGGCTGTCCAGCAGCAGGAAGTCGTGGACCATCCCGGCGACGCGGACCGAGGTGACGTCGACACCGGCCTCGCGCAGCTTGTTGGCGTACTGCTCGCCTTCGTCGCGCAGCACGTCGGCCTCGTCGGTGATGACGAGGGTGGTGGGCAGGCCCTTGAGGTCGTCCAGGGACGCCTGCAGCGGCGAGGCGTACTTCTCGGCGCGCTGGTTGGGATCGGTCGTGTATTGGTCCCAGAACCACTTCATGCCGTCGCGGGTGAGGTAGTAGCCCTCGGCGAACTGGATGTAGGACGGGGTGTCGAAGTCTGCGTTGGTCACCGGGTACAGCAACACCTGGGCCTTGAGGTCGATACCGCCGCGTTCCTTGTTCATCAGCGCGAAGACCGCGGACATGCAGCCGCCGACGGACTCACCGGTGACCGCGACGCGGGAGGTGTCCAGGTCGTGCTCGGCTCCGTGCTGCAGCACCCATTGACCCACGGCGTAGTTCTGCTCGACCTGGGTGGGATAGCCCTTCTCCGGTGCGCGGTCGTAGACCGGGAAGACGCCTGCGGCGCCCGCGCCGACGGCGAGTTCGCGGAAGAGGCGGTCGTGGGTCTTGTCGTCACCGAAGACCCACCCGGCGCCGTGGATGTAGAACACCACCGGCAGCGGTCCCGTCGAACCCTTGGGGCGGATGATGCGGGTGGGAACGGTGCCCCATTCCCCGGCGTCGACGTCGACCCAGGTCTCGTCGACATCAGGACGGGGCACGCCTTCGCCGCTTTGCAGGTCGAGCAGGAGCTGCCGACCCTGATCCGGCGGCAGCTCGTAGATGCGCGGGTGCGGATCGGTCGCCTGGGCCAGTTCGGTCGCTTCCGGTTCGAGGTAAGGCTTGATGGGAGG
The DNA here is from genome assembly GCF_040677225.1 of Saccharopolyspora sp. NPDC049357. Lineage (NCBI taxonomy): Bacteria > Bacillati > Actinomycetota > Actinomycetes > Pseudonocardiales > Pseudonocardiaceae > Saccharopolyspora > Saccharopolyspora sp. NPDC049357. Next base: position 243,492 of record NZ_JBFAQJ010000001.1, on the reverse strand, counting down.
CGGGATCTCAGTCATTGCTCTCTCCCTCTTCGTGGTTCGCCGGTCGGGACACCGGGTGTCCCGCTTGCTGTTCCGAGGTTCACTCCTTTCCTGAGACGTCGGCGATGATGCGGCGTGCGAGCGCGGCCGAGGAGCCGGGGTTCTGTCCGGTGTAGACGTTGCGGTCGACCACGGCCTTCGACTTCAGGGGCAGGCCGGCGGTGTAGTGCGCACCGGCCTGCTTGAGCCGGTCTTCGAGAAGCCACTTGGCCTTCCACGCGAACGGGTTGACCCGCTCCTCGGCGTTGGACAGTCCGGTCATGGTGTAGCCGGCGAAAGGCCAGCTGCCGTCGGGGTTCTTGGCGGCCAGGGAGGCGGCCGGGGCGTGGCAGAGCAGCGCGAGCGGACGACCGGATTGCAGCCGCCTGGTCAGCAGCGCGCCGGAGGCCTCGTCGACGGCGAGGTCCTCCATCGGCCCGTGCCCGCCCGAGTAGAACACGACGTCGAAGTCATCAGGATCCACTTCGGACAGATCGGCCGGGCTGAGCAGCACGGGCGCGAGCCGATCGAGCTCGGCGCGCAGCTTCTTGGCTCGCGGCGGCAGGACCCCGCCCCTGACTCCGAGGCTGAGTTCGTCGACGACGGGCTGTTCGCCGCCGGGGGTGGCCACGGTGACGTCCCAACCGGCTTCGGTGAACAGCGTGTGGGGCACGACGAACTCCTCTGCCCAGAATCCGGTCGGGTGCTCCGTGCCGTTCTTGAGCGTCCACACGCGGGCGGCGGAGAGAACCTGGAGAACTCTGGTCATCGGAAGACTCCTCAGCGGCTGTGGCGGTTGCGGTTGGGGTGGGTCACGACTTGTCCGGCACCGAGTACGGGACGGGCATGTGCAGCGCGAGCTGGCCTTCGGTGATCACGTCGAGGCGGATGGTCCGGATCGGTTTGAGCGAGCGCAGGTCGTCCGTCATGCGTCCCCGGCCGAGCCGCAGGTCGATGTGGCGGGGGAAAGCGGTGCTGCCCGACGACAGCGCGTTGGTCTGGCTCAACGTCGAATGCCACGCCCCGTCGATCGACGTGTACGAGGTGAGGGCCGACACCCGTTCACCGCTGCGGTGCCTGGTCTGCGCAGGGGTGGGCGCCGAGAGCGTCAGATCGGTTTCACCAGCGTCGTTGGCCACGCGCGCGGTGGTGCGGCTGGTGTCGATGTCGACGTCGAGTTCGGTGACCCACTTGGGGAAGCCGTAGCCGTCGTGACCGCGGACCTGGGCGATGTCGGTGTTGACCGGCAGGGACAGCACGTAGGAGTCGAGGGCGTCGTTCTTCAACGCCGCGACGAGGTCGACGAAGCCGAGCTTGCCGTGCCGTGCCGGCCGCACGGCGACTCCGACGGCGGCCTCGGTGTAGAAGTCGATGTCGCACACGTCGTAGCGGAAGAAGATCACCGAGACCAGCCCGAGTCCGGGCGCGACCTCCAAGGGAGCCAGCTCACGGGGCAGGCGGGCGCGAATTGCGCGGGAACGGGCGAGCATCGTCAGCCGGGTCGAGGACATGCGGTAGTAGAAGTTCGGCGTGAACGTCGGGCCGATCGGCGACTCGACCCGGGTCTTCGGAAGCTTTCGGAAGAAATCCACGCTGCTGACGCGGGGATCGCGAGCGACCTCGTCCAGATCGGTGTTCATCCGGTACTGGTCGAACAAGCCGCCCTGGGGAACGGCGACCGTGCGGCCACCCAGGTCGACCTCGACCGTGTCCTGGTGCGTTGTGGGCATTGCGGGCAGCTCCCTCATCGAGGATGTTTACGATGCTTACATAGGCTAAGCGGGAATGTAAGCACTGTCAACACCAGCGTTGGGGTGCCTGTGGCGCCAGGGGCGTCGTGGCCGACCTCGACGGGCGGGTGGAGTGCGCTCGCCTGGGTTGAGGTGGTCGGACGTGCTGCTCAGCTTGCGGCCCCAACGGTAAGTCGGGCTGCTTCCGACGGCGAGGCGGCTGGATGCGGCCCAATGTTGACGGTGCACACTTCCTGGGTTAATGTGTGCAGCGTTAACATTTCAACTCTCTGCCTGGGTGCCTGTTTGCGCTCTGCTGTGGTGCATTCCGCCGTGCTGTGGCGCCGCACTCGCAGCAGGGGCATGTCGCGAGCATCCTGACCAGAACGTCGGCGAGAGCCCTCATTTCAGCGACGTGGATGGAGCACGCCATGAAAGCAGTTGTGATCAAAGAACCTGGTGGGCCCGAGGTCCTGGAGTGGGCCGAGGTCGACGACCCGTCGCCTGCTGCTGGGGAAGTCGTCGTGGACGTGGTGGCCAGCGCGCTGAACCGGGCGGACGTCATGCAGCGGATGGGCCTGTACCCGGTGCCGCCGGGCACCTCGCCGTATCCGGGGCTGGAGGTCTCGGGTCGCATCAGCGCCCTCGGCGAGGGAGTGACCGGCTGGCAGGTGGGCGACGAGGTGTGCGCGTTGTTGACCGGAGGTGGCTACGCGCAGAAGGTCGCCGTCCCCGCGGGGCAGTTGCTCACGGTGCCGAAGGGAACCGGGCTGGTCGAGGCGGCGGCGTTGCCCGAGGCGGCCGCCACGGTGTGGTCCAACCTCGTCATGACCGCGGGGCTGAAGGAGGGCGAAACCTTCCTCGTGCACGGCGGAGCCGGGGGAGTGGGCACCATGGCGATCCAGATCGCCAAGACGCTGGGAGCTCGCGTCGTCACCACCGTCGGCAGTCCCGCGAAGGCCGCCCGCGCGCGGGAACTGGGTGCTGACCTGACGATCGACTACCGCTCGGAGGACTTCGTCGATCACGGCCCCTACGACGTCGTCCTGGACGTCATCGGCGGTCAGTACCTCGAACGCAACGTCCGATCACTGGCCGAAGACGGGCGCCTTGTCGTGATCGGTCTGCAGGACGGGCTGGCCGGTGAGCTCAACCTCGCCGAGCTGGTGTTCAAGCGCGCATCGGTGCACGGCACCACGTTGCGCACGCGGTCCGCAGCCGCGAAATCGGCCATCGTGGCCGAGGTTCAGAGCGAGGTCTGGCCGATGATCGAGAGCGGCGACGTGCAGCTCGTGATCTCCCAAACGCTGCCCATGGCCGAAGCCGCACACGCGCACGAGCTCATGGACGCCGGCCAGCACATCGGCAAGATCCTGCTGGTCAACGCGTAGCACGGACCGTTTTGGGCGCACGGTTGCGGCCGCGCCCGGGTCGACACCGCGAATGTCCGGCTCGCCTGCTGTTCCAGGGGGTGTGGGCCCCATCCCGAGGGGCCCGCACCCCCTGTTCCCACGGACATGGGGCGTGCGCCAAGGCGAGGAGGCGGCGGAGCACGGCGGAACGGCTCAGGTGCGTCGTCGGCTCTTGGTCTTGCCCTGGGTCGTCATGATCGCCAGGAATGCCGAGCGCACCCGCTCGGCGATCTCCTCGGGGGAGTCTGCCGAGAGCTTGCCGTCGAGGTGCAGGAACGCGAGGCCGTGCGCCAGGCTCCAGCCCGCGTTCGCCAGCGCGGTGGTGTCCGACTCGGAGGTGACGTTCGCCAGGGCCTGCGCGAGGAGTTCGTGCAGCTCGTCGGCGGCGTTGACGCGTTCGTCGTCGGTGTTGTCGCACGGGTTGCCGAACATGAGCCGGAACAGGGCCGGTCGCCGCATGGCGAAGTCGACGTAGGTGACGCCGAATTCCGCGAGGTCGGCGATCGAGGTGGGCAGGTCGCGGCCGTCGGTCAGGTCGTGCTTCAGGTCGCCGAAGCCCTGGACGGCCAGGGCGGCTTCCAGGGCGTCGCGGTCTGGGAAGTGCCGGTAGGGGGCGGTGGGGGAGACGCCTGCGTTCCGGGCGACGGCGCGCAGCGAGAAGGTTTCCCCGTTCTCGAGCATCTGCATGGCCGTGGTCAGCAGCGCCGCGCGCAGATCACCGTGGTGGTAGCCACTCTTCTCGGATGTTGACACTGCTTACTTCCCTCCCTAGTGTCGCGTTAGCACTGTAAACATACCGCACGATCCGGAGGATCGATGTCATCCACCCTCTTCACGCCCCTGACGCTGCCGAGCGGGGCCGTCATCCCGAACCGGTTGGCGAAGGCCGCGATGGAGGAGAACATGGCCGTCGCCGGGCAACTGCCCGGTGACCAGCTCATCCGCCTCTACCAGCGGTGGAGCCGGGGTGGCGCGGGACTGCTCATCACCGGCAACGTCATGGTCCACGCCCAGGCGCTCACCGGGCCGGCAGGCGTCGTGCTCGACGAGTACTCGCCGTTGGAGCCGTTCCAGCGCTGGGCCGGTGCGGCCCGGGAGAGCGGGGCGAAGGTGTGGATGCAGATCAACCACCCCGGTCGTCAGGTCATGGCGAACATGCCGGGGGTCGTGTGGGCGCCGTCGGCGATCCGGGTCGACATCGGCAGGAACAGCAAGCGGCTGGCGCAGCCGGTGGCGATGACGTCGGCGCAGATCGAGGAGACGGTCGCGCGGTTCGCCACCACCGCGCGCCGCGCCGAGGCCGCGGGGTTCGACGGGGTCGAGGTCCACGCGGCGCACGGCTACCTGCTCTCGCAGTTCCTCTCGCCGCTGTCCAACCAGCGCACCGACGAGTGGGGCGGCACCCTGGAAAACCGTGCCCGTCTCCTGCTCGAGTGCGTCCGCGCGATCCGAGCGCAGGTGGACCCGGGGTTCGCGGTCGCGGTCAAGCTCAACTCGGCCGACTTCCAGCGGGGCGGCTTCGACGCCGACGACGCGAAGAAGGTCATCGAGCTGCTCGCCCCGCTCGGCGTCGACCTCGTCGAGTTGTCCGGCGGCAGCTACGAGAGCCCGGCCATGACCGGGCAGGCCGCTGACGAGCGCACCCGCGCGCGGGAGGCCTACTTCCTCACCCTCGCGGAAGATCTCGCGCGGACCAGTTCGCTGCCGCTGATGCTCACCGGCGGCATCATCCGGCGCCCCGTCGCCGAGGAGGTCCTCGCCAGCGGCATCGACCTGGTCGGGATGGGCACGGCGCTGGCCGTCGATCCCGACCTGCCGAACACGTGGCGCGCGGATGGCGAAGCCAGCGTCGAGCTCCCGCCGGTCCGGTTGAAGGACAAGGCCCTCGCCTCAGCGGCCGGCATGGCACGGGTGCGCTACCAGCTCCGCCGCCTCGGGCGAGGTCGTCCCGCCCGGCCGGGCGTCAACCCGGTCCTGGCCTACCTCCGGGAGGCGCCACTCCGGCACACTGCCCTGCGCCGCTACCGCACCTGGCTGCGGACCGGACTCGCCTGACCCGCTGCCCGACCTCCCGGAGGAGACCATGCCCGACCGCACCTACGACTTCGTCCTGTTCGGCGCCACCGGATTCGCCGGTGGGCTCACCGCCGACTACCTGGCACGTCACCTCCCAGCCGGGGCGCGCTGGGCGCTGGCCGGTCGCAACCCGGCCAAACTTCGAGCAGCACGGGATCGGCTCGCCGAGGCGCATCCTGACGGCGCGCACGTCGAGCTCGTCGAGGCCGACGCGACGGACGCGGACGCGCTCCGCGAGGTCGCCGAGTCGACGCGTGTCGTGATCACGACCGTCGGGCCCTACCTGGAGCACGGCGAGCCGCTCGTGGCCGCCTGCGCCGCTGCCGGCACCGACTACGTGGATCTCACCGGAGAGCCCGAGTTCGTCGACCGGATGTACCTGGCCCACCACGCCACTGCCGCGCGCACCGGTGCCCGCATCGTGCACGCCTGCGGCTTCGACTCCGTCCCGCACGACTTGGGCGCCTTGTTCACCCGTCGGCAACTGCCGGACGACGTCGCGGTGACCATCCGCGGCGTCGTGCGCAGCAACGCCATGGTCTCCGGCGGCACCTTCCACTCCGCGCTGGGACAGTTCGCGCGGATCAGGCAGATGCGTCGGGCGATGAAGGAGCGCAACGAAGCGGAGCCGCGCCCCGAAGGTCGTCGTGCACGGGTGAAGTCGGACAGGCCACGGCGTGACGGGTACCTCGGACTGTGGCTGCTGCCGTTGCCGACCATCGACCCGTTCATCGTCCAGCGCTCGGCCGCGGCGCGCGCCGACTACGGCCCGGACTTCACCTACACCCACTGCGCGGGCGTCAAGAACCCGGCCACGATCGCCGTGGCCGCAGTGGGTTTCACGGCTCTGATGGGAGCCGCTCAGGTTCCGCCGCTGCGGCGGCTTCTCGCTTCAAGGCTCCCACGAGGGGAGGGCCCCTCGCAGCAGAGGCGTGCGCGCTCGTGGTTCACCGTGGACTTCATCGGAGAAGCCGACGGCCGCACGGTGCGCACGCGCGTCGGCGGCGGCGACCCCGGTTACACCGAGACCGCCAAGATGCTCGGCGAAGCGGCCATGTGCCTGGCCTACGACGACAACCCACCGACCGCCGGTCAGGTCACCACCGCCACGGCCATGGGCGAAAACCTCACCCGACGACTGATCAACGCCGGAATCACGTTCAGCGTGCTCGACCCCGTCACCGGGAAGCCCGGACTCAGCCAGCGCTGAGGTGCAGGGCGATCGGGTGGTCGTGGGGTGCTGACCACTCCTGCAAGGTGGTGCGGTGTTCGGCCGGCCAGTGGCAGACGATCGCGTTGAGCGGGCCGTTGAGCTGGTGCTGCAGCCCGATCAGGAACCGGCCGGCCTGATGTGCGTCGAAGGGCCCGAGCTGTGCGTGGAACAGCACGACGTTCCGGTGCGAGATGGCCTGCAGGACGTTGACGTCGCCGAAGTGATCGCGAAAACCGTTCATGAGGTTGCGCTTGTGGTGGCTGTGACCGGGCGGTGGTGTGTGCGGCCTGCTCCAGACGATCCACGCGACCTTGGCTCCCGGGATCCACCACTGCGGTTCGGCGTTCGTCGCTCGCCACGGGGGCACGACCGTGGCGATGCGTGTGCGCACCATGTCCTTGAGGAGCGCCTCGTCGATCAGACCCCAGCGCGCGAGGTACTGACCGACGGTCGCGGGACTGAGGAGCACTTGGAACTCGCGGTGGACGAGGTCGGAAACCGCCTGCCTGCTCCACAGCTCAGCTCGGAGGCCGTGCGAATCCGGCGTTCCCCGGGTGATGGCGCGGATCGTCCACTCCTGCTGCCGCGTCGACAGCGCGAGCTGCTCGCCAGGACGTCGTCCCCGCGTCTTCGCTCGGAACGAGTCCTCACCGCTGCTCCGGAAGGCGCGCACCCACGCGCCGACGGTCTTGCGGGACACACCGAGCAGGCGCGCGACGTCGGATTGCGATGCTCCCGACTCGACTGCGGCAACGGCTCGACGACGGATCTCCTCCAGCGCTTCGGGGGAGAGCTTGCGTGCGTCCCGTGCCATCATCCTCAAGCCTTCAGCATTGGTCATTCGATGGCTCACATCCCAGCTACTCGTCGTTCGGGAACTCGCCGACGATGGATCTGGCGAGATGACGGCGTTCCTGGCGCTCTCGTGCGAGCACTGTGGACGATGACTAGGGTCGGCTGCGGGCCGCGCACCGCTTCACGGTCGCTGCACTGACGAAAACCCGGCTCCGGTGAAATTACCCGACCGGTTGCTCCCGAATGAACGGCCTGCTGTTAATTGTCCGTCAGCTCCGAATCAAGCGGGATGGATGATCGACGTGATGCGCGGTCACCTGAATCGGGGAGAAGTGTTTCTCGTCCGCATCCCGAAGTGCGCGCGTCGACGCGGAGAACGCGCAGGCCCGGGGCCGGTGGTGCCGTGGGGGAGGGCGGAGTCGGGTGGCACGCATTTGCCCCCATCCGGTGTTCGGGCACTCCGGGGTCGGTGGCGCACCGGAGGTGGCCGTGTGGTGCCCGAACTGCGGAAACGCCGTTCCGGAGGATCCGTTCGCCGATGTGGCGAGGCGGTTAACAGGATCCGGCGGACACGCTGTCCGCAGGGGGCGTGTCCACCGGATCCCGTGAAAGCCCGGTCCGCACTCCAGGCCCTTTCCACGGTACTGAGTCATCGGCCGGTTTCCTGTGCGCGAGCTGTGAAGATGCCCGAAAGTCGCTGAGCCCCCGCGCCAGAGGGGCGGCGTGGGGGCTCAGCGGGTGATCCGATTACAGGTCGAGGATGAGCCGTGTCCCGCACGTGCGTGACACGCAGATCATCATCGTCCGGTTCGCTGCGCGTTCGGCTTCGGTGAGCAGCGAGTCGCGGTGGTCCGGGACGCCGTCGAGCACGGGAGTTTCGCAGGTGCCGCAGATGCCCTCCTGGCATGACGACAGCACCGGCACGCCCGCGTCCTCGGCGACCTCGAGGATCGAGCGGTTCTCCGGCACGGTGAGCGTGAGTCGCGAACGCGCGAGCTCGACCTCGAAACCACTGGTCGGAGCATCGACCTGGGTGGCCTTGAACCGTTCGAGGTGCAGCGCGCCGCGGCGTCGCGACGGGAAGCGGCTCTCCACCTCCGCGAGCAGGGACTCCGGGCCGCAGCAGTAGACCGCGGTTCTGCGGCAGGCCCCCCGGAGCAGGGTATCGAGGTCCAGGCGGCCGGTTTCGTCCTCCGGGCTCAGGCCGACCCTCGGCCCGTAGCGGGTGACGAGCTCGTCGGCGAATGCCATCGTGTCGCGGGACCTGCCGCCGTAGGCGAGTCGCCAGTCGGCTCCCGCCCGGTCGACGGCGTCGATCATCGGCAGGATCGGCGTGATACCGATGCCGCCGGCCAGGAACAGGTACTTCTTGGCCCTCACCAGCGGGAAGTGGTTGCGGGGACCGCGAATCCGCAGCAGGTCGCCCTCGGCGAGTTCGCGGTGGACGTAGTCGGACCCGCCTCGGCCGTCTGGTTCGCGCAGCACCGCGACCTGCAGCGTCGAGCGGTCGGCGGGGTCCCCGCACAGCGAGTACTGGCGCACCAGGTCGTCGCGCAGCACGATCTCGATGTGGGCGCCGGGTTCCCATTCCGGCACGGGGCCTCCATCGGGATGGCGCAAGGTCAGCCGCACGACACCGGCGGCGAGGACGTCTTTGCGGTCGAGCTGGACCTTGAGCTCCACCTCGGTTCTGGACAGGGCGCCCGTCGTCATCAATGCCTCCTCAGTGAGATACCGCGTTCCGCGCACGACCTGTGGGCGGTGCGGAATGATTCGCGGTTTCCCGGATTCGAATGCCGCCACGGTTGGCGCGCGGATCGGCGTCGATGACGCCGCGCGAATGAGTGGTGTCGGAATGGCCGGCCAGGTCATCGTGACACGGGGACAACGTTCTGACCAGCAGCGTTCGACGTCTTGTGGCTCTCCTTTGCGCTTCGCGTTCACCTGTCCGAAACACGCGCGTGCCAAGCGTTCCCGCAGGTCAGCGGGCTCACGGGCGAGTGGTGACGTGCGAGGTCGTTCCTGGGTGTAAGCGGGGGTGCGATGAACGGGCGGCGAAAGTGGTTCCACGCTTCGCGATGGGTGAATTGACGGGCGTTTCGACAAAATGCGTCGTTGTCGTGCCTATCAGTCCGATGTGCATGATCGCTTCGGTTGTCACAATTCTGCGTGGCGTTCGGATCCGGAATGCCGATGGAGCGGCCTGTTTCACCTGCGCGGAAATCACATTGCCAACATGAATTCATGCGACGATGACGGGTGCGAAACGCCGGGGACACACGTCGTGCGACGCGTTCCAGCGTTCACCAGGTGGTGGCGAGGACCGATCCGCGGCGTGCGGCGATCTGGCACGCCCCAGGTGCCGAAGCGCTCATCCATAACCGGACGATGTGACGACCGGTCGCGCGTGACGTTGCGATCGGGTGAGAAACCGCGCCGTGCAGCGAGACGGAGTGTTTTCACGACGGGTTTCGCCGCCACCGACGGTCCTGGCGCGCGAGAAATAGGTTCCACCCGGCGAGCCGGGGTCAGCGGTGGGGAGCGCCGGGTTGTGAACTATTTGCCGGACACCGCGTTCGGCGTGGTCCGTCCGCAACCCCGTCCACGATCGCCGATCCGTCGAGAAATTGCTGGTCAGGGGCGCGTCCCGGGTAAGGAAACGAGCGCGAAACACGCATCGATGATCGATGTCACGGTGATCTGGGCACCGCCCGGGGGACGTGCCACCATTGCTCGGTCCGCGCTGAGCTCCCAGGCTCGCACCGGCGCATGTGGATTTGCTGAGAACAGGCGAAGAAAGCGCCTTGAGCGGGAGGGGAAGGCATGGGACTCCGCCGTCACCTGACGTCCGGCGCGCTCGTGCTCGCGGCCTTCTCCGCCACGCCCGCGGCCGAGGCGGCTGAACCCGCTGTCGTCCTCCCGACCTGCTCGGCGGTCGTCGAGGGTGCCCCTGGTACCGAGGTCATGGTGCTTCCGCAGGCGTTGGTCGAGCCCGTCGCGACGGCCGTGCAGGGTGTCGTCGGCCTGCCCGGGGTGGCCGAGGCGTTCCGGGCGGAGTGGAGCGCCGCGCCGCCGATCTCGGTGGGGCGGATCGGCGAGGGGTACCTGTCCGGCGGACGCATCGCGGACGCCGTGATCGCGCGCCTGGCAGAGATCCCCGCCGCACGTGCGGTCTTGGGCGGGTTGGCCCCGGTCGTGCACGCGACGTTGAGCCCGGTGTGCGGAATCGTGACGCACGTGGAACTTCCCGACCTGCCACGTCTCCCGCTCGGCCCTCCGCCCATGCCGCCCCAACCGGCGGAACCGCCTCCGCCTCCGGCGGCGCCGCCCCCGCAGACCGCGAAACCCCTGGCTGCCGATGAGGTGGGGGCCGGCGCCGTGCCACGCGCTGAGCAACGCGCGCCGCAGGAGTGGCCGTGGGCGGCGGGACGTCGTGTCGTCGGGGATCTGGAGCCGGGATCCGGAGAGCCGGAGATGTCGGCCGCGCGCACCGAGCTGACAGCGAGTCGTGCGGACTCCGCTGCGGACGAGAGGTCGTTGTGGCTCTTTTTCGCCGCTGCGGTGCTGTTAGCCATCGCGGTCGGGAGCTGGACGCGCTACCGGGGTGGACGAGGGTAGGGAAAGCAAATCGCGTGGTCGCCTGAATTGGGGTTCAGGCGACCTCGAATCGTGTTTTCCGCGCGCTCTCCCGATCTCTTCGCGTCATTTTCTCGAGGCTCGCGCGAGCGCGCCTGAACAATGGGTTCGCGGAAGTGCGTGATCATGGTGACGCGGTCTCGGCGGACCCTTGATCTTGCGTGTGCGCAACGGTGACCAGCTGGTATGCGCCGACCCTGCGCGTGGGAACTATTTCTCTGAGGCTGGATTCAATTTCTTTCACGTGTCACGTGATGCATTGTCTTCTCTTCTGATCACCGAAATTCCGATTGTCCGGTGAGGGTCGTTTTACATTCGATTTACCGGTTGATCGTTTCGCTGGGATCGGCGGCGTGCTTAACTTTTTTCGTTCGATTGATGTCGAGCATGACCCGCCGATCCGGAAACGAATTGACGATACCCGTGTGGCGCAGGGCTGCCCGGGTTTTCCGAACCGAGGATTCGGAGAGGTGCGGTCGTTCCTCCGGAAGAAGTGTCGGACCGCCGGGGTGCTGGGACCCAACGAGCTTCGTCCCGACACCGCCGAACCGGCGATCTTCGCATCGCACGGATCAGAGAGGGATCACATGTCCGCAGAATCTCCTCCGGGAGCCCGAAAATGGCGTGGCCGCCTGAAAGCGGCCGCGGCGGTGGTGGTCGCCACCGCCAGCGCCGGAACGATGGCCGCGGTGCCTGCGGCTGCTCAGCAGCCGGTCGGCGCAGGTCCGCTGCCGGTGACCTTCCACATCAAGGATGACAACGGGAAGTGGTTCGACTCCGGCCTGAACCTCTTCGGCGGTCAGTCGCTGGCCGTCGCCGAGCTGCCTCGGGTGGGCACGTCGGCCGCCGACGGTTCGATCATCCCGAGCGTGCCTGATGGTGCGCTGCCGGGCCTGCCGGGCCTGACTGGGTCGGTCTCGCCGCAGAAGGCCACGTCGCTGACCAACATGGATCAGGCCGAGGGGCTGAGCGGCCTCGTGAAGGGCGTTGGCCAGCAGGTGCCGGCCTTGGGGCAGACGGGTCAGAACCTGGCCCAGATGCTCAACCTGGACAGCACCTTGAAGACGGTCAAGGAGATCGGGGTCTCGAACCCGAAGGCTCTGCCGACTGCTCTGAAGGCCGAGCGTCTGCTGGGCTCCTTCACCCAGCAGGTGGCCGGGCTGCCGGTCGACGCGCCGATCAACCTGAACCAGTTGCCGGTCGGGGTGGATCTGCAGGGCGCGCTCAACGAGTTGCAGACGTTCGCGGTCAAGGGCCCGCCCGTGACGGTGAAGTTCGTGGTGGACCCGAAGGAGTCGGAGGGTCTGCGCAACCCCATGGGCCTGATCGCCCCTGAGGGTGCGCAGGGCTTTCCGTTCATGGATCCCAAGGGAGCGTTCTTCGGTGAGAAGCAGATCCAGCTGACCGAGCCGGGCCTGTACGCGTTCGCCGACATGGTGTCGCCGTACATGCTGGGTGCGGTCGTGGTGGATGACCCGTTGACGATCGGGCTGGACTTCGGCAAGCGCTCGCAGATCAACTCGCGCGAGCTCAACGTGCCGTCCCACTCCGACATCGTCAACCGGTTGGTGAACGCGTTCTTCAACATCACCAACCCGAACAACTGGCAGAAGTTCGACCCGAAGAACCCGGTCAGCTGGAACCCGACCCAGGCGCCTGCCCCGATCCTGCAGTACGACGAGGCGGGCAACCCCATCCTGATCCCGATCTTGGACGCTTACTTCGACTCGAAGTTCAAGTACCCCAAGACGCTCAACCCGGGTGACAAGGCTCCGCCCGTTCCCGGTGTCGGCGAGGTCTGGCTCGACACCGAGATGGAGGAGTTCGGCGAGAAGGACAAGGTCGGCTCCGCCACGCGGATCAACGCCGAGAACTGGAACATCGAGCGCAAGATCGGTGCTCCCGGCATCAACATGAACAACCCGCACAACATGTGGACCGACAAGGACTACAAGTTCCTCTACCAGTCCGAGTGGTTCGACGATGAGATCAACGCCTTCGACCGGGAGACCGGCAAGCACATCGTCAACACCCAGGTCGGCCACAACCCGGCGCACATCATGACCAAGCCGGGTACCGACCAGCTGATCGTCGGTCTCAACGCGGGCAACGAGATCGTCGAGGTCGCTCCGGGCGGTGGCCCCGTCACCAAGCGGATCAACGTCAGCCCGTCCGGGGAGATCCGGCACCCGCACGCGCACTGGCTGTCCTTCGACGGCAAGACCGCGATCACGCCCAACGTCATGACCGACAACGCCTCGATCATCGATCTCGACTCCGGGGCGGTCAAGACGGAGAAGACCGGGCAGTTCCCGATCGCGACCAGCATGACGTCCGACGCGAGCAAGGCCTACACGGCGGACTTCACCGGTCAGTCGCTCACGTGCGTCTCCCTGAAGGAGAACGCGTGCGCCGACGACGGGAAGCTGGTGCACAGCAAGACGATCGACCTGTGGGAGAACTACAGTCCGATCGGTGGTCCGGCTGAGGGCAAGCCCTTCGGCGGTCTGTCGATCCAGTTGCCGGTGAGCCCGGACGACAAGGCCCTCGTGGCGGCGAACGTGCTCTCGCAGACGGTCTCGGTGGTGGACCCGAAGACGGACAAGGTCGTCAAGGACCTGCCGTGTTCGGCGGGCTGCCACGGCATCAACTTCGGTGCCAAGAAGGGCGGCGGCTACTACGCCTACGTGTCCAACAAGTTCGCCAACGTCATGCAGATCATCGACGTCGATCCGAACATGGACGGCAACATCGCTGATGCGGCCGTCGTGGGCACCAAGACGCTCGACGCCACCGCGGACACCGAGGTCGACGGCACCATCACCGGCGCGTCCGGAATGGGCGGTCAGGGTGTCCTCGCGATTCCGCTGGTCTACAACGGCTGGGCGCAGCAGAACGCGGGCAAGTGGGCCGAGATGCTGACTCCGCAGCAGCGCGACCCGATCGGCACCGGCAAGTGATCCGGGCCGAGTGAGCCCCCGGGGCCGGGTTCCGGCCCGGCCCCGGGCGGTCGCTCAAGACGCCTCCTGGCTGTGAACGCCTTCCTTCCAACGCTTTCCGGGAGACAGTCATGCCGTGCTGTCCGAAAACCGCCCTGTACCTGGTGGTGGCAGGGGTGATCGCCGTCGATGTCGCGGTGCTGGCGCCGACGCCGGCATCGGCCAGCGTGTCGCTGGTGCCCGACGCGATCGCAGAAGGCGGCACCCGCAGCGTCGCGGTCCGGGTGGTCAACGAGGACGCCGACGCCGTCACCACCCGGTTCGAGCTGCACTTCCCGCGCGACCCGGCACTGCTGGTCGACGCGACGCCGGTCCCCGGTTGGACGGTGACCCGGCGGGACCGCCGAGCGGACCGGCCGGTGCGCGTCGATGACCGGGAAACCTCGGTCGTCACCGACATCATCACCTACAGCGGCGGGAGGGTCCGACCGGGCAACCACCAGGACTTTCCGCTCACCATGGCTCCGCTGCCGGAGAACACCTCGCTGGTGTTCACCGCGACGCAGACGTTCTCGGACGGACGGGTCCTGCGCTGGTCCGCAGCGGCCACCGGTGCCCCGACGATCACGATCGGCGACCCGATACCGCGAGCTCCGGAATCGACGTCACCGGCCGTCCCGGAACTCGGTGCTGGGCCGATGCCCCCTACGGCCGACCGAGGAGAGGCCGCCGCGGTCACGCCTTCGGCACAGCCATCACCGGCACCGGACCCGCAGGCGGTCGCATCGGCACCTCCTCCCACCGAACGCGTTCTGGCCGGAGACCCCGCTGTACCGCAGACCGACACGTCGTCGCGCTGGAAGCTCCTCGGACTCGCGACCGCCCTCCCGGTAGCGCTGCTCGCGGCCGTCGGGTCCCTGGCGCTGCGGGCCCGGCGGCGAGAGCGCGGCGACCCCGACGAGCTCTTCGCCGTGTTCGACGACGAAACCGCACCAGCACACGACCACGACGGCGGCGCCGACAGCGCCACCGTCTCGGAGGTGACCTCGCGATGACAGCGATGCTGACCCGACAACGACCTGATCGACGGGACGTCCCGCGCCCACCGATGTTGCGGCGCGTCCTGGCCGCCGTGCTGTTCGTCGCGGTGTGCTGGGGGGCGTTGCTGGCCACGATGCCCGCGCCGCAGGGCAATCCGGTGCTGCGCTCGACCTCGCCGGGCAACTCGGAGAACGTGAAATCACCGGACGAGGTGCTGCTGAGGTTCGACAGGCCCGTGCCCGCCGGGCTGGCGACGGTACGCATCATCAGCCCGCCCGGTGACCAGGTCGTGTTCACCCGCCCCTACAACCCGGCCGGACATGACGACACGGTGGCGGTCGCGATGCCGCCGGTCCGCTACGGCGGGACTTACACGGTCGCGTGGGCGTTGCCGTCCGACCGGCTCGAACAGGTCGCGGGCGCGTTCACCTTCGACCTCGTGATGCCGTCGACGCCGGTGGGTGTTCCCGAGATCGCGGCGGAACACGATCCGTGGGTGACCGGTGCGCACGTCGCGGCACGCGTTGCCGCACTGGGAGCCATGTCGCTGCTGATCGGCGTGGCGGTGTTCGTCGCCGCTCTCCAGCCCGGCGCCGCGAGGTCGAGATCGGTGCGCAGGGTGCTGATCTGGTCCGGCATCGGCACTGCGCTGGCAACGATCGGCACGCTGGTGACCTTTGGCCCGTACGCGGCGTGGGTTCCGCTCGGCGACGCCTTCGACCCTGCCCTCTTCTGGGCGGCTGTGGAATCTCCGACCGGGCACGGGATGCTGGGCAGGCTGGCGCTGCTGGTACCGGTGCTGGCAGGACTGGTGTGCCTGCTGGAGGCCTCTCCGGCGGAGACGCGGCGCGCACGGTTGATGCGCGGGGTCGCCGCACTCGGTGGCGGAGCGGCGCTGGCTGCGACGTGGCCGCTGGCCCGCACCCGCCCGATCGGCACCCCGACGCCGCTCGAGGCCGTCGTCGACACCGCGACGCTCACCGCGGCGGCGGTCGGGATCACGAGCGTGCTGCTGCTCGGCCGCGTGGCGCGCAGGGGCCACCGGGAACAGGAATCCGTTGTGCCGCGGCTCATCCCGGTGCTGGTGGGCTGTTCCGCAGTGCTCGTGGGAACCGGCGGATATCACGTGTGGCAGGCAGTGCGAGATGGCGAACCGGGCTGGCTCGCGATCGGCTTGGTGGCGCTCGCCGTGCTGCTGGTGGTCGTCAGCGCCGTCCTCCGCATCCGGTTGCGACGGCAGCGCGCTCTCGCCGTCGAATCCGTGGAACGGGGATCGGCCGAGCCCCGGACGCTGCGCACCATGGCCGGCGTCGGGATCGGCGTCGCGGCGGTCCTCGTCGGCGCGACCTCGGCGCTCGTGCTCGCGCAAGCACCGGACACCGCCCACGCGCGGAACGACAGCCCCACACCCGCCTCGATCCGGCAGCAGCCCGGCCCGTTCCGGCTCGCCTACGACACCGGCAAACCCGGTGGCCAGGGCTCGATCGACCTGGCGCTGATTCCCGCCGAGGAGAACGGCCGCATCCGGCTCGACACCCACATCACCGTCCTCGACGAAGCCGGTCGCCCGACCGACGCGGTCCGCGTCGCCGGCCTGCTCGCCAGGGAGAAGGGTGCCTCGGCTCCGCTCGCGCTGCGCTCCGGCGGCGGCCCCGGGCACGCGGTCGGCGCGGCGTCGCTGCCCGAACCGGGCAAGTGGGCGGTCGTGCTCAACGTGCGCACCCCCGACGGCGGCGCGCAGACGGTCGCCCAGCCGCTCGACGTGCACTGAGACCAGGCCGGGCGCCCCACCCGACGGGCGCCCGGCCTCCCTGGAAGGAGCCTGCCGTGTCCATGGCGGAAACCGATCGCCCTCCCACCTCGGCGAAGCGCCGCCCGACGGCCAACCCGATGACCGGGCTGCGCCTGGTGGCTCGCCGGGTGCACTTCCTGGCGGGAATCGTGGTCGCGCCGTTCGTGCTGGTGCTGTGCGTGACGGGGCTGATCTACGTCTTCAGCCCGCAGATCCACGACAACCTCTACCACCGGCAGCTGTACGCGAACGCGCCGATCAGCACCCCGCGACCGGTCTCCGAGCAGGTTCAGGCGGCGCTCACCGCACACCCCGAGGGCACCGTCCGCGAGGTGATCACGCCACCGGAGCCCGGCCGAACGACGCGGGTGGTGCTCTCGGTGCCGGATCTGACCGGGCCGGAGGAGGGGCGGACCGTGTTCGTGGACCCGTACACGAACTTCATCAACGGGGAGCTCACGACCGTTGGACATCGGTTGCCCGCGAACGTGTGGCTGCGGGAACTGCACAGCAACCTGCGGCTCGGCGAACCGGGCCGGGTCTACGCGGAACTGGCCGCGAGCTGGCTTCCGGTGATCACGATCGGCGGGTTGGTCGTGTGGCTCGCGCAACCGCGCAGGCGCAACCGGCCGAGCTGGCGGGAACTCCTGCTCCCGGTCGGCGCGCGGGGAGTGCGGGAACCGTGGTGGCGGCTGCGGGCGTGGCACGGTCCGCTCGGCGTGTGGCTCACCCTCGGTGTGCTCGCGCTGTCGGTGTCGGGGCTGGTGATGTCCGAACACGCGGGTGGGCGCGCCGACCAGCGCACCGATCCGGTGTCGATGGGCGCCCCGAGCGTCGCAGCGCTGCCCGCGACCGGCTCGCCTCCCGGACCGCCGCTGCCCGGTGCGCTCCCGGTACCGCCGCCTCCGCCGCTGGAGGTTCCCGCTGCACCCCCGGCCGCGGCCCCACCCCGGACCACCGAACCGGATCCGTCGGGCGGGAACTCGTGGGAGCCGAGCGCGCCAGGGGAGGGGGCGAGCGCGCCGGAGACGCCGCCCAGCGATCCCGGAACGCCGTCCCATGAGCGGCCGGCGCCGCCGGAACCGGAGCCGAGCCCGGTCCCGCCGCCGCAACCCGCGCCGGAACCGCCGCCTCCGTCAGAGCCGCTGCTTCCGCTGATTCCCGGACTGCCGTTGCCCGACCCGTCCGACCTCCTGCCGGGAGTTCTGCCCGAGATTCCGGGATCACCGCTGGCCGCGAGCCCGGAGCCCGCACGGACGACGCAGAGCGCGGCGACCGGACCTGACGCTCAGACCGTTGCCGCGGACATCGGAGTGGACCGCGCAGTCGAGATCGCCGCGGCCCAGGGACTGCGGGGCGAGCTGATCGTGCGACCACCGCACGCCAGCGGCGGCTACGCGGTCGTCGAGCACTCGCCGGGACTGCCGCTGCAGCGGGACAGCCTCGTGATCGAGGCCGCCACCGGGCGGGTGGTCGAGAAGACCGGCTGGGAGGACTACTCGTTCGGCGCCAAGTTCTCGGCGGTCGCCGTCGAGTTCCACACCGGAACGCTGTTCGGTCTCGCCAACCAGATCGTGCTCGCGGTGCTGGCCGTCGGGCTGTTCGCCCTGGTGGCACTCGGATACCGGATGTGGTGGGTGCACAACCCGTATCGCGGACGGTGGGCCTCACTGCCGCCGCCGGTGTGGAGACAGCTCTCCCGGCGCTGGCTGGTTCTCGTCGTGCTCGCAGTGGTCGTGCTGACGTGGGCGCTGCCGGTCTTGGGGGCGAGCCTCGTGCTGTTCGTGCTGGCCGACGGGGCGATCAACACCCTCCGGCGGCGACGCGCGACCGCCGTGGGAGGTGAGTGACGTGCCCACCGGGTTCCTGCTCGATCGCGCCGAGCACCGCACGCGGGCCCGCACCGCCACGGCGTTGTTGGCGGGGCTGTTCGCGCTGGCCGCGGTGGACGGGATGGTGCCGGGGACGGAAACGGCTTCCCGACCCGGCGCCGGCGCGGCACCACCGACGCGTGCGGCCGTGGACGGGGGAACGCCGCTGTTCCTCGATCCACCACCGCCTCTGCCGGCCGTACCGCCCTCGCCCGCACCGGTTCGGGAAGGAGCGTTGGGGATTCCGGCGACCGTGCTGAGCGCGTACGAACGTGCCGCCGCCGTCCAAGCTGTCACCGACTCGAGCTGCGGGCTCACGTGGGCGGTGCTGGCCGGGATCGGACGGGTCGAGTCGCACCACGCGCGCAACGGAGACGTGACGCTCGACGGCACGATGCGCACGCCCATCTACGGGCCTCCGCTC
Source organism: Saccharopolyspora sp. NPDC049357 (assembly GCF_040677225.1). Lineage (NCBI taxonomy): Bacteria > Bacillati > Actinomycetota > Actinomycetes > Pseudonocardiales > Pseudonocardiaceae > Saccharopolyspora > Saccharopolyspora sp. NPDC049357. Next base: position 224,545 of record NZ_JBFAQJ010000001.1, on the reverse strand, counting down.
AACGGGACCAGCGGCAACGCCGCCATCCGCAACGGTGGTGGGTGGGACCGCGCGGCAGGCCCCATGCAGTTCATCGCATCGACCTGGGCGGGTTGGGCCGTCGACGGATCGGCTGATGGGCGGGCGGACGTGCAGAACGTCTTCGACGCGACGCTGTCGGCAGGGCGGTACCTGTGCGCGAACGGCACCGACATGTCCACGATGGACGGACTGCGTGGAGCTCTGCTGCGCTACAACCATTCGAACACCTACGTGGACATCGTGATCGGATGGATCCGGAGGTACGAAACCGGTGTCCATCCGGTGCGGGACGGCGCCGGAGTCGACTTGGTGGCGGAGTCCGCCGGATTCGACAGCAACCCAGGTCCCGGAGCCGATCCCGCTGGGCCGGCCCCTGCCCCCGAGCCCGTCCCACCGGAAGGACCGACCGCACCGGCCCCACCGACCGCGCCACCTCCCGAACCACCGGCCGAGTGCGGCCCGGCTCTGGAGAAGGCGCCGGTGCTGTGCCCGGTGGGGACGATGATCGGCGACATCACCGACGGGGTGGGCGCTCTCGTGCCCACCCGGCCCACCGCGCCGTCCCTGGAGATGCCGAAACCGCAGTGATGAACGCTCAGTCCAATGTGGTGTGTCGAAAGGAGAAGAGCGTGGTTCCGAGCCTGCTTCCCACGGGGATCGATGGAATTCCGCTGCACCCGCTCGTGGTTCACCTCGTCGTCGTGCTCGTACCTGCGGCCGCGTTCACCGTGCTCGTTTCAGTGATCTGGCCGGCGGCTCGCGAGCGATTGGGCTGGATCACGCCGGGACTGGCGCTATCAGCGGCGATCAGCGTGCCGATCGCGGAGAGCTCCGGTGAATCGCTGATCGAGGAAGTTCAGGTCTCCGCGCAGACCGCAACCCATGCCGAACTCGCTGAGGGGCTGCTGCCCTGGGTCGCCGGACTGGCCCTGTGGTCGGTGGCCGTCCACCTGTGGGGGCTTCGCGTGCGAGGCGGAACCGGAATCGCAGGAATGCCGAGGCGGCTCGTGGCCGTCGTGTTGATCACCGGCGCGATCGTGTTCAGCGCCGGGTCGACGGTGCAGGTGGTGCGGATCGGCGATTCGGGGGCGCGGTCGGTGTGGACCGACGCCGCCGCAGTCCGGTTCGCCGGGAATGAAGTAGTCCGATGAGGAGGGAACACATCGTGGAGCACGAAACCGGAATTCACGTGGGCCGCCGCACGCTGATCGCAGGCACCGGAGCCGTGGCGGGAGCGTGGGCGCTGACGTCCTGCGCCGATGACGCCGAGCCCGCGGCCGCTCCGGAACAGCCGGCACAACCCGGGCAGATGTTCACGCTCACCACCGTGTCGCAGGTCCCGGTCGGTGGCGTGGTTTCCGTTCCCGGGCCCGACGGCAAGCCGGTGCTGGTCTCGCAGCCGGAACCCGGCACCGTCAAGGCCTTCGACTCGACCTGCACCCACAAGGGCTGCACCGTCAACGCCGGTGAGTCGAAACTCCAGTGCCCGTGCCACGGCGCCGAGTTCGATCCCGCCAGCGGAGCTCCCGTTGCAGGCCCGGCGAAAGCACCGCTGGCAACGGTGAACGTCCACATCGACGAGCAAGGCAACGTCCACGCGGTCTGACACGCGCGTCTCAGCACGGATCTCGTTTCCAACCCCAGTGAACCGCTCCGTCCTCCAGCGCACGGCGATCGCGCCCGCTTCCTGGAGGACGCGGCGGGAGAGGAGTCCCATGAGAAGAACCTCCGCACTGCTGGCCGTCCTGACGGCCGCGCTGCTGGGCCACGGTGTCGCACCGGCGGTGGCCGGCGCATCGGGAGAGCTGATCAACAGCAGTCCGGGAACGCTGGTCACGGGCGGTCACACCGCCACCGAGCAGTACCCCTGGATGGCATCGCTGCAGCGGCAGGGCCAACACAGCTGCGGCGGCTCGCTCGTCGCCGACCAGTGGGTGCTCACCGCCGCGCATTGCGTGCAGGAGGCGAGCCCGGCCGATCTCGGGCTCCGCATCGGAAGCCCGGACCACACCCGGGGCGGGACCGAGCGCGGTGTGTCCCAGATCGTCGTGCACCCGGACTACGCCACGAACGGCCCGAACGGCGACATCGCGTTGCTCAGGCTGGATCGAGCGACCTCGCAGACACCGATCCGGGTCGCCGACAGCTCGGGTGCCACCGGCACCCCGTCCAGGATCATCGGCTGGGGTCTGACCTGCCCGTTGCGGGGTTGCGGGCAGCCGCCCGAGCAGTTGCAGCAGATCGGAACGCAAGTCGCGGCCGATGCGGGATGCGCGCTGGGCGGTGTCGACGGCCCGACTGAGATCTGCACCGGCAGTCAGGAACTCCTGCTCGACAACGCCTGCTTCGGTGACTCGGGCGGCCCGCAGTTGGAAGGTTCTCCCGGCGACTGGCGCTTGACCGGGGTCACGAGCCGACTCGGCAGCGTGGTCCCCGTCTGCGGCACCGCCCCGTCGATCTACACCGATGCCACCGCGTACCGCGAGTGGATCGGTCAGACCATCGGCTGAGGCCACTGCGCCGACCGTTCCGCGCGGCAGCGGTCGGCGCAGTGCCGGCTGCCGCGGGCAGGTCGCGTGCGCGGCATCGCCGGGCGGGGCGCGAGAACGCAGCGACGAATTCCCAGGAGGGAGCTACGAGTGGAATGCGAGAACCGGTTGCACGGCGGCGCCCGAAGCCTGTCCGCGGACGCGTTGCAGAAGTTGCGACGGCAGGTCGTCGCCGAGGTCGAAGCCGGCCTGTCGATGAGCTGCGTCGCCCAGAACCACGGGATCTCCCGCAAATCCGTCGGCAACTGGGTGCGCGAGTACCGCTCGAACGGCGAGCAGGCGTTCGTCGTCCGGAAGAAGGGCAGGCGCGCCGGGTCGCGGATGGCGTTGCTCCCGTCGCAGCAGGGGTGGGTGGTCCAGACGATCTCCGCCGGCCCTCCGGAGCGCGCGGGTTTGCCGTACCTGCTGTGGACGCGACGGGCGGTCGCGGAGTTGATCCGCGACCGGTTCGGCACCAGCCTCGGCCCGGCCACCATCGACCAGTACCTCGTTCGCTGGGGACTGACCACCAAGTCGCTCCCGCCGATAGACCCGGGCGAACTGCCCGAACCGTCAGCCGGGGTGCAGCGGCTGGCAGTCGCCTGGGTGTGCACGCAGCCGATGGCGGATTCCGGTCCCGTCCACGCGCTGCTGGCCGTGACCGGTCGCGGACTGCTCTTCTTCGAGTTGAGCACCCGGCCGTTCGACCGATCGCAACTGACTGATTTCCGACGGCGGCTGCGCATGCAGTTGGGGCGGGCGGTGGATCTCTTCATCAGGGCCTGGCCGCCGGAGGTCGCGGAGTTGCGGGAAGCGCTCTCGGATCCCGGCAAACCCCGAACGGTGTAGGTCAGCAATCGCCGAGCGAGGACGGGTGCGTCGCCTGATCAGGTGCAGGCGACGCACCCGTCGACGCCCGGCTCAGCGAGCCTCGGTGCTGCCTCGGTAGGTTCGCATCCACGCGCGGAGTGCCGGGGATGAGAGCGCGGCCAGGACACTAGAATCCGCAGGCGCTGCGCTGCGGCGAGGTGCGGTGGGGAAGGCGGCGAGCGCCGGCCGAGAGGGCTTCGTGGTCTGCTCGAAAGCTGTCGTGCCTGGTGTCATCCCCGACCTCCACTGTGAATTCCTCGAATGCGGACGAAATCGGCTCAGCCCGCGTCGGAATACGAGGGTTGCCCGAGCCACGTCTCGCGTCCTGTCACCAGGTCTCGAACCGTGAGCGGATCCAGCGATGCGTAGAACGCCTCCTGCGCCACCCGCAGCGCCCCACGCAGTGCGCAAGCGCGCAGCAACGGGCACGGCGGGTCGTCAACGCAGCCGACCACGTCGCCGGAACCCTCGATCTCGCGGACGATCCAGCCCACCGACGCCTTCCTGCCCAGCGGAGTGAGCGTGAGGCCACCGCCGCGACCGCGGCGCGCGTCCACGACCTCCAGGTGCTGGAGCTTGCTGACCGCCTTCGCGACATGGGTGTGCGGCGCACCCACCGCCATGGCCACCTCTTTGGCGGTGATGCGCCTGATGTCATCTCCTTGAGCGAGCCGCAGAACGATTCGCAGGGACAGGTCCGTGAACTTCGTCAACCGCACGAGGAGCACTCTGGGGAAGGTGGATGTCAGATGCGTATTTGCCGAGTGACGGCTTTGTGACGTTCGGTGTTCGTTGCCCGGAATGCTGCCTCAGCTCACGGTGCTGTCCTCGTCGTGCCGGCACTGTTCGCGGGGGCGGAGGAGTTCAGGGCTGTTCTGGCAGTCGCGCAGCGCGAACCCCGCGGCCAATAGGACGAGCGACAACAGCAGGTCGTCGCCCAGATCGATCTCATGCTCCTGAGGTTCTGGACCGTCCAGCAGACCGATCGCCTCGTGGGCCAGTGCGGCGCACTCGGTTCCGATGTGCTCGCGCAGCGCGGCCACTGCCGCACCGGCCAGGCCTTCGTCCGGCGAGGCGTGCAGTGCTCGGGTCAACCGGTTGACCACCAGCACGAACAGCACCGTGCTGCCGAGGGTTTCCGCGATCTCGTCCGGCTCCGGTTCGCCGAGGGCCACGAGGAGGTCGGTCTCCGCGACTCGTCGGGCGAACCGGCGCGCCGGCTCGGCCGAGCGCTGGTCGAGCGTCGCTGCGATCGCGTCCTCCAGGTCGGTGGACAGCAGCTCGACGAGTTCGGACAGGTCGGCCTCGTCGCCGGGTGCGGGCTGTTCCGGGACCACGGCGTGCTCCTGATGCGCGATGTCGTCGGCGGTGAAATGGCCTCCGGTGCCTGTCATGTTCCTCCTGCCGGGCTCGGTGGCCGCGGAAAATAGGTTCTGTTCGAAGCCATTTAAACAACCGCGTCATCGTCCGCCGGTGTCCGAAGTGTGACGCCCGTGCTAAACCCGCTCATTGATGCCGAGCCACCGCGAGCCGGTGTGCGAGCGCTGTTCGCGGAAGGTCGACGAGCGATCGGTGGTCCGCCGGGCAAATTCGTGACATCCAGCGGCCCCGCTGCCGTCGCAGAACGTGCTGGTGGCGGCCGCTTTTGCGCCACACCCGACCGGCGTCTCGGTGTCACTAATTTCGCGATTCATTCCTGAGATTCGAATTGGTTCCGCAGATTCTCCGCAATCGGATGAGAAGGCGCGAACATGGTTTTTACCGGCGATCGACATCGGTGCAACACCTCGCGGCCTAGGGTGCGTTCCGATTCCGTTGTCGACGGCTGGAATCACGAGGTAACACCGAGCACATGAGAATTGACCCAAGATACTGTTAAGGTTTCCTGAGAAGCGCTCGTGCATAGCGTTGTTCATGTCTGGAGACGGAAATGAGCCGGCCCCAGGTGGAGAAGCTCCCTTTCCTCGTTCTGAAGCACTCGTTGAAACAGGAAGGCCCACGCCGTGGTCGTAGGTGAACCCAAAACGATCGAGGTCATCGACAAGGCTGCTCCTGAGGATCGCACCACCCGGTGGGCCGCGCTGCGACCGCTGCTGCTGCGCCTGCACTTCTACGCCGGTGTGCTCGTCGCGCCCTTCATCCTGACCGCCGCGATCACCGGCCTGCTGTACGTGCTCACACCGCAGCTGGAGGAGGCGATGTACGGACAGCAGCTGCACGTGCCTGCCTCCGAGGCTCAGGTGCTGCTGTCGACCCAGGTCAACGTCGCGCGAAACGCACTGCCCGAGGCTGAACTCAAGGCGGTGCGTCCGGCCGCGAGTCCCACCGACACCACGCAGGTGATCTTCACGGCTGAGGATTTGCCGGAGAGCTACTACCGCACGGTGTTCGTCGATCCGCACGACGCCGAGATCCGCGGTGTGCTGGACACCTACGGCAGCAACCAGGCCCTGCCCCTGCGCGCGTGGGTATCGGAACTGCACCGCGGCCTGCACCTCGGCGACCTCGGGCGGATCTACAGCGAGCTGGCGGCGAGCTGGTTGTGGGTGGTGGTGCTCGGCGGCTTCGCCCTGTGGTTCGGTCGGCGGCGCGCGACCCGGAAGTTTCGGATCCGGCCGCCTGGCCGGACGCGTGTGCTGTCGTGGCACGGCTTGACCGGTGCCGGCATCGGGCTCGGCTTGCTGTTCCTCTCCGCGACCGGGCTGACCTGGTCGTCCTTCGCCGGGGGCAACATCGCGAAGCTGCGCGAGGCGCTGTCCTGGGAGACACCGACGGTTGCCGAGGGGCTTCCGATGCGCGTCTCGTTCGAGCAGTCGAGCAGGCGGATCGACATCGGTTACGACCAGGTTCGGCAGGTCGCCATCAACCACGGGTTGACCGGGCGGGTGGAGATCAGCCCGTCGGAGCACATCGGTGCCGCCTACACCGTGCAGGAGATGGGGCGCAGCTGGCCCACCCAGCAGGATTCCGTGGCGATTCACCCCGTGACGGGGCAGATCACCGACAGCGTCCGGTTCGCCGACTATCCCCTGATGGCCAAGCTGTCCCGATGGGGCGTCGACGCGCACATGGGTCTGCTGTTCGGCTGGCTGAACCAGGTCGTCCTCGCCGTGCTGATGATCGCGGTCATCAGCGTGATCATCTGGGGCTGCAGGATGTGGTGGCTGCGCCGCCCCACCCGCGGGTTCGGCAACCCACCGGCGCGCGGCGCCTGGCGCGGACTGCCCGAACCCGTGCTGCTCGGCGGCGTGCTGGTGGTCATCGGTGTCGGCTGCGCGGTGCCACTGCTGGGAATCTCGCTGCTCGCCTTCCTCTGCGTGGACGCACTGCTGGGCATGCGAGCACGCGCTGCCGCCGATGAGGGAGCCAGCAGACCCGTGGGGTGAACGAGTTCGCGACCCGTCGAGCGAGGCCGTCCAACGCCGCTGCACAGCAATTTTCTCCCGGATGCTGGGATTAACCGATTGAGCTTTGAGCTCAAACGTTTGAGTACTTAGCTTCAGTGGAGCTGACTCAATGGAGAGGGCTCCGCAGATGACCAACGTGCACGCCGCACAACAGCGCCCGGTGGTGCGCGCCTTCGGGTGGCGCGACCGGGTCGGCTACCTGTTCGGCGACCTCGGCAACGACTTCACCTTCATCTTCGCCTCGGCTTACCTGACCGTGTACTACACCAACGTCGCCGGGCTCAACGCGGCGCACGTGGGCACGGTGTTCCTGATCGCCAGGCTGATCGACGCGTTCACCGATGTCGGCTGGGGCCGCTTCCTCGACCGGCACACGCCCGGCCGGGGTGGTCGTTTCCGGCCGTGGATCGCTCGTATGGCGATTCCCGTGGCGGTGGCCAGCACGTTCATGTACGCGCCGTTCATCGCCGACTGGGACTACCCGGTCAAGCTCGGCTACGCGGCGGTGACCTACCTCGTGTGGGGATCGATCTTCTACACGACCACGAACATCTCGTACGGCTCGATGGTCTCGGTCATCAGCGAGGACTCGAGCCACCGCGCGTCGCTGTCGGTGTTCCGCGGGCTCGGGGCCAACAGCGCCGGACTGATCGTGTCCTTGGTGCCGCCACTGCTCATCTACGGGATGGTCGACGGCAGGTCGCAGATCGTGCCGTTCCGGTTCTTCGCCACCGCGCTGGTGTTCTCGGCGTGCGCGGCGTTGTTCTACTTCCTGTGCCACGCCGGGGTGCGCGAGCGCGTCGAGGCGCCGGAGCCGGCCGAGCGCCGCGGCTTGGGCCGCCTGCTCCGCGTCCTGGCCGGTAGCCGACCGCTGCTCGTGGTGATCGCGTCGAACATCATCATCATGCTGGCGAGCCTGTTCCTGTCGACGATGGCCGCCTACCTGTGGCTCTACCACTTCAACAACGGCGCGATGTCCGGTCCCGCGCAACTGGCGATGTACGTGCCCGGTCTCCTCCTCGCCCCGATCGCCGCGCGCTTCGCGTCGCGGTTCGGCAAGAAGGAAGTGCTCATCGTCGCGCTGCTCGGCGCGGCGGCCGTCTACCTCCTGCTCTTCGCGCTGCGGGTCAGCGATCCGTGGGTCTTCGTCACGCTGAACCTGCTGGCGGGCTTCGGGATCGGGTTCTACAACCTGCTCGTCTGGGCGGTCATCGCCGACGTCATCGACTCCGAGGAACTGCGCAGCGGTGAGCGCGACGACGGGTCGATCTACTCGATCAACACCTGGGCTCGCAAGGTGGGCCAAGCCGTCTCCGGTGGTATCGGTGGCTACGCCCTGGCGTTCGTCGGGTTCCAGAGCGGCAAACCCGTCCAGAGCGACTCCACGGTCGAGGGGATCTACGCGCTGGCGACACTGGTGCCCGGAGTCCTCTTCGCCGTTGCGGCTGCCGTGCTGACGCTGTTCCCGCTCAGCAGAGCCCGCGTGGCCGCGCAGGCCGCCGAGCTCGACGCCCGACACGGCGCGCGGACCCGGGAGGCATGATGCGACCGACCCTGAAGGACGTCGCGGAGCGCGCCGGCGTGTCGGTTTCGACGGTGTCCTACGTCCTCAACGACTCGTCGAAGGTGGTGCTGTCGGCCGAGACCCGGGCGCGCGTGCGGCGCATCGCCAAGGAGCTCGGCTACATCCCCAACAGCGTCGCCCGGTCGCTGCGCTCCCGCTCGAGCCACATCGTCGGCATGCTGGTGACCAAACCGCTCACCAATCCGCGTTTCGCGGCGATCGTGCAGGGGGCCAGCGTCGCGCTCGCCGAGAAGCGGATGCACCTCACCATCCTCTCCGACCCCGCCAGCGGGGCCTATCTCGAGGACTACCGGAGCGGCAGGCTCGACGGCATCGTGTTCGTCGGCCACGACGACGAAGCGGTGCCCCAGGCCTTCGCCGACGCCTCACGGCTCGAAGGACTGCCGCTCGTCGCGCTCGACTGCGGCGAGCCCGCGGACGACGCCTCGTATTCCACGGTGGACTTCGATTATGCGCGCGGTGCGCGACAGATGATCGAGCACGTCGCCGACCGCGGTTTCCGCGTCGTGCTGCACGTCCAGCCCGAGGTTGCCTCGCGCGCGAACCGGCAGCGGGAGCAGGCGATGCTGCGCGCACTCGCCGAGCACCCGTCGCTGTCCCTCGGGGTCGTCTCGACCGGGCTGACCAGCGAGCGGTTGCGGGAGTTCGAAGCGTCCCCGGCTCGCACCGACGACCACGCGCGCGAGGTCGCCGCGCGAGTCGGCACCGCCATCGAGGCGACGCACGAGAAGCCCGAGGCGGTTGCCGTGGTGTGCTCGTGGGGAGCCGACGTGGAGGCGGTGATGTCGACCCCGCGGGTGCGCGCTGACGGAATCTTCGTCGGCGCGATGGCAGGTGGAACGCCCTCGACGCGCATCTGGCCCAACCTCGCCTATTCGCGCCTGCCTCTCGAACGGGCCGGGGCGGAGAGCGCACGGCTGCTGATGCAGGAGGTCCGCGGTGGTCCCCACGAGCACCTCGTGCTGGACCCCGAGCTCGACGCCTCCTGACAGCACGATGACCGATCAGCGAAAGCAGGAACCGGTGACACGCACGAACATCGTCTTCATCATGTCCGACGACCACGCGGCGCACGCGATCTCGGCCTACGGCAGCCGGGTCAACACGACCCCGCACCTGGACCGGATCGCCGATGAGGGCATGCGGATGGACGCGACGTACTGCACCAACGCGATCTGCAGTCCGTCCCGCGCGACGATCCTCACCGGGACCTACAGCCACATCAACGGAGTGTCGTCCATCTGGACCGAAATGGACTACCGGGTACCGACGTTCGTCGAGGCGCTGCGCGACAGCGGTTACGCCACAGCGCTGTTCGGCAAGTGGCACCTCGGAGAGCACGGGCGGTCACTACCGCGCGGGTTCGACGAGTGGACGATCTTCCCCGGCCAAGGTGACTACGTCGACCCCGAGATGATCGACGCCACCGGTGCCTCGACGGTGCCGGGCTACGCCACCGACATCGTCACCGACCAGGCCATCGACTGGCTCGACAACCGCGACCAGGACAAGCCGTTCTGCATGATGGTGCACCACAAGGCACCGCACCGCCCGTGGGTCCCGGATGAGAAGCACCGGCACCTCTACGCCGACGGCGCCATCCCGGAGCCCGCGACGTTCTTCGACGACCACGGCACCCGCAGCAAGGCCGTGCGCGGGGTGCACATGACCATCGCCGACGACCTGGGCGCCGAGGACCTCAAGTCCGACGTCCCCGCACACCTGCGCGGGCCGGAGAACCGCGAGGCGCGGATGCGCTGGAAGTACCAGATCTACATGCGCGACTACCTGCAGTGCATCCAGTCCATCGACGACAACGTCGGACGCCTGCTCGACCACCTCGACGACACCGGGCTCGCCGAGAACACGCTCGTCGTCTACACCTCCGACCAGGGGTTCTTCCTGGGCGACCACGGCTGGTTCGACAAGCGGCTGATGTTCGACCAGTCGCTGCAGATGCCCATGCTCATCCGGTGGCCCGCGCACATCGCCCCGGGAAGCCGGTGCGAGGAGATCATCACCAACGCCGACTTCGCGCCGACGTTCCTCGACGCGTGCGGGCTCGACGCCGCCGAGGTGCTGCCGGCCGCGCAAGGACGCAGCTTCCTCCCGCTGCTGCGCGGCGAGCAGGTCGATGACTGGCCGGACGCCGTCTACTACCGGTACTGGGAGCACGACGATCCCATCCACAACGCCCCCGCCCACTACGGCATCCGCACCGCCGACCACAAGCTCATCCACTACTACGGAGCCGGACTCGGCGTGCCCGGAGCCTCGGAGCGGATCTTCGAACCGGAGTGGGAGCTCTACGACCTCCGCGACGACCCGGCAGAGCTGAACAACGTCGCCGACGACCCCGCGCACGCCGAGATCCGCCGCGAGCTCGAGGCGAAGCTGGCCGAATACCAGCGGCACTACGCCGACGCCCCCTACACCGGGCCCGGCACGCCGCAGCCGCAGTGGGGACCGCACGACGCCGACATGCTGGCCAGGGTCGAGAAGTACGTCGCAGGCATTCGTGCGACGAGCTGACGTTCAACAGAGGGGAAACCTGCGCATGACTGCCACCGACGACCGCATCGATGACCTCGTCGGCAAGCTCGGACTGGAGGAGAAGGTCCGGCTGCTGACCGGCCGCGACTTCTGGACGACGTGGCCGATCGAGGAGATCGGCTTGCGGCGGATGGTCGTCTCGGACGGCCCGAGCGGGGTGCGTGGTGAGGTGTGGGACGAGCGTTCGCCGTCGCTGAACCTGCCGTCGGCGACCTCGTTGTCCTCGTCCTGGGACACCGGCATCGCAGCCCGATACGGTGCGGTCGCGGCCGTGGAGGCACGCCGCAAGGGTGTCGACGTGGTGCTGGGGCCGACGATCAACCTGCATCGCTCTCCGCTGGGCGGCAGGCATTTCGAGGCGTTCAGCGAGGACCCGCTGCTCACCGCCCGGCTCGCTGCCGCCTACGTGCGGGGGTTGCAGGACAACGGCGTCGGGGCCACCCCGAAGCACTACGTGGCCAACGACTTCGAGACCGACCGGTTCACCGTCGACGTGCGGGTGAGCGAACGCGCCCTGCGGGAGGTCTACCTGCGGGCGTTCGAGGACGCCGTGGTGCAGGAGCGGGCGTGGCTGGTGATGAGCGCCTACAACTCGATCAACGGCGCCACGGCCACGGAGAACGAGCTGCTGGAGACACCGCTGAACAGCGAGTGGGGCTTCGACGGCGTGGTGATCAGCGACTGGACCGCCGTGCGCAGCGTTCGGAGCGCGAAGCACGCGCAGGACCTGGTGATGCCCGGTCCGCGGGGACCGTGGGGAGACGCGCTGGTCGAGGCGGTGCGCAGCGGTGCCATCGACGAAGCCGTCATCGACCGCAAGGTGCGCCGCATCCTGCACCTGGCGGCACGCGTCGGTGCGCTGGAGGGCTTCGAACCGGTCGAACCGCCGCGCTCGGAGGACGGCGCCGCCTTCGCCCGGGAGGCCGCCGTGGAGGGCTCCGTGCTGCTGGCCAACGACGGCATCCTGCCGCTGGTCGAACCGGCCCGCATCGCCGTGATCGGTCACAACGCGCTGCACGCTCGCAGCCAGGGCGGCGGGAGCGCCACCGTCCTGCCCGAACGGGTCGTGTCCCCGCTGGACGGCGTGCGTGCGGCGTTCCCGGACGCCGAGGTGTCCTACTCGTTGGGCGCGATCGTGCAGGAAGGGCTCGCCGAGCTCGACCGCGACGCGATGCGCAACCCCGTCACCGGCGAGCTCGGGGCGCGCGTCGAGATGCTCGACGCCCAGGGTTCACTGCTGTTCACCGAGGATCGGCTGGCCAGCGGGCTGGTCTACTTCGGCGGGGACGCGCCCATCGGCGAGCTGGCGACCTTGGTCTTCGAAACCGACTACACACCGGCCGAATCCGGCCCGCAGCGCTTCGGCTTCGCGTCGGTGGGCACCGGCCGCATCTTCACCGATGGCGAGCTGGTTGCCGAGCGCACCACCGAGGCCGTCGGGACCGACCTCGGCGCCGCGTTCTTGTCGCCGCCCGCGGTGTCGGCGCCGGTGCAGTTCCGATCCGGGTGCAGCGTGCGACTGCGCGTGGAATTCAGTCCGCAGCGCGTGGACGGTGGCCTGAGCAACGCGTTGAGCATCACCATCGGCACCGAACCGGCGGACGTGGATGCCGATGAGCTGATCGCCGATGCGGCCCGGGCTGCCGCCGGGGCCGATGTCGCGGTGGTCGTGGTGGGCACGAACTCCCGCGTCGAGTCGGAAGGCTACGACCGCACCGACCTGAGCCTGCCCGGACGCCAGGACGATCTGGTGCAGGCGGTGCTCGCGGCGAACCCGCGCACGGTCGTGCTGGTCAACTCGGGTGCCCCGGTGCTGCTGCCGTGGCGGGAGCAGGCCGCGGCGATCGTGCTCAACTACTTCGCAGGGCAGGAGTACGGCGCGGCCGTCGGTGACCTCCTCACCGGCGCACGCGAGCCCGGCGGCAGGCTGCCCACCACGTGGCCGGCCGCCCTCGACGACGTCCCGGTGCTCGACGTGACGCCCGTGGACGGGACGCTCGCCTACGACGAGGACATCCACATCGGTTACCGCGCCTGGCTGCGCGCCGGAGCGGCACCGGCCTACCCGTTCGGGCACGGACTCGGCTACACGACCTGGAGCCTGACCGATGTGACCACGACTCCGGTCACCGACGGCGTCACCACGGTCGGACTGACCGCGCGCAACACGGGTGGCCGAGCGGGCAAGCACGTCGTGCAGGTCTACGCCTCGCGCCCCGACTCCGCGGTCGATCGGCCCGTCCGCTGGCTGGTCGGCTTCGCCACCGTGCGCGCTGAGGCCGGGGAAGTCGTGGACGTGCGCGTCCCGGTGCACGTGCGCGACCTGGCCCACTGGGACGACGGCTGGCAGCACGAGCCGGGCGAGTACACCCTGCACATCGGGACGAGCGCGCTCGACATCGTCGCCACCACCACCGTGCGCCTGTAACGGCACACCCGCACGAAGCGTCCGCCCGGCCTCCAAGCAGTGCCGGGCGGACGCTTCGTTGACGGCATGTCAACAAGCCCGGGGAAGACTGTTGTCGAGCCTTCTCTCGGCTTCCGGGCCCGGGGCGAAGCGAGTTGGTTGGTTCAGAGTCCGTAGGTCTTGCACGATGATGTCGCGCTGGATCTCGCTGGTGCCGCCGTAGACGGTGGAGACCACGGTGGAGCGCAGCATCGATTCCATGCCGTACTCGGTGGTGTAGCCGTAGCCGCCGAGCATCTGCATGCCTTCCAGCGACACGTGTTTGGCGAGTTCGGTGCACTTGAGCTTGACCATCGACGCCTCGCGTGCGAAGACCCTGTCAGGTTCGGCGTCGATCTGCGCGGCCACGCTGTAGACCAGCAGTTGCGCGCATTCGAGCTCGGTGGCCATGTCGGCGATGCGGTGCTTGAGCGCTTGGAACGAGCCGATCGGACGCCCGAACTGCTCGCGCTGCCTGACGTAGTCGAGGGTGTCGTCGAACGCGCGCCGGGCGGCCCCGAGCATGCTCGCGCCGAGGATCATGCGCTCGAGGTTCAGGCCGGCCATGAGCTGGTGCCAGGCTCGGCCGACGGTGCCGACGACGGACTCGTCGGGTACGAAGCAGTCCGTGAAGTACAGGTCGTTGACCTCGCGTCCGCCCATCGTGTCGATGCCGCTGATCCGCAGGCCCTCGGCTGACGTGGGCACCATGAACTGCGTGAGGCCCTCGTGCTTCGAGGATTCCTTCGAGGTGCGGGCGATGAGCAGGATGTGATCGGCGATGTGGGCGTTGGAGCACCACGTCTTCTGCCCGTTGATCCGCCAGCCGCCGTCGACCTCGTCCGCTCGGCACGTCAGCGCGCCGACGTCGGATCCCGCGCCGGGCTCGGACATCGAGATCGCCTCGACCCGGCCGCGGATGACGCCTTCGAGCACGAGCTTCTTCTGCTCGTCGGCTGCGAACTTCTCGTACGCGGCGGCCGAGATGATCGAGGTGGCGAAACCGCCCATCGGGACGCGCCCGTAGGCGGTCTCCTCCAGGAGCAGGCACAGCTCGGTCATGCCCTGACCGGCACCGCCGAACTCCTCGGGCAACGAGATGCCCAGCCAGCCGGCGTCGGCGAGCTTGGCGTAGATCCCCTCGTCGTGCGGTTGGGTCAGCGCGTCTCGTTGTTGTTGGGTGCCGCACTCGCGCCGGCAGAAGTCGGCCACGGCGTCGACGAAATCACGGCGTTGTTCGGTCAGAACCCGGGGCATGAGGGATGTCCTCTCGTGTGGATCGGTCAGCGGTACATCTCATCGATGAGGTCGGCGTAGGTGTCGTGGATGACCGCGCGGCGCAGGCTGAGCTTCGGGGTCAGTTCGCCGGACTCCGCCGTCCACGGGCCGGCGATCACCCGGTGCTCCTTGACCTGCTCGACCCGGGCCAGGTGCGCGTTGGTGCGGGCGACGAGCTCGTCGAGTTCGGCGCGCACGAGTGGGTGGAGCGCCAGTTCTGCCAGGTCGGTGATGTCCAGCCCGCGTGCCTTCGCCCAGGCGGGGGCGCCGTCCTCGTCGAGGACGAGCAGGGCGGTGACGTAGCGGCGCCGGTCGCCGATCGCGACGGCGTGCGCGACGAGAGGATGGGCTCGCAGCAGCGATTCGATCCCGCTCGGGGCGATGTTCTTGCCGCCTGCGGTGATGATGAGGTCCTTCTTGCGGTCGGTGATCGTGACCATGCCGCGTTCGTCGACGACTCCGATGTCGCCGGTGGCCAGCCACCCCTCGGCGTCGGTCGCCGGTTCGATGCCGCCGTCGGCGTCGAGGTAGCCGGGGAACACCACGGGGCCGCGCACGAGCAGTTCGCCGTCGGGGGCCACGGACACCTCGACACCCGGCGCCGGTCGGCCGACGCTGCCGAGCGCGAAGGCTTCAGGGGTGCTCACCGTCGCCGCGCCCGTGGTCTCGCTCAAGCCCCACACCTCGTAGACCACGAGTCCCAGGCCGGCCAGAAACTCCAGGACCGAGGTGGGGATCGGTGCCGCCCCGCTCACGGCGCGGTGGCACTCGTCGAGGCCGATGGCGGCGCGGATCGGTCGCAGCACGGCCTGGTCGAGTTCGTCGTAGCGGGTCAGCAGGTCCGCCGGGACCTCCTCGTCGGCGGAGCGCAGGCGGAACACCTCCAGCGCGGCTTCGCGGGCGCTCTGGACTGCGGCGGCTGCGTCTCCGTCGAGCGTGCCGAGTCGTGCCGAAAGTCCGTCGGCCAGCTTCTCCCAGACCCTGGGGACCCCGAAGAATCCGTGTGGGCGCACCGCGATCAGCGTGGGTAGCAGCTGGGATTGATCGGGGCAGAGGGTGACGTGGCCGGCGTTGCAGATCGGCATGTAGATCTCGAGCACGCGTTCGGCGATGTGCGCCAGCGGCAGGTAGGACACCGACCGCGGATGGTCCGGGACGGGGATGAGGTGGTCCTGCATCGTCGATTCGTGGATGACGTTGCGGTGCGAGAGCACCACGCCCTTGGGCTCGCCCGTGGTGCCGGAGGTGTAGACGACGGTCAGCGGTTGCTCGGGCGTCGCCGCGTCGGTGAGATCCTCGAACGCCGCGTCGACGCCCGCCGCTCCCCGCAGTTCCGCGTAGCTCACGAACAGCGGGTCCGAGGACGGCGTGCCGGTGGGGTCCAGGACGACGATGGCGCGCAGCCCCGGCAATTCGTGGAGGACCGGCCGCCATCGGCCCAGTTGCTCGGCGTCCTCCAGCACGATCAGGGCGGCCGCGCTGTGCCGGGCGATGAAGCGGATCTGTTCGGTGCTGAGCGTGTCGTAGGTCGTGCAGGGCAGTGCGCCGAGGTGGATCGCGGCGAGGTCGGCGACCCAGTGCTCGCGCCGGCGGGACATCGCGATGAGCATCCGCTCACCGGAACGGAGTCCGAGCGCCGACAAACCCTTGGTCAGGGCGGCGACCTCGGCACGCAGCCGCGACCACGTCCAGGTGCTCACGTCGGCGTCGATGCCGCTGGTCAGCGCCGGGTGTTCGGGGTAGCGCCGCGCGTTGCGGCGCAGCAGCCCGGGAATCGTCGTGGCGTCGACCTCGTGGCGGATGGCGTCTGCTGTGGACACGGCCTGTTCCCTTCATCGCGAACGGCGGTGGTCAGTGGGATGACGGTTCGAGCATGGGCACGAGGAACCGGCGCGCGATGGCGCGCACCTGCTGGTCGTCGTCGAGGTCGATGCGATGGCTCGGGGTGACCAGGAACGATGTTGAGATGCGGACCATCATCTCGGCGACGACCTCGACGTCGATGTCCTCGGCGACGGTTCCCGCGCGTTGTTCTTTGCTGAGCCGCTCGGCGACGAACCGGCTGACGGTGGTCATGGTCCTGCCGCCGTCGCCGATCATCGACGGCACGACGATCTCGGGTTCGGTGTCCATGAGCCCGCCGATGAGGGGGTTGTTGCGGATCGCTCGCAGCGAGCTGGCGAAACCGACCTCGACCCGTTCGGCGACGGTCTCGGCGCCTTGGATGTCGAGCAGGAATTGGTCGAAGTAGCGGCGGAACTCGCGGCGGATGACCTGTTGGACCAGGGCGTCCTTGGTGCTGAACCGGCGGTAGACGGTGATCCGCGAGACCCCGGCTCGTTTGGCGACGTCCTCCATCGTTGATCGTCGGATGCCGATGCGGCGGAACTGCTCGTAGGCGGCTTCCAGGACGCGCTCGGTGGTCTCGTCGGTGGTCTCGGCACGGTCGATGGCCTCGGCGAACGCGCGCTCCAGCAACGACTCCTCGTGGTCGGTCCCGGGAGTGATCAGGCCGGACAGGATGGGTTCCACGAAGTCCTTCTTTCGACCGAGGTCTGGTGTTTCGGATCAGGTTGTGCTTCTCTCTGATACAGAGAAGCACATTGCGTATCAGGATGCCAACCAGGGTGTCGGGAACTCGAGGAGGAGTTCGGCCATGGAAGAGCACAACAGGCGAAACGCGTTGAAGATCGGCGGAGTGCTGGGCGCGCTCGGGGCGCTGAGCGCAGCGGGCTCCGCGCATGCTCGTCCTTTGTGGACGTGGTCGCCGGGCGGGTCGGTCGCCGGTACCGGTGCGGGTGTCGACCCGAAGTGGGTGTGGGACCCCGAGGCGGATGACCTGGTCGCCTCGCTGCTCGACCGGGGTGACGTGCCGCGGGTCAACGAACTGCTGCGGACGTGGACCAAGAACAGCCAGCCGCTGCCGGATGGACTGCCCGCTGACCTGCGCGATTTCCTGGAGCGGGCCCGCGCGCTGCCGTCGTGGGCGGAGCAGGCGAAGCTCGATCAGGCCTACGACTTCACCGAGCGGCGGGGCTTGTACCTCGGGGTGTTGTACGGGATGGCCAGCGGGATGATGAGCACGGTCATCCCGAAGGAAGCGCGCGCGGTCTACCACTCCTACGGCGGTGCGAACATGAAGGACCGCATCTCCAAGACCGCCAAGCTCGGCTACGACATCGGCACCCGCAACGCCTACCGCCCCGACGGCGAGATGATCGTGACCTGCGTGAAGACCCGTCTGGTGCACGCCGGCGTGCGGCATCTGCTGCCGCGATCGCCGCACTGGAACGAGGTCGCGCCGGAGGACATCCCGATCAGCCAGGCCGACATCATGGTCACCTGGCACAGCCTCGCGACCACGGTGCGGCAGAACCTGGAGAAGTGGCAGGTGCCGATCCCGCCGGTCGATTCCGAGGCGTACCTGCATTCCTGGCAGGTCACGGCGCACATGCTCGGCGTCGACGACGAGTACATCCCGGCGTCGTGGGCCGAGGCCGATGCCCAGGCCGAGCAGGTGCTGGACCCGGTTCTGGAACCGACGCCCGAGGGCAACAACCTCGCCCAGATCCTGATGAACATGGGGCCGGACAGCGGCGCGTTCAGCAAGGCGCTCATCGGCGCGTTCACCCGCTACGTGCTCGGGGACCGCATCGCGGACTGGCTGGAGATCGCCCGCGAACCCGTCTACGACCC
The DNA here is from genome assembly GCF_040677225.1 of Saccharopolyspora sp. NPDC049357. Classification (NCBI taxonomy): domain Bacteria; kingdom Bacillati; phylum Actinomycetota; class Actinomycetes; order Pseudonocardiales; family Pseudonocardiaceae; genus Saccharopolyspora; species Saccharopolyspora sp. NPDC049357. The sequence continues at coordinate 206,161 of NZ_JBFAQJ010000001.1, read as the reverse complement.
GATGCTGCAGACGCTCTGGCCGCCGTTCATCGCCGCCCGCGAGCTGGGCGTCCACTTCCCCGGAGCGCCCGAGACGTACTGGATGTTCGACGAGTTCCTGCGGCAGTCGATGCTGTTCTACCTCTCCGAAGGCGAGCAGATCAGCATCGAGATCCCGCAGAGCAACCGCCCGTCCTGAAACGAGCAGGACGGGCCCATGACCACGACCGGTGTTCTGGGGGGCCCGGTCATCCCCGGTTCGAAGAGGAGCGTGCAGCATGGCGGAGTTGAGCAGACGCGCGGCGTTGCTGGCTGGTGGCGCGACGGCGCTGGGCGCGTTGGTGGCGGCGTCCCCGGCGCAGGCGCGGGCGCTGGTCGGGTGGAACTGGTCACCGACCGGGTCGGTGGCCGGGTCGGGATCCGGGGCGGATCCGCACTGGGTGTGGGACGCCGAGGGTGATCCGTTGCTGGCGTCGCTGTTCGAGCGCGGTCTGATCCCGAGGGTCAACGAGCTGCTGTGGGATTGGGAGCGCAATGACCAGGCGTTGCCCGATGGGCTTCCCGCGGATGTGCGGGACTTCCTGGAACGCGCCCGGCAGCTGCCGTCGTGGGCCGATCGCGACAAGCTCGAAGCCGCGGCCGAGTTCAACAAGGCGCGCGGGATCTACCTCAACCTGTGCAACGGGCCCGGCGGTGGCATCCTCGCGACGGCGATCCCCAAGGAAGCGCGCGCGGTCTACCACTCCGCAGGCGGCGCCGACATGGAGGATCGGGTCGCCAAGACGAGCCGTTTCGGGTTCTCGGTCGGCGCGCTCAACGCCTACCGACCTGATGGCACGTGCGTGATCGAGTGCGTGAAGACGAGGCTGGTGCACGCCGGCGTGCGGCATCTGCTGCCGCAGTCGCCGCACTGGCGAAACGGCGCGGGAGCCGACGAGGAGATCCCCATCAGCCAGGAGGACATGCTGGTCACCTGGCACACGCTGCCGACCTTCGCGATGCGCACGATGCGCGAGTGGGAGGTGCCGATCACCGACGACGAGGCCGAGGCCTACCTGCACGTCTGGCAGGTGACCGCGCACATGCTCGGCATCGCCGACCAGTACATCCCCGCCACCTGGGACGCGGCCTACGCCCAGTCCGATCAGGTCCTGGCCCGCAACATGGGGCCGACGCCGGAGGGCGTCAGGCTCACCGACGTCCTGCTCGGCCAGCTCGCGGAGCAGACCAGCCCCGGCAGCGTGAGTCGCCCGATGTGCAACGCCCTCGCTCGCTACCTCGTCGGTGACCAGGCCGCCGACTGGGACGGCATCCCGCGAGAACCCGTGTGGGACAGGGTGATCCCGGAAGCGTGGCCCTTCGTGGTCAAGTTCCGAGAGGGGCTCATCACTGCTCCCGCGGTCCCCGAAGCCGCCTGGGCGCTCGACGAAGCCGCCCGCCAGTACATCTACTTCTACCTCACCAAGGGGGAGGAGACGAAGATCGTCATCCCCACCGGGAACCGACCGGAGTGATCCCCGTGTGGACGGAAATCAAGATCGTGAGTCATCGTTACGGATAGGAGTTGATGTCCGCGTAGCCGTGTGCGGTCGCGACGAACTCATCCACGAACATCTGATGGACTTGGTGCGCCCGTTGCTGCGTGAGGCAGCGCCGGGCCGGCTTGGCGACTTCGGTGCAGGGCGCGGCGATGGTCGTCTCGTACTCCTCTTCGCCGGTCACCGGATCGACACCGATCTGCGCTGTGGTGAACACCCAGGTCTGAGCTTCGATGGTGACCTCGGTCCGCCGCAACATGACTACGAACGCTACGACCCGGGACCCCGGGCGGTGCAGGGTCCAAATCCCCCTGAGCACTGCCCGCCAGTGGCGGAGGCTTCGTCTTTCGACCGTCGTCCCGCTACGGCCGACGGCTACGGGTCGTGAACTTGCGGCGTCAAGTCGATCCAGTCGTCGTCGTACACAGGGCACCGAGTCTTCAGCCAGACCACGTTTCGGCGTGCTTCTTCTTCGGTGTCGAACCCGATGAGCGCCTTCCGCTCGCCGAAGACCAGGTAGGTGAGGAGCCACTTCGGCGGAATCAGTTCGAGGATGATCTCGTACGGTGGGATAGGAAGCCAGTCGGAATGCCCCGCTTGCCACCGCCCGATGATCTCGGTCATCGATGCCCCTTAGCTGCGGTTGCTCACTGCAGTATCCGACGTGTGGTGGATGTTCGTTCGGGCCTTTCGACCCGAACGAACACCGGAAAATACTTGGCCCCGGGGCAGCAGGCCTTTGGTCACGGTGACGAAAGGCGGTGCTCTCTCCGCTTCTGCCGACTGCTGAGGAGGGAGGAGGTGCTCGGTCGCTGGGGCTGAGGTGTTGTCACTCCGGCCGGTCCTTGAGCGGGTTTTCCATGGGCACGCCGTCTTCGGAGAGCGGGGGAGAGGGCAGGTCTGCGCTCGAGGTGAGTGGTGCCGCTCCGGTCAAGGGCCTTCCGGCCGTTTCTTTGAGGAGGAGAGTGCTCGCCAGCCCGATCGCTCCTGCGCCGATGAGGTAGTAGCCGGGCCAGTCGAGGTTCTCGGTCGTGGTGACCGCGACTCCGATGACCGTGGGTGCGGTCCCGGCGAAGGCTGACACGAAGACGTTGAAGATGATGGCGAGGCTGCCGTAGCGAATGAACGTGGGAAAGAGCGTGGGCAGGGTGGACGGTGTTACTGCTGCGAAGCAGAGCAGCGCAAAACCCATGATCAGCAGGCCGCAGACCTGACCGGGAAGGCCTGTCCGCAGCAGCCACACCGAAGGAAGGCCGAACAGGATCAGCGACACGCTTCCCGTGAGCAGGATGGGTTTCCTGCCGATCCGGTCGCTGAGCTTGCCGACGAAGACGATGGCGATCAGCATCGCGAGCATGACGGCAACCTGCAGCGTGGCCGACAACGCGCCGCTGGTTCCGCTCTCGCCGTGGGCGGGCAGGGTCGTCGTCAGGTAGGTCGGCACGTAGTTCGTCAGCACGTAGTTGGTGACGTTCCAGGCGACGATCAGCCCACCTGCGATCAGAACCGCAGAGCGGTAGTGCTTCGCCAAGATCTGGAAGACGCGGCGAAGCGCCATGGTGGCCATCGCCGGCGAGCGCTCCATCTGCTGCCGGAACGCCGGGGTCTCCTCGAGGTCCATCCGGAGGTAGAGCCCGGTGACGCCCAGCGGGAGGGCGAGCATGAAGGGAAGCCGCCAACCCCACGTCAGCAGATCGTCTTCCGGCAGTGCGGCCACCAGGATCGAGGTGATACCAGCGCCGAACATGTACCCGATGAGCGTGCCGAATTCCAGCAGGCTCCCGAGGGTGCCTCGCCTCCGATCCGGGGCGTACTCGGCGACGAGCGTCAGGGCTCCGATGTACTCGCCGCCCACCGAAAAGCCCTGCAGCATGCGGATGAACAGCACGATCAGCGGCGCTGCGATGCCGATCGAACCGTAGCTGGGGACGAGCCCGAGCAGCGCGGTCGCAAATGTCATCAGGAAGACCGTGGCGGACAGAACTCTGGTTCGGCCGAAGCGGTCCCCCAGCGGTCCTAGGATGATTCCGCCGAGTGGGCGGACCAGGAACGCGGCGGCGAAGGTGCCCAGGGTGAGCACCGGTGCCCACTCGCCGGCATCGGGGAAGAAGACCCGGTCGAGGGCGATGGCGATGTAGGAATAGGTGCCGAAGTCGTACCACGTGGCGACGTTGCTCAAGGCCGCAGCCGTCGTCGCGCGACGAATCGTCTGCGCGTCCTCGATGGCCAACTTGCCGCCCGCCCCCGATGGCACGGGCGTGCCGTTCACCCTGCCGGTCCGTTCGGCGGGACGTCCGATCGGGACGTTCGAGGAGCTCGACGCATGGTCACCTTCGGTGCACGCAGCTGATATATCTGTGCAAAGTAATAGATGTGTCTAAGGCGGTCAAGGTTCTCCCATGCGGCTACGGGCCTGCGAGCTGCTGCAAGCGGTCGAGGATCTCCTCGGCGGCCTCGCCGAGAGCTCGCGCTATGGCGGGGAAATCGGTCGCGCGGAGGTGATCGCTGTCGGCGGTGACGCTCAGCGCTCCAGCCACGCGCCCGCCCGGCCCTCGCACGGGGACGGCGACGGAGAGGAGCTCGGCCTCGAACTCCCCGCACGCGGTCGCCCAACCGCGATCGCGCACCCGGTTGAGGTCGGCCGTCAGGGCGCCGCGCGACACGATGGTGCGTTCGGTGAAGCGGGGCAGCGGTTGCCGCAGGACTTCCTCGAGCTGCTCGAAACCGAAGTGCGCCAGCAGCACCTTCCCGCTCGCGGTCGCGTGCAGCGGTAGTCGGAGCCCGATCCAGTTGCGCTCCGTGCTCGGCTCCTGGGTGACGGTGGTGGCGCCTCCGCCGTCGAGGACGCTGAGACTCACGGTCCCGCGCAGTTCGGAGGCCAGTCGGGTGCAGACGGATTTGCCCTCCCTCGCGATGTCCAGCTGTGCCGCGGTGGCGCCGGCGAGCCGGACGATGCCGAAGCCGAGCTGGAACTTGCCGCGAGAACCCACTTGTTCGACGAACCGGAACTTCTCCATGGTCGTCATCAAGCGGGACACGGTCGACTTGTGCACGCCCAGCTCGCGCGCCAGCTCGGTGGCGCCGGAGGGTCCGCGCTGCCCCAGCAGGACGAGCATGGACAGGGCTCGCTCCACGGCCTGGGTGGCGGTCCGGGGTTCTGCGGTCCCCGTGACCTCGCTCTTGTTGTGCATCCTGCAACTCCGAAATCAGCGCGGGTTGATTTGGGGTCGGTTAATTGACGGCAAACGATACGTGCCGGATGCTCTGTTGCGAATCGCACGTCGTGTTCCGCAATCAGCAACAGGAGCTACGATGATCTTAGTTGGCGCGGCGGCCGATATCCCGGTCGGAGAGTCAGTACGTGTGCAGGGCAGCGTGGCGATCGCGGTCTTCAACGCGGACGGCACCTTCTACGCGATCGACGACACGTGCACCCACCAGGATGCGTCGCTTTCGGACGGTTGGCTCGAGGACTGCGCGGTCGAGTGCCCCTTGCACGCCGCCTGCTTCGACCTCCGCACCGGAAAACCCAGCGGCCCGCCCGCGCGGAAACCCGTGCGAACGCATGAGGTGGTCATCGTCGACGGGCAGGTGTTCGTGCGCGAAACGATCGAGGTTGGCGCGGATGCTGATGCGGACGTTGCCGGAGTGCTTGGCGAAGGGGTTCGTTGATGCAGACCATTGCCGTTGTCGGTGCGTCCCTCGCCGGGGTGACCGCTACCCGATCCCTGCGCGATCAGGGATTCGAGGGGCGCATCGTCGTGGTCGGCGACGAGGCCCACGCGCCTTACGATCGCCCGCCCCTGTCGAAGGACTTCTTGGCCGGGACGGTTTCGGAAGAGGACCTGACACTGGCGACGCCCGAGGACGACGAGCTGCGCGCGGAGTGGCGCCTCGGGAACCCGGCGACCGCTCTCGACACCGGTGATCGGGCGGTGGTGCTCGGCGACGGCGACCGGATCGTGGCCGACGGCGTGGTGCTGGCGACTGGCGCCCGGGCCAAGAACCTGCCCTGGAACCTGCCGAAGGGCGTGCACACCCTTCGCGCGCTCGACGACGCGCGGGCGCTGCGCGACGAGCTGGTCGTGGGAGCCCGCCTGGTCGTGATCGGGGCGGGGTTCATCGGTTCCGAAATCGCCTCGACGGCGGTGGGCTTGGGCGTTGAAGTCGATGTCGTCGAATCCGCGCCGGTGCCGCTGCTGAAGCCGCTCGGTGCGGAGATGGGCGAGGTCTGCGCCGGGTTGCACGCGACGAAGGGCGTGCGGCTGCACACCGGCGCTGCTCTGGCCGAACTGGTCGGTCGTGAGCAGGTGAGGGCCGTCCGCTTGTCCGACGGTCGCGAGCTGCCCGCCGACGTGGTGGTGGTCGGGATCGGCGCGGAACCGTGCGTGGAATGGCTGCGCGGGTCCGGCGTCGACCTCGACGACGGCGTCGTGACCGAGGCGCGAGGCCTGACCAACGTCCCCGGCGTCGTCGCGGTGGGGGACTGCGCCAACTCCCACCGCAACTTCCTCGGTGCGTCGCGCCGCCTGGAGCACTGGACCAATGCTCTGCAGCAGCCCGTCGTCGCGGTGTCCGCCCTCCTCGGCCGGGACTACGTGCCGCCGGCTCACCACGAGGTGCCGTACTTCTGGTCGGACCAGTACGGCCACAAGATCCAGTTCGCCGGTCGCCGCACCGAGAGCTCCAAGGTCGAAGTGATCGAGGGGAGCCTCGAATCGCTCGACTTCCTCGTGCTCTACCGCGATCAAGACGGCAACCCGGAGGGGGTTCTCGGGATCGATCGCGCCCGCTCGTTCGGGAGGTGGCGCCGCCAGCTTGCTGGTTTCCAGTCGGCCGGGCGGTGACGCATTCGCGCAGTCGGTTCGTCCTGCCAGGGCTGCGGCTCTCGGGTGCTCATCGGGCTCGCAGGGTTCCTCGAACCCTTCGCACCTTCGGAACCGCGCCGACTGCTCATGACCGCATCGCAGTAGGAGGAAAGGATCTTTCGTGAGCTCTGTCGACGCCCACGGCCAGGGGAAGCTGGAATCCACGTCCAGTCTGATCGCGACTTTGCCGGGATCGCATTACACCGACGCAGCGGTCTTCGAGCTCGAGAAGTCGCGGATCTTCCAGAGCAACTGGTTCGCCGCGGCCCGCAGCAGTGACATCCCCTCGCCGGGCAGTTTCCGCAACGTCGACGTCGGAGGGGAGAGCGTCCTGATCGTGCGCGGTCGCGACGGTGCGCTGAGAGCCTTCCTCAACGTCTGCCGCCACCGCGGTGCGCGCCTGTGCACCGAGGAGACCGGATCGGTGCGCAAGTCCTTGCAGTGTCCGTACCACGCGTGGACCTACGGCCTCGATGGTTCGCTCATCGCGGCACCGAACCTGAATTCCATGAACGACGTCAACCGCGACGAGTACGGCCTGATCGGCGTCACCTTGAAGGAGTGGCTCGGAACCGTCTGGGTCTGCCTCGCCGACGAGCCGCCTTCCTTCGAGGACACCGTGCGGGGAGCGGTCACGGCCAGGATGGGTGATCCCTCCGCCATCGACGGTTGGGGAATCGACGAACTCGTCGTCGGCAAGCGGATCACTTACGACGTGAAGGCGAACTGGAAGCTCATCGTCGAGAACTTCATGGAGTGCTACCACTGCGCGACGATCCACCCCGAGCTGACCGAAGTGCTGCCCGAATTCGCCGACGGATACGCCGCGCAGTACTTCGTGGGGCACGGGGCGGAGTTCGGCGAGGAGGTCACCGGTTTCACCGTCGACGGCCAGGGCGGGTTCGGCACCCTCTCCGGCGTCGACGAGGACCACGACCGGCGCTACTACGCGATCACCATCAACCCGCAGGTGTTCATCAACCTCGTCCCGGACCACGTGATCTTCCACCGGATGTACCCGGTGGCCGTGGACCGGACGATCGTCGAGTGCGACTGGCTGTACACCCAGGAGGTCATCGACAGCGGTGTCGATCTCTCCGGTTCGGTGGAGCTCTTCCACCGGGTGAACCAGCAGGACTTCGACGCGTGCGAGCGCTGCCAGCCGGCGATGTCCTCGCGGGCTTATGCCTCGGGTGGCGTGCTGGTCCCCAGCGAGCACCACATCGGGGAGTTCCGGGATTGGGTGGCCTCCGCTGTCGCAGGCTGAGGCCCGCGAGGCGCCGGGAAAGTGTCGTGAAAAGCCCGCACTGCGCTCTGGACTGATATACCAGTCGCATGTCACAGTGGGCGCCGGAACTGCGTTGTCGCCCTCGGTCTGCGGCCTCGCAACCGGAACACGGGTTGCGGTCGAACGTCGGAAGGCGCGTCCGTGGTCGAGGAGCAATCGCGAAGAAGGAGAAAGGCGTTATGCCACAAGAGGTCCGCGGAGTCGTCTCGCTCGCGCAGGGCAAACCCGTCACGGTCGAGACGATCGTGATCCCCGACCCCGGTCCCGGTGAGGCCGTCGTGCAGGTGCAGGCGTGCGGGGTGTGCCACACGGACCTGCACTACCGGGAGGGCGGGATCAACGACGAGTTCCCGTTCCTGCTCGGGCACGAGGCCGCAGGCATCGTGGAATCGGTCGGCGAGGGCGTCGTCAACGTCGCCCCGGGTGATTACGTGATCCTGAACTGGCGCGCGGTCTGCGGGCAGTGCCGTGCCTGCAGCAAGGGCAAGCCGCAGTACTGCTTCGACACGCACAACGCGACGCAGAAGATGACGCTGGCATCGGGTGAGGAGCTGAGCCCGGCACTGGGGATCGGAGCGTTCGCGGAGAAGACCCTCGTGGCCGCCGGGCAGTGCACCAAGGTCAACCCGCGGGTGAAGCCGCAAGTGGCGGGTTTGCTCGGATGCGGCGTGATGGCAGGCATCGGCGCCGCGATCAACACCGGGGGCGTGGGCCGCGGTGATTCGGTCGCGGTCATCGGCTGCGGAGGCGTGGGTGATGCGGCGATCGCGGGTGCGGAGCTCGCAGGAGCGAGCACGATCGTGGCGGTGGACCGAGACCCGCGGAAGCTCGACCAAGCCAGGGAGTTCGGCGCCACGCATGTCGTCGACGCCCGAGAAGCCGACGTCGTCGAGGCCATCCGGAGTCACACCGGCGGATACGGCGCCGACGTGGTGGTCGATGCCGTGGGGCGCCCGGAGACTTGGAAGCAGGCGTTCGAGGCCCGCGACCTGGCCGGCACGGTCGTGCTCGTCGGTGTGCCCACGCCGGACATGATGGCGCCGGAACTGCCGTTGATCGAGTACTTCGGCCGCGGCGGTGCGCTCAAGTCCTCGTGGTACGGCGATTGCCTGCCCTCACGTGATTTCCCCGCGCTGGTCGACTTGCACCTGCAGGGTCGGTTGCCGCTGGAGAAGTTCGTGACCGAGGAGATCTCCCTCGACGGGGTCGAGGACGCCTTCGAGAAGATGCACCGCGGTGACGTGCTGCGTTCGGTGGTGGTCGTGTGAGCCCGATCGAGCACTTGGTCACCTCGGGTACTTTTTCCTTGGACGGGGGCACCTGGGAGGTCGACAACAACGTCTGGCTCATCGGCGACGAACGTGAGGTCCTGGTCATCGACCCCGCGCACGACGCGGATGCGGTCGCGGAGCGGATCGGCGATCGTCGGTTGACGGCGATCGTGTGCACCCACGCCCACGATGACCACGTCAACCAGGCGCCGGTTCTGTCGGACAGCTTCGATGCGCCGATCCTGCTCGACCCGGCCGAAGCTCCGCTGTGGAAGCTGGCGCACCCCGACCGGCAACCGGACCGGGAGCTGTCGCACGGGCAGGTCATCACGGTGGCTGGTATCGAGTTGCGCGTCCTGTCGACGCCGGGGCACTCGCCGGGCTCGGTCTGCCTCCACGCGCCTGAGCTGAGGACGATCTTCACCGGGGACACCCTGTTTCAAGGCGGGCCCGGGGCCACGGGACGGTCCTACTCCAGCTTCGACACGATCATCAGCTCGATCAGCCGCGATTTGCTCGCCCTGCCGGGGGAGACGACTGTCCACACCGGGCACGGAGGCTCCACCACCATCGGGGCCGAGGCTCCGCATCTGGAGGAGTGGAGAGCTCGGGGGTACTGACCCCGGGGTATTCGCGAGAGGTCGTCGCGGACTCTTGACCGAGTTCGCGACGGCCCTTACTTTGACATGTAACTGATATATCAATCACGGAACACAGATACACCAGGAGGTGGCCGCATGTCCGCAACGGTTGATCGTCACGGGGTGGCGAGCGTCGAGAACGCGCTCGGTCTTCCCTTGGCGGAGACGGACCCGGAGGTCCATGCGGCCGTCAACCGGGAATTGGCTCGGCAGCGCGACACGTTGGAGATGATCGCGAGCGAGAACTTCGCGCCGCTGAGCGTGATGCAGGCCCAGGGCTCGGTGCTGACCAACAAGTACGCCGAGGGGTACCCGGGGCGTCGCTACTACGGTGGTTGCGAGAACGTCGACGAGATCGAGCAGCTGGCCATCGACCGGGTCAAAGCGCTTTTCGGAGCCGACTACGCGAACGTGCAGCCGCACTCCGGAGCTCAGGCGAACTCCGCGGTGATGGCCGCGTTGCTGGAGCCGGGCGACACCTTCCTCGGCCTGGACCTCGCGCACGGCGGGCACCTGACGCACGGAATGCGCTTGACGTTCTCGGGGAAGTACTTCGACGCCGCTTCGTACCACGTGCGCGAGGACGACCACCTCGTGGACATGGACGAGCTGGAGCGGCTGGCGAAGGAACGGCGGCCCAAGCTGATCATCGCGGGCTGGTCGGCCTACCCGCGGCACCTGGACTTCGCGGAGTTCCGGCGGATCGCCGACGAGGCCGGTGCCTACCTGATGGTGGACATGGCCCACTTCGCCGGACTGGTGGCAGCCGGTCTGCACCCGTCACCCGTGCCGCACGCGCACGTGGTCACCTCGACCACCCACAAGACGTTGGGAGGACCGCGAGGCGGTGTGGTGCTCGCTGAGGGGAGCTTGGCGAAGAAGCTGAACTCCAGCGTCTTCCCGGGCCTGCAAGGCGGTCCGCTCGAGCACGTGATCGCGGGCAAGGCGGTGGCGTTCAAGCTCGCCGGCGAGGCCGCCTTCCGCGAGCGGCAGGAGCGCACCCTGGCCGGGGCGAGAATCCTGGCCGACCGTCTGTCGCTGGAGGAGAGCGTCGGCGTGGTGTCCGGTGGAACCGACGTCCACCTGGTGCTGGTCGATCTCCGCGATTCCGAGATGGACGGGAAGCAAGCCGAAGATCGGCTGCACCAGGTGGGCATCACGGTGAACCGCAACGCGGTCCCGTTCGACCCGCGACCGCCGATGGTCTCCTCCGGCGTCCGCATCGGAACTCCCGCGCTGGCCGCGCGTGGCTTCGACGACGAGGACTTCCGCGAGGTCGCGGACATCATCGCGCTGACGCTGCGCCCCGAGACACCGCAAGCCGGTCTCGACGCCCTCACCGAGCGCGTCGCGAAACTCGCCCAGAGCCGTTCTCTGTACCCGGAGCTGCAGGCATGAACACGAACTCCACGCCTCCCGGCGCGGACCTGCCCGAACACCCTGATTTCCTCTGGCGCAACCCGGAGCCGAAGAAGTCCTACGACGTGGTCATCATCGGTGGCGGCGGGCACGGTCTGGCAACCGCGCACTACCTGGCGAAGAACCACGGCATCACCAACGTCGCCGTGCTGGAGAAGGGTTGGCTCGCGGGCGGCAACATGGCCCGCAACACCACGCTGATCCGCTCCAACTACCTGTGGGACGAATCGGCCGCGATCTACGAGCACGCCTTGAAGCTGTGGGAAGGGCTCGAGGACGAACTCGGCTACCCGATCCTGTTCTCCCAGCGCGGTGTGCTCAACCTCGCCCACACCGAGCAGGACATCCGGGATTCGGTGCGCCGGGTCGAGGCCAACAAGCTCAACGGCATCGACGCTGAGTGGCTGGGCCCGGACGAGGTCAAGCAGGTCTGCCCGATCGTCAACGTCTCCGACGACATCCGCTACCCGGTGCAGGGCGCGACCTACCAGCCCCGGGCGGGGATCGCCAAGCACGACTACGTCGCGTGGGGGTTCGCCCGGAGTGCGGACGAGGCCGGGATCGACCTGATCCAGGACTGCGAGGTCACCGGGTTCACCGTGGACGGTGAACGGGTGACCGGCGTGCGCACCAGTCGCGGTGACATCGCCTGCGGGACCGTCGCGCTGTGCTCCTCCGGGCACACCTCCGTCCTGCTGGACAAGCTCGGTGTTCGCGCTCCCTTGCAGTCGCACCCGTTGCAGGCGCTGGTGTCGGAGCTGCTGGAGCCGGTGCACCCGACGATCGTGATGTCCAACGCCGTGCACGTGTACGTCTCCCAGGCGCACAAGGGCGAGCTGGTGATGGGCGCAGGCGTGGACTCCTACAACGGCTACGGGCAGCGCGGCGCGTTCCACATCATCGAGCGGCAGATGGCCGCTGCCGTGGAACTGTTCCCGGTCTTCGCCCGCGCACACCTGCTGCGCAGCTGGGCGGGAATCGTCGACGTCACCCCGGACGCGAGCCCGATCGTGGGGCGCACACCGTTCGAGAACGTCTACGTCAACTCCGGCTGGGGGACCGGAGGGTTCAAGGTCACGCCGGGGCTCGGGACGTGCTACGCGCACACCATCGCCCACGGCGAACCGCATCCGCACATCGCGCCGTTCAGCCTCGACCGCTTCACGACCGGAGCGCTCGTCGACGAACACGGCGCCGCTGCCGTCGCCCACTGAAACCGAGGACTGCTAGCCATGCAACTGATCCACTGCCCTTGGTGCGGCCCCCGCGAGGAAGTCGAGTTCCACTACGGCGGCCAGGCCGACGTCCCCTACCCGCAGAGCCCTGCTGATCTGTCGGACCGGGAATGGGCCGAGTTCGTGTTCTACCGCGACAACGACAAGGGGCCGTTCCCCGAGCGTTGGTGCCACAGCACGGGCTGCCGGCGCTGGTTCAACGCCGTCCGGGACACGCGCACGTACGAGTTCCTGGCCATCTACCGAGTCGGTGAACCGGTGCCCGACGTTCCCGGCGTGGAATCGACGAAGCCGGAGGTGCGGGCATGAGCCGGGTCGACGGGTATGGCCGCATCGACCGCGGTCGCACGCTCACCTTCACCTTCGACGGGCGCTCCTACACCGGCCACCCGGGCGACACCTTGGCCTCCGCCCTGCTGGCCAACGACGTCCACCACGTCGGCACCAGCGTGAAGCTGGGACGGCCGCGCGGTATCGGCGCAGCGTGGACCGAGGACGCCACGGGCCTGGTGCAGATCGAGAAGCCCTTCCCGGAACCGATGCTGCAGGCTGCCGCGGTCGAGCTCACCGACGGCCTCGTGGCTCGCGGCGTCAACGGGCAGGGGCGTCTGGCCGAGCGTCCCGATCCCGCCCGCTACGACCGCAAGCACACCCACGTCGACACCCTCGTGATCGGCGCAGGCCCGGCCGGGCTGCTCGCCGCGCGCAGCGCCGCCCGCGCCGGGGAGAGCGTCGTCCTGGTCGACGATCGCGCCACCGCAGGTGGCAGTCTGACCGGTGCTGAGCGGATCGGTGGGCGGTCGGCGCTGGAGTTCGTGGCGGAGGTCGTCGACGAGCTGACCGCGAACCCGGAGGTCCTGCACCTGCAGCGCACCACTGCGTTCGGCCAGTACGACGACGGGTTCGTGCTCGCGCTGGAACGCCGCACCGATCACCCCGGTTCCGCAGCTCCGTCGAACCGCAGTCGTCAACGCGTGCATCGGATCCGCGCGCTGAAGGTCGTCGTCGCAGCCGGTGCCCACGAGCGTCCGATCGTGTTCGACAACAACGACCTCCCCGGAATCATGCTCGCATCGGCAGCGCGCGACTACCTGCACCGCTACGGCGTGCTCGCAGGGCGGCAGGTCGTCGTGTTCACCAGCGATGACGCCGCCTACTCCGCGGCGATCGACCTCTCCACCGCCGGTGCGGCCGTGACGGTCCTCGACGCCCGGGACGAACTGCCGCCGGACTGGGCGGAGCGGGCGGCGGCCAGCGGTGTCGAGGTTTCCGCGTCCACGGTGGTCATCCGCGCGGAAGGCGAGGAACACGTCGGCGCGGTGGTCGCGCGCAAGCCTGGTGGGGAGGTGCGAATCGCGGCTGACCTGCTGCTCGTCTCGGGTGGTTGGAACCCGGCGGTGCACCTGTTCAGCCACGTCAAGGGCGCGCTGACCTACGACGCCGCGCTCGGTTCGTTCCGGCCGGCCGGAAGCCTGCCCGGCATCACGGTGATCGGTGCGGCCAACGGCACCCTCGACCTGGACGGCGTCGTGCGGGCCGGAGCCGGTGCGGAGGCGCCGGCGGTCGATGCGGAGCCGCCGCGCACACCGACGAAGGTGATCTGGCGGACCGACGGAGACGCGGCCCAGCAGTTCGTCGACATCCAGCGCGACGCCACGGTGAGCGACATCGCCCGCGCGGTCGGCGCCGGGTTGCACTCGGTGGAGCACGTCAAGCGCTACACCACGATCGGCACGGCGCATGACCAGGGCAAGACCTCGGGCGTGATCGCCTCCGGCATCACCGCCGAACTGCTGGGCCGTCCGATCGAGGACCTGGGCACCACGACGTTCCGGCCGCCGTACACACCGGTGGCCTTCGCGGCCCTGGCCGGGCGCGAACGCGGCGGCCTGTTCGACCCCGAGCGGATCACCGCGGTGCATCCTTGGCACGTCGACGCCGGTGCGGTGTTCGAGGACGTGGGTCAGTGGAAGCGAGCCCGCTACTACCCGGAGCCCGGCGAGGACATGGACACCGCCGTGCTGCGGGAGTGCGCGGCAACCCGGTCAGGCGTCGGCATCCTCGACGGCTCCACGCTGGGCAAGATCGATGTCCAAGGGCCGGATTCAGGTGCCTTCCTGGACCGGATCTACACGAACATGATGAGCACCCTCAAGGTCGGCCGGGTGCGCTACGGCGTCATGTGCGGCAACGACGGCATGATCATCGACGACGGCACGGTCCTGCGCATCGCGGAGAACCGCTTCCTGGTCACCACGACCACCGGCGGAGCGGCGAAGGTCTTGGACTGGATGGAGGAGTGGCTCCAGACGGAATGGCCCGAGCTGCAGGTGCACCTCGCGTCGGTCACCGAGCAGTGGGCGGTCTTCCCGGTCGTCGGGCCGCGTTCGCGTGAGGTGCTCGGCGAGGTGTTCCGCGACCTGGACGTGTCGAACGACGCGTTCCCGTTCATGTCGTGGAAGGACACGAATCTCGACGGCGTTCCCGTCCGAGTCGCCCGGATCTCGTTCTCCGGCGAGCTGGCGTACGAGGTCAACGTCAACTCCTGGTACGGACTTTCGCTGTGGAAGCGGTTGCTGGGAGCGGGCAAGCGCTACGGCATCACGCCGTACGGCACCGAGACGATGCACGTGCTGCGCGCCGAGAAGGGCTACCCGATCATCGGACAGGACACCGACGGCACGGTCGCCCCGCACGACCTGGGCATGAACTGGGTGGTGTCGAAGAAGAAGGAAGACTTCATCGGCAAGCGCTCGTTCTCCCGTGCCGAGAACCTGAATCCGCTGCGGAAGCAACTCGTCTCGCTGCTCCCGACGGATCGGCGCACCAAGTTGCGCGAGGGCTCGCAGATCGTGGAATTCCGAGCGGACGGAACTCTTCCCGAGCCACCGGTCCCGATGCTCGGACATGTCACGTCCAGCTATCACAGCGCCGAGCTCGGCCGGCCGTTCGCGCTGGCGCTGGTGAAGAACGGCCGTGCCCGCGTCGGCGATCTGGTGCACGTCCCGGTGGACGGTGCGCTCGTCGAGGCGGAGATCGGCGAAACCGTGCTCGTGGACCCGGAAGGAGCGCGCCGAGATGGCTAATGCGCTTCGCGCTACGCACCCCCTGGACGACTGGAAGCACGCCCTGGCCGCGCTGACCTGGTCGATCGACGGCCTGGCGGTCAAACCCGAGGAACTCGTGTCCGCGGTGGATCTGCGCATCGATCCCGCCGGTCCAGGTTCCGCGGCGGTCGAGCACGCGTTGGGCTCGGCGCTCCCGGTCAAACCCAACACCTGGACCTCCACCCGTGAGGGGCAGATCGTCTGGCTCGGTCCGGACGAATGGCTCGTGACGAGCAAGGTCTTCCGGCCGCACGAACTGGAGGGCTCACTCGTCAGGGTCGTGTCCGCGCACGGTGGCGCGGCCGTGGACGTGTCCGCGCAGCGCACCGGGATCCGCGTGAGCGGCGGACAGGCGCGCGAACTGCTCTCGTTCGGGTGCTCGCTCGACCTGCGACCCGCCGCGTTCCCGAAGGGCTCGAGCGCGCAGACCAGCATCGGGCAGGCCGGGGTGCTGATCCTCGCCCTGGGCGACGGTGATGACTTCCGGCTCTTCGTCCGGCCGTCGTTCGCGGGTTATCTCGCGGACTGGCTCCTCGACACGGCCGAGGAATTGCGCACCACCGAGTAGCACGGGGTCGGCCGTGACCGTGGGCACGGCCGACCTCCCCCCCAGAGCATCCTCCGCGCGGTCACGCCAGACCCCCAGTTAAGGAGCGCCCCCCGCCATGAGCACCACCCCTCGTGTCGTCATCATCGGCGCCGGGATCGTCGGCGCCAATCTCGCCGACGAGCTCACCGAGCGCGGCTGGACCGAGGTCACCGTCCTCGACCAGGGACCGCTGCCGCTCACCGGTGGCTCGACCTCGCACGCACCCGGCGTCGTCTTCCAGACCAGCCCCTCCAAGACCATGACCGAGTTCGCGACTTACACGGTCGAGAAGTTCAGCAGCATCGAGGTGGACGGCGCCCGGTGCTTCAACCAGGTCGGTGGCCTCGAAGTCGCGACCACCCCGGAACGGCTCGCCGACCTGCACCGCAAGCAGGGCTGGGCGACGTCCTGGGGCGTTCCCAGCGAGGTCGTCGGGCCGGAGCGGTGCGCGGAGCTGCACCCGCTTCTGGACCGCGAGCGCGTGCTCGGCGGTCTCCACACGCCCACGGACGGACTGGCCAAGTCGCCCCGAGCCGTCGCTGCTCTCATCGGCCGCGCTGAGGCGCGTGGAGCGGTGTTCCGCGGTTCGACCCGCGTGACCGAGGTCGTGCAGCGCAGCGGCCGCGTCGCCGGAGTGCGCACGGACGGCGGCGAGGAGATCGCCGCGGACGTCGTGGTCTCCTGCGCCGGTTTCTGGGGCAAGGCAGTCGGCGAGCTCGTCGGCATGAAGGTGCCGCTGCTCCCGCTGGCCCACCAGTTCGCCCGCACCGGGCAGATCGCGGAGTTGGTCGGGCGCAACGACGAGCAGACCGAGGCGAGTCTGCCGGCGCTGCGCCACCAGGACCGCGATCTCTACTTCCGGGAGTACGACGACTGCCTCGGCATCGGCAGCTACGCCCACCGCCCGATGCCGGCGCAGCTGTCGGAGCTGCCCGAGGTCGACGGCGATGGCGTCAGCGAGGCGGCGATGCCCTCGATGCTGCCGTTCACCGAGGAGGACTTCGCCGCCGCGTGGGAGCACAGCAAGGAGCTGCTCCCGTCGTTGCGGAGTGCGAAGATCGACTCCGGGTTCAACGGCGTCTTCTCCTTCACGCCCGACGGCGGTCCGCTGGTCGGCGAGTCGCCGGACGTGGCCGGGTTCTGGGTCGCTGAAGCGGTGTGGGTGACCCACTCCGCCGGCGTCGCCCGTGCCGTCGCCCAGCTGCTGGTGCACGGCCGCAGTGAGACCGAGCTCCACGGCTGCGATGTCAACAGGTTCGACGAGATTCAAACCACCGATGCCTACGTCGACGAGACCTCGCAGCAGAACTTCGTGGAGATCTACGACGTCCGGCACCCGTTGCAGCCGAGGTTCTCACCGCGGGACCTGCGGGTGAGTCCGTTCCACGCGCGGCAGAAGGAACTGGGCGCGTTCTTCCTGGAATCGCACGGTTGGGAACGGCCGCACTGGTACGAGGCCAACGCGCGCCTGGTGACCGAGCTGCCGACCGAGTGGCAGCCGCCGTCGCGCGATGCGTGGTCGGCGATGTTCCACTCGCCGATCGCGGCGGCCGAGGCGTGGAAGACCCGCACGGCGGTCGCCATGTACGACATGACCTCGCTCAAGCGCATCGAGGTCAGCGGCTCTGGGGCCGTGGCGTTCCTGCAGCGCCTGACCACCGGCAAGATGGACAAGTCGGTCGGCTCGGTGACCTATGCCCTGATGCTCGACGAGGCCGGCGGTGTTCGTTCCGATGTCACCGTTGCCAGGCTGGGTGAGCAGCTGTTCCAGGTCGGGGCCAACAGCAACCTGGACATGGATCACTTCCTGCGCGAGGCCCCGGACGACGGCAGCGTCCAGATCCGCGACATCACCGGCGGTACGTGCTGCATCGGTGTGTGGGGTCCTCTGGCCCGGGACCTGGTGCAGTCCTTGAGCGGTGACGACTTCTCCCACGCGGCGCTGAAGTACTTCCGCCTCAAGCACGCGCACATCGCCGGTCTCCCGGTCACCGCGATGCGGCTGTCCTACGTGGGTGAGCTCGGCTGGGAGATCTACACCAGCGCCGAGTACGGACAGCGGCTCTGGGACGCGCTGTGGGAGGCCGGACGGCCGCTGGGCGTCATCGCCGCGGGACGTGCCGCGTTCAACAGCCTCCGCCTCGAGAAGGGATACCGCTCGTGGGGCGGTGACATGACCACCGAGCACAACCCCTACGAGGCCGGCCTCGGGTTCGCCTTGAACAAGAAGAAGACCGACTACGTGGGCTACGACGCGGTCGCCGACCTCAGCGCTGACACCGTCACCCGACGCCTTTCGTGCCTGACCATCGACGATGGCCGCAGCGTGGTGCTCGGCAGCGAACCCGTCTTCGTCGGCGGCGAGCCTGCCGGCTACGTGACGTCGGCGGCCTTCGGCCACACCATCGGCAAGCCGATCGCGTACGCATGGCTGCCTGCCTCGGCCACGCCGGGGACTTCGGTGGAAATCCAGTACTTCGACCGGAAGGTGCGCGCCACCGTCGCCGTCGAGCCGCTGGTCGATCCGGAGATGACCCGCATTCGCCGTTGACCCCAAGCCGGGGTGCGCGGTCTGAAAAGGGTCGGTGGCCGCGCACCCCACCCCATCCCTCGTCGGTCCCGGAAGCGCAACCGGACTGCCGCACGAGTCCTGCGATCACATTCCCAGCACGCAGAGAAGAAGGACCGATGCCATGCGCATGGAAACCCTCGAACGTTTTCTGGGCTCGCTCTCAGACCGGGTGGCAGCCCCGGGAGGTGGGGCGAGCGCCGGGTTGCACGCTGCTCAGGCCGCCGCGCTGGTCGCGATGGTCGCCCGCTACAGCGACGGCGAGAAGTACTCCGAACACGCCGCGACGATCACGGCGGTGCGGAACGACACCGATCAGCTCCGCGAGCTCGCGCTGACGTTGGCCGAAGACGACGCCTCCGCTTTCGGCGCGGTCGGTGCGGCCTACGCGCTCCCGCGCTCCACCGACGAGCAGAAGGAGGCCCGGTCGCGAGCGATCGCGGCTGCCCTGGTCGAGGCCGGTCGGGTTCCCGCGAGGGTGGTTGCCGTTGCCGAGCAGGTCGTCGGCTTGGCCGAAGAGCTGCTGCCGATCGGAAATCGCAACGTGATCAGCGATATCGCCGCTGCTGCGGAAGCCGCCCGCGCGGCGGCGACCACCGCGCGCGTGAACGTGGAGGTCAACCTCAACGGGATCAGCGGCGCCGAGGAGCGCACCGAGCTGATCACCTCGATCGCCGAAGTCGACGACATCACCGCGCGCGCGGACAAGGTCACCGCCGCAGTACGGGAGGTAATCGGACGATGACAGGACAACTGGTTTCCGATGAACCGGCCACGGCAGTGCTCAGCGGAGCGGCCCTGGCCAAGGAGATCCGTGCCGGGGTGACAGCGGCAGCGGAGACGCTCGCGAGAGCCGGCACACCGCCGCGCTTGGCGGTCGTCGTGGCCACCGACGACGAATCCACCGCCTGGTACGTCCGCTCGATCGCCAAGGCCGCGTCGAAAACGGGAATCCGTTGCGACATAGTCGATCTGGGCTCCGAAGCGACACCCGATGAGATCCGCGACCGGCTCACCGAGCTGAGCGAGGACGCGTCAGTGCACGGAATCATGCTGCAGACCCCGCTGCCCGGCGGAGCGTCCGTCGAAGACCTGGCGGCTTCGATCGTCCCGGACAAGGACGTCGACGGTGCCAATCCGGTGTCGTTGGGGCGACTTAGCGCCGGCATGCCCGCGTTCGTGCCGGCCACCGCCGCAGCGGTGATGGAATTGCTGGACCACTACGCGGTTCCGCTGGCAGGCCGTCGGGCCGTCGTCGTCGGACGCTCCAACGTGGTCGGCAAGCCGGCAGCGCAACTGCTGCTGCAGCGCGATGCGACCGTGACCGTGTGCCACCGCCACACTCGTGATCTCGCCGCGCACACTCGCCCCGCTGAGGTCCTGGTGGTGGCCGTCGGCCGGGTCGGCTTGATCGGCGCTGAGCACGTCGACGCCGGTGCTGTCGTGATCGATGTGGGAACCAATCCGACAGCTGACGGCGGTTTGACCGGCGACGTCGACGAGGCGGGCGTGGCGGGTTCGGTGGCCGGGTTGACTCCGGTTCCCGGCGGAGTGGGGCCGGTGACGACAGCGCTGCTGCTCCGGCACACGATCGAGTCGGCTTCGCGGAGCCGAACATGACAGGCCCGCCCGCCGCCACCGCAGCTCCGCGGGCGCCTGCGGCTGCTGTCGAGGAGTTGCTGCGACTGCTCCGCGGTCCGCGCACGTTGGTGTGCGGAATCCTCAACGTCACGCCGGATTCGTTCTCCGACGGCGGGGCCTACTGGCACAGCGGCGCTGCCGCGTGGCGTGGACTCCGCTTGGTCGAAGAGGGTGCCGACATCCTCGACATCGGCGGTGAATCCACTCGGCCGGGTGCGTCCCCGCCCAGTGTCGCTGAGGAGCTCGACCGCGTGGTGGGGGTCGTCGAGAAGCTGGCGGCGCAGACGGACGTTCCGCTGTCGGTCGACACCTCACGACCGGAGGTGATGCGGGAAGCCGTGGCCGCGGGTGCGACGTTGATCAACGACGTGCGTGCGCTCCGCCATCCCGGTGCGCTGGAGATGGCGTCGGACCTGGGCGTGCCCGTGTGCTTGTCGCACATGCTCAGGCCACCGAACCTGATGCAGCACGATCCGAGCTACGAGGACGTGCTCGTCGACGTGGCCTCGTTCCTCCGGGAGCGGATCGATGCGTGCGTGAGCGCGGGGATCCCGCGCGAGCACATCGTGATCGACCCGGGGTTCGGGTTCGGCAAGACCCTCGAGCACAACCTGGCGTTGTTGCGCTCGCTGAGTTCGTTCACCGAGCTCGACGCACCTGTGATGGCCGGTCTGTCCCGCAAGGCGATGCTCGGCCAGATCACAGCACGGCCGGTCGGGGACCGGGAGGCGGCGTCGGTCGCCGCCGCCGTGCTGGCGGCGCAGCGCGGGGCGAAGGTGCTCAGGGTGCACGACGTGGCGGCCACGGTCGACGTGCTCAAGGTGCTCGGCGCCGTCGAGGGATGAGTGGGCGTGCCGGGCGGTCACATGATCGCCCGGATCGCCTTCTCGAATCCGGCGACGTGGTCTTCGGCGATCTTCTCGGCTTCCCGGCTCTCACCGTCTGCGACTGCTCGCAGCAGGCCGACGTGCTCGTCGACGTGCCGGTCGAAATGGGTGACCCGATCCAAGAACACGCAGAAGATCCGCGTGGCGAGGTTGTTGTACCGCACCAGGGTGTCTTCCAGGTGGGGGTTGCCGGCGGCGCGGTAGATCGAGCGGTGCACCCGCAGATCCCACTGCATCAGCTCAGGGCGGGACTTCAGCACGACGTCGTCGTCCTGAATGACCTCGGCCAGCTCGGTCAGCTCGGCGCGCATGACCTCCGAAGCGTTCTCGGAGGCGCGGCGGGCGGCCAGCGGCTCGAGGTGCACGCGGATGTCGGAGATGGAGGCGAGGTCGGTGATGTCGACACCGGAGGCGAAAGTGCCGCGGCGCGGGTAGGAGACCACCAGCCGGTCGACTTCGAGTCGCTTGAGCGCCTCGCGGACGGGTGTGCGGCCGATGCCGAGGGCTTCGCTCAGTGCCAGGTCGTCGATGGGCGACATCGGCGGGATGTCCAGCATGATCAGCTGGTCCTGGATGGCGGCGTACGCGCGTTCGGCCATCGAGGTGGGGGCTGGTTCGAGCTCGTGCGGGGCGGTGGTCACGAAAGACATCGTAGGGGCGGGAATCCGCTGGTCCATGCATCCTACCCTTGATGTATCTTTTGTATCCATACTGATATATTAACTGGTCCCAGCGTGCTACAGGCGAATCGTCTCCGACGAGACGAGCAAGGCCCTGCACGGCCGCGCCATCAACATCCACCACTCCTTCCCCGCGGGGTTCATCAAGGGCGCCAAGCCCTACCACCAGGCCTACGATCGCGGTGTGAAGCTGGTCGGCGCCACCGCGCACTACGTCACCTCAGACCTGGACGAGGGACCGATCATCGAGCAGGAGGTCATCCGCATCGACCACGACCCCCGCGCGCTGCGAACCGTGGGACGTGACGCGCAGGCGCTGTCCCGCGCGGTGCGCTGGCACTGCGAGCGTCGCGTGCCGCTCAACGGCCACAGCGCGGTCGTCTTCCCATGACCGCTCGTTTCGACGATCTCCGCGCGGGCACCGCGCTTCGGTTCCCGGCACCGTCCGGTGTGCTGATCACGCACCAGCCGGAGGAGGTGGCACCGGTTCTCGACCTGGTGGACCGGGCGACGTCGAACGGTCGGTGGGTCTTCGGGTTTCTGGCGTACGAGGCCGCGGCAGGACTGGATCCCGATCTCGCGGTCCACTCTGCGCAGGAAGGGTTGCCGCTGGCCTGGTTTGGTATCACCGGGCCGCCAACGCCGATCCCCGCGGTGTGCGGTCGTGCCGAGGCGGGTGACTTCGACGTCGGATGGGAGCCGAACTGGTCGCCGGTGGAGCATCGGGTCCTGGTGGATCGGGTTCGTGAGAGGATCGCGGCGGGGGAGACCTACCAGACGAACCTCACCGTGCGGATGCGCGGCAGGTTCGCCGGTGACCCGGCTGGGTTGTACCGGGACCTGGCGACCGCCCAATGCGGTGCGTACAACGCGTACCTCGACCTCGGGCGGTTCGCGATCGCCAGTGCGAGCCCGGAGTTGTTCTTCGAACTGCGAAGCGACGAGGTGTTGTTGCGGCCCATGAAGGGAACCGCGCCCCGCGGCCGCGATCAGGAGGAAGATCTGGCCCTGGAACGCGCGTTGCGCGGAAGCGCGAAAGAACGGGCTGAGAACGTGATGATCGTTGACTTGATGCGCAACGACGTCGCGCGGGTCGCGGTGCCGGGCAGCGTCAGGGTGCCGTCGTTGTTGTCGGTGGAGCGGTATCCCACCGTCCTCCAGCTCACCTCGGACGTGACCGCGCGGCTGCGTCCTGATGCTGGTCTGCGCGAGCTCTTCCGGGCCCTGTTTCCCTGCGGCTCGGTCACCGGTGCACCGAAGGTCAGCACGATGCGCCTCATCCGCGAGGTCGAGCCCGATCCGCGTGGGGTGTACTGCGGTGCCGTCGGCTGGTTCGCACCGCCGTCGGCCTCGGTCAGAGCGCGGTTCAACGTCGCCATTCGCACGGCGGTCGTCGATCGTGAAGCCGGCCGAGTCCAGTACGGCACTGGTGGTGGGATCACGTGGAGCTCCGATGCGGACGCGGAGCATCGTGAGTTGCTCGTCAAAGCTGAGATCCTCCGTCGCCGCGGTCACGCGCGAGCCTCCTCGCCCGGGATCGAGGGAGCTCCGCGATAGGCCCAGGAGATCGCTCCACGTGGAGGACCACCGGCCCGGCTTCCACTGGAATTCGGGCGCTTATCCGGTTTTCCGGACGTGGAGGTGTGCTGAACCCCGGCGATCGACGAGGTGCCTCGCGCGGAGCGAGGCACCTCGTCGCGGCAGTGAGAGGACCGGGATTCGTCAGTACCTCCCAGATCTCTCAGCCGGCTCTTCGACCGCGGCGGGGGATCCCGGAAGTGGTTGGTTGGCGGACTCCTTGGTGAACCACACCGAGATCGCGCCGATGGCGCCGGCCCCCATGAGGTACCAGGCGGGCCACATGACGTCACCGGTGGTGGCGATCAGTGCGGTCATGGCCGAGGCGACGGTGCCGCCGAACAGGGACACGGAGGTGTTGAAGGAGATGGACAGCGCTCCCTGACGGACGCCGGTCGGGAACAGGGCAGGCAGGGTCGATGGCATGGTGGCGCTGAACATCACGAGCATGAGGCCCATGAGCAGGAGGCCGGTGAAGACGGTGCCGGTGGTGTTGTGCTGGATGAGCAGCACGGAGGGTACCGAGAGCACCGCCAGGGCGATGCATCCGCTGAGAACCACGGGCTTGCGGCCGATGCGGTCCGACAATCGCCCGATGGAGGTGATGACGATCAGCATGATGCCCATGACAGCGATCTGCAGCAGGTAGGACTCGGTCTCGCCGATGCTCGGTGGCAGCACGTCGGAGAGGTAGGTGGGCATGTAGGAGGTCAGCATGTAGTTGGTGACGTTGAAAACCAGGACCAGCCCACCGCACTGGAGCATGGCCGGCCAGTGCTGCGCGAAGATCGTTCGGATCGCCTTCTTGGCGTGCTGCTCCTTCTGGTCGGCTTCTTCGACGAGTTTCGCGAATGCGGGGGTCTCCTCCAACTTCATGCGCAGGTACAGGCCCACGATTCCCAGCGGTCCGGAGATCAGGAACGGGATCCGCCATCCCCACGACAGCAGATCTGCTTCGGAAAGCGTCGCGTGGAGGACCATGACGACGACCGCGCCCAGGATGTAGCCGACCAGAGTGCCGAACTCCAGCCAACTGCCCAGGAAGCCACGGCGCCTGTCAGGTGCGTATTCGGCGATGAACGTCATCGCTCCGCCGTACTCGCCACCGGTGGAGAAGCCCTGCACGAGCCGGGCGATCAGCAGCAGCATCGGCGCGGCGATGCCGATCGCGCTGTAGCTGGGGATGATCCCGATGCAGAAGGTGCCGACCGCCATCAGGATCATCGTCGTGGACAGAACGCGGGTTCGTCCGATCCGATCGCCCAGCAGTCCGAAGAACATCCCGCCCAGCGGCCGTACGAGGAAGGCCGCCGCGAAGGTGCCGAAGGTCGCCAGCAGCTGCGCGGTCGGGCTCGAATCGGGGTAGAAGACCTTGCCGATGGTGATCGCCATGTAGGCGAAGACACCGAAGTCGAACCACTCGGTGACGTTGCCGACCGCTGCTGCGGTGACCGCGCGCTTGACCAGTGATGGAGCGACGACTGTGGAAGAGGAATGCGTTGTGGGTTTTTCCGTTGGAACTTCCGCTGACATGGTGTTCGGCACCTGGCGCGGTGCCGCCTCCTTTCAACGACGGGTTCCTGAAAGGCCATTGGGGCCGGTCAGGCGAAACTGGCGTTGGAAAGGCCGAGAAAGGCCGCTTGAAGGGCCGATCTCGCGCTTTGCGCCCTCGGCTCGCATCCGGCCGTGGACGTATCCGCCTCGTCAGCACCGGCTGTGCCGCCGCGGCTCACGCCGAACTTTCGTTTGTTGCGCAATGGGGAACTTGGCTCGCTGAATGCAACAGCCTTGCCTCGCTCGATGGCCTTGTCAAGGGCGACAACGGCCCGAAGCGCGCTTTGATCAGCGCGAATCAACGCTTTGACCTGCGTAAATATAGATCAATTGGGATCTGAGATTGATATATCAATCGGCGATCAGGAGTCCGGAAGGGATGCCCGGGGCTTGACGTCGGCTCTGCGAATCCGGACGATGCGTGGCGACGGAGGCGGCTCGCGGGCTTCGGCACGGGGATGGGCGCGGTATTCCCGAAAAGTGGCCGCCCGAGGCTTCCTTCCGTTCGGTGGCGGGTGCTCATCCGTCCTGCGCGATTTCAGTGGAAATCGGAACCCCGAGTTCCACTGAAATCCGGTAAACCGCCGCATCTGGGGGATCGTCGAGAGCCACCGGCGATCTGGAACGGTGCGGCCGGACCCGCGGCGGCTCGGTCGCATCGCTAGGTGCGCGGAGGGAGCGTCACCGCGTTCAAGGGTCGATTATCATTCCGTTGCGCCCAGCGGCCTTTGCGTGGTACATGGCCTCATCAGCGCGAGCGAGAGCCTCGTCCGGACTGTCGTTGTTGTTCAATCCCACGTATCCCAGGCTCGCGCTGACCGTGCAGGAGGAGTCGTTCAGGCGGACAGGTCCGTCGAATGCCTCTTGAATTCGCCTGCTGAACTCTTGAGGGTTCTCAGGGGCGGGGTCGAGAAGGATCACGAATTCATCGCCGCCCATGCGTGCGAGCGTGTCCGTCCGCCGAATGCAGGCGCGAACGCGAGCTACGACCGTGCGCAGCACGGTATCTCCCGCCTCGTGCCCCAGGACGTCGTTGATTTCTTTGAAGTGATCCAAGTCGGCGTACAGGAGGCCAAGGCGCCGAGGCTGCTGATCCTGGGACATGGCCTTGTCGAGGCGGAGCAGCAGAACGTTCCGCGTGGACGCCCCGGTGAGAGGATCGTGGTTGGCCTGGTAGCTCAATTGCCGCCGGGCTGCGTAGAGCTGACGAAGTGTGATGAGCTGTCGCACGACGACCAGCGCTACAACGCCGATGAGCGCGTACACCTCGCCGACGTGCGGATCACCGGTGGAGATCGTCGTGAAAAGCGTCCATCCGCACACGACGGCGAAGGGTATGTACGGAACGAACAACAAGGGTGTCCGCGGAACCGGGTGCGAAACCCGCCGGTTGCGCGACGGCGCAGCCAGCAGGAGCAGCACCGGGCCCACCATGTAGCCGACATCCGCCACGAGTGGAGGTGTCGAATAATTGGCGATGTTGTAGAGGTACACCGAATCCGACACATCAATGGCAACAAGGCCGGCCACCAGCCACACCAGTGGAAAACGCAAGGTCCCGTACAACGCGATCGCGAACAGAACCACAATGGTGATCAGGACCAGGTCGGCGAGAGTGTAGGAAGCGACTACGAGGAGCCTGCCCGCACGGGCGGTGTCGGCTTGCCGAACCACGCTGTAAGCGATTTTCCAGCTCAGCGCCAACACACTTCCCGCGATGATCAGTCCGTCGAGCACGACGACCACGTGCGACGGGACCACTTCGTGCTCTTCAACCGCCCCCCGATCCTTCTTCGTCAGGACGAGCAGGGCCAGGAAGGAGAACAGCGGAAGCCCGAGATAAAGCGCGTTCGCAGCGTTCGGGAAGGTCATCGGATCGATGCTGCGGTACCAGGTCCACAGCGCATGAGCTGTGGCGAAGCAGGCGAGTGCCGAAGCCATCAACCATCGCCAGCGTCGCTCGTCACCTGTCCGGCGCCACCCGGTCCAGGCGAAGGTCGTGGCTGCGGCAACGGCGGCCAGCACGCCGGTCAAGTCGGCGACGAACTGGCTGGCCGCAGTCCCCAGCACGCCCGAGAGCACCAGCGCGACGGCAGCAGCAATGACGACCGCACCCGCCGCGAGGTTGACGGCGGTCATGCTGAGCGCCGTCAGGTGCCTGGGGTGTCGTTCGTGCATGCTCGCACCCGAACTGGTGTTCCGGAGGAGACGTCGTCGTGCCGGAACGGACGATTTGGCAAGCCGTTCGGCCCCATCCCAACGATAGCTCGGCAACTCTGATCGGTCGCGGGAGCCGACCACTTCGACATCGGATGTCAAGAGCGGATCGCACACCCTCGGCGCGAGCGTGCGGGGATCCTGTCGTACCCCAGTGCTCGCCCTGACCAGCGGAAACACCGCTCATGGGTACCTTGACTGCGGAGTTTCGGAAACAACTGTTTTAATCTCGATTAAGGGAGCGGTTCGAGGAGATTCGCGCAGGACTTGCACGGGGTGCCTGAGCCGTGGGGCATGACGAATGCGGTTGGGCGGTTCATCGACCCGCCTCGTGAGATGTGTCGGTACCGGCTGTGGAGGACATGGCCTGCCCGCCCCGGTCGAGGGGAAGTTGTTCCGGGGCGGGCAGGTGCTCGTTCGTGCAGGTCGGTCGCGCTTCGGGGTGTCGCGCCCAGATCTGACGAGTCGTGCGCCGCGCACGGCGCGTTGCCCGCCACTGCCGAACGAGCTGGAGGTCAGTGATGACGGCGGCCCACGGCATGACCCCGAGGAGTGCGAGCAGGACGTAGAAGCTGATCACTCCGCGCCTCGCGTGGTCGAGTGGGAGTGGAACGTGGTGGACGTGGGTCGGGTGGCGGTGAACGAGCAGTTCATGGCGCGACTTCCGCCTTGAGCGATCGGTTGCACTCCGGGCACGTTGGCGCGGTGAACCACTCGGCCTCGGTGGGCAGGCGCATGGAGACGTTCTCGCCGCAGATTGATGTGTCCGTGTCTTGGTTCCTCCAACGGCGTCCCCGGAACGCGTGCCGGATCTGATCACTGGAAGGCAGCCAGTAGTGCTGCGGCGGTGCGGTCCCATCTCGCTGTGCTCCGGCGGTGGTCCCGTTCTTGCGGCTGTCCCGCATGTTCCCTCCAATTCGTTGCCTTGCGGGCACGATCAAGTCGAGATGGTGAAAATTAGACGCTAAGATCAAGACGTCGGCAAATATATGAGCCATATTGGGTGATCTCCTCGTGGAGATCTTCCGTGAGAGGCTGAGCGCATGGCAGGTACCGCACGGCAGGTGCACCTCGGGCGCGAGTTGAAGAAGCTCCGGGCCGCGCAGGGGCTTTCACTGGACGATGTGGCCGCTCATCTGGAACGGTCACGGTCCACGGTGGGGCACTGGGAATCTGGTCATTCCCGCGTTGGGCCCAATGACCTGCGGGAAGTTCTGAAGCTTTACGGAGCGTCCGAGGAACTGGGTGAACAGCTTCAGCAGCTTCGGAGAGAGGCCGGCAAGCGCGGGTGGTGGCAGAGCTACAAGCTCCCCGCGCATCTCGCGCCCTTCGTCGGATTCGAGGCCGAAGCATCCGAGATCTTCCACTTCGAGCTTGGCCTGGTGCCGGGCCTGCTGCAAACGCAGTCCTACGCCAGGGAGATCCACGAAGTTGGGCGGTTGACTCTGACGGACGAGCAGCTGCAGGAATGGGTGGAGGTCCGGCTGAAGCGTCAAGAGCGACTTCAGCCCGGCAATGGACTGACGTTGCACGCCGTCGTCGCCGAGGAGGCTCTGCACCGCGTCGTGGGCTCGCCAGCTGTGATGGCAGAACAGCTGGAACACCTGGTGAGAGTGTCGAAGCAGCCGACTGTCAACATCCGGGTGCTGCCCTTCGAGGCCGGGGTTCACATCGGCATGGTCGGTCCGATCACGGTACTGAGGTTTCCCGACGCGGGTCATGCGGACATCGCCTACAGCGACACGCCGTTGGGTGGCCATGTGATCGATGATCTGCGGGACGTCGCGGAGCTGAGCCGGCTGTTTGCGTCCCTGGAATCCCAGTCGCTCCCGACGGCGGATTCGAGGAAGGTGCTACGTAGGATTGGAGGCGACTACGCGGCACGCATGAAGGAGTAGACGTGAACGCCCAACCCGAGTGGCGGAAGTCCAGCCGCAGCAACCAGGGCGGCAACTGTGTTGAGGTCGCCCTCAACTTAGGGACACCCCTGATCCGGGACTCGAAGCTCGGCGAGGCGTCACCGGTCCTGAGCGTTAAGCGTGAGGCCTACGTTTCCTTTCTCCGGTCTGTGAGCGCGGACAGGTTCACGAAGTGAGGGTTTCCACAGGTGAAAGCCTGTGGAAACCCTCCTTTTGTGTTCTTATCCTGGTACCCCCGCTGAGGGGCCGTAGGCCCATCGGATGGGCCGCTGCTCAGTCGAAGCGGGTTACTACTGCGTCTGCTGCCCAGCACTCGGTTGGGGTCACGATCAGCGGGTTGATCTCCACGGTCTCGTAGTCGGCCAGTCCGCCGCGCTCGAAGGCTTCGCAGAGCTGGGTGAGGGCCTTGCGGGCGGCCGGGTGCTCGGTGACTCCGGCTGTGCGCAGCAGGTGTTCGGCGTCGTCGGGGTGCAGCGGGAGTCGACGGGTGGTGGAGCGGTTGGCGAGTTCGGTGGCCGTGCCGCCCAGGCCGACCACGACGTGCTTGCCGAGCACCGGATCGGTGTTGAGGCCGATGAGGATCTCCTTGCCGAAGACCATCTCCTCGACGAGGTAGCCCTCGATGGTGCCGGGGTCGACTCCGGCGGCGGTGACGCTCGCTTCGATCTGCTTCGTCGTGGCGGGGAGCTCCTCGGGGCTGCAGATGCCCAGCGCCACGCCGCCGAGACGGGACTTGTGGCTGATCGGGGCGATGATCTTCACCGCGAACGGCGGACGCAGGTCGGCGGCCACCGCTGCCGGGTCGTCACCGCGATCGACTCGGACGCCGCGCACCACGGGTGTTCCGGCAGCTTCGACCAGGTCGCGGGAGTCGGCTTCGCTGAGCACGCGGTCACTGGTCTCGGGGCCGGTGGTGTGCTCGTCGTTCGGCAGAGCGGGGAAGAGCTTGGCGAGGGCGGTGAAGGTCAGCCGGAGGTTGTGCACCACCGAGACGTGCGGGTGCCGAGCCTGGTAGTCGCGGACCCAGTCGGTGACCGGGACCGGTGCCATCGAGGTGATGACCAGCGGCATCTCGTGCTCGGTGGACAACCTCGCCAGGTCGTCCCAGTTCCAGGTGTGGACGGCCTGCTCCGGTGAGTCCGAAGGAAGCTGGACGCTCCACGGCATCAGGACGAGTCCGGTGTTGGGGTCGGCGAAGACCCTGCTGTTGACGCTCTCGTCGCCTTCGCGGCGCTTGACGCCGATGACGTCGAGCGGGTTGTCGACGAACGAACCGGGCCCGGCGAGTTCGCGGATCCGCGCGATCGTCTCGTCGGCGAACACGGTGAGGTTCACGCCGTGGCGTTCGGCCAGGTCGCTGCACAGGGCTGCTGCGCCGCCGGAACCGCCCAGGATCGAGACCGCGCGCGGCCGACCGGGTTTGACGCCGGACAGGCTCAGCGTGGCCAGGCGCATCAGTTCGTCGATGCCGTCGGCGCGCAGCACGCCGTGCTCGCGCAGCAGCTCGGAGAGCACCGCGTCGCTGCCGGAGATGCTGGCGGTGTGGGAGAGCACGACCCGGCCACCGCGTTCGGACACCCCGGACTTCAGCACGATGATCTGCTTGCCCGCCTCGCGGGCGCGTTCGAAGGCATCGACGAACACGGGGAGCTGCTCGGCGGAGATGCCTTCCAGGTAGACGCAGATGACCTCGGTGGTGGCTCTGCTGATGGCCAGCGAGATCGCCTCGGCGACCCCGAGCAGCGCGCCGTTGCCGGTCGAGGCGCAGAAGTCCACGCCCAGGTGTTCCTCGGTGGCCGCCGCGACCAGCGCGGACAGCAGGGCGCCGCTCTGCGAGATGATCGAGACCGGGCCCGCCGCGGCGTCGAGCCAGACCGGTTCGGCGACGGCGCAGACCCGCTCGTGGAAGTCGGCGAAACCGACGCAGTTGGGACCCCACAAGCGGGTTCCGGTGCCGGAGACGATGTCGATGAGCTCGGCGTGCAGTTGGCGGCCCAGGTCATCGCCGCGTTCCCCGAAGCCGTCGGAGACCAGCACGACGTCGGGCGTTCCCAGTTCGGTGAGTTCGCGGACGGCCTCGACGCTGGCCTCCCGCCGGATGGCGACCACGGCGGCGCGCGGTGCTTCCGGTAGCGCCCCGACGCCGGGGACGGTGGGCAGACCGGCGACCTCGGTGTGGGTCGGGGTCACCGGGACGACGTCGAGGTCCGGGTTCAGCGTGCGCAGGTTGTGGATGGCGCACTGGGTCCAGAAGTTGCGGGGCGAGGCGCCGACGACGGCGATGGTGGATCGGGACACGGCGGTGTGGCTCCTTCGGGCTCGGGCGGGTGCGGTGATCAGAAGGCGAGCGAACCGCCCTCGGCGTACCAGGTGCGCGCGGCGGAGATGCCCAGCTCACCGAGCTTGGCGACCATGCGCCGGTTGCCCTCGGCGGTGTGGATCAGCGCGTCCCAGCCGGCGCAGGCGTCCAGGGTTTCCCGGAACCCCTGGCGGATCAGCACGTCGTTGGCCGCCCGCTTCTTGATCTCGAGCATGTCCAGCGGGGTCTTGGACACCTCGCGGGCGACTTCCCGCGTCTTGTCCAGCACGTCATCGGCGGGCACGGCGTAGTTCGCCCAGCCCCGGGAGGCGGCTTCGGCGCCGGAGATGTGGGAGCCGGCGGTGTAGGAGAGTTCCTTGGCCTTCTTCGGACCGAGGTGCGACATCGCGACGGGTCCGAGCATGCCGCCGCCGATGGGCAGCACCGGCCATCCGATCTTGGTGTCCTCGCCGACCACCGCCAGATCGGCGCAGGCCGGGATCAGCGTGGCCCCGCCCATGCAGTAGCCGTGCACGCCGGCCACGACGGGTTTCGGCAGGTCGAAGACCGCGCTGAAGGCGCGGATGTGGCCGCGCAGGCGCAGCCAGTCCTCGTGGGCCGTGCGGTGCGCGGGCGCATCGCCGTTCGTGCTGGGTGCGGGGCGGGCGACGTCCCAGCCGACGCTGAACGCGCGGCCGGCGCCGCGCACGATGATCACCGAGACCGAGGAGTCGGCCCCGAGCTCGTGCAGCGCGTTCTCGTAGTCCTCGAACAACGCGTCGTTGAACGCGTTGAGCTTGTCCTCGCGGTCCAGCACGAGTTCGGCGACCTTCTCGTTCCGTTCGATGCGGACGAGACTCATGGCACGAGCCTTTCTGCTAGGGGAGAGCCGGTGGTGGTGTCCGGCAGCGCGATCCGATGGCGGTGCAGGACGAGGCCGTGGCCCCGATCGGCGATCGAGTGCAGGGTTTCGGCGAGCTCGGCCCGGCATCGGCAGGCGTCGGGGTCGAAGAGGCACCGCAGGCATTCGTCGTGGATGATCGGCGGCTCGGTGACGTCGCCGCCGAGAACGAGCGCCGTGATCTCGGCGGACCCGTCGCGCCACCGGACCACGTCGAAGGCCGTGCCGCGGATGGTCAGCTGGAACGCGCTCGCACGCCGGTCGCCGCGTGCCAGTCGGTGGGCGAGCACGGCGGAGGTGGTCACCGCCGGCAGGCCGTGTCGGTGTGCCCAGACGCGTGCTTCCGGGAGCCGCTGGATGGTGGTCGGGTCGGTGTCGGAGACCAGGCAGGCGCGGGCGGCACCGGTTCCGGCACCGGCGAGCCTGACCAGGTCGAGTGCGGCCTCACCGGCATCGAGCCGGCCCAGCACTCCTGCGTCGTGGGCTCGGTAGGTCAGCACGTGCCCGGGGCGTGCGAACGCCTCGGCCGTGGTGGTGGGGTCGCCGAGCAGGGCGATCGTGCGGGCGCGGTCGGTGGCGGAGATACCGGTGCCGGTGCTCTCCGCGGTGTCCACGGCGACGCCGTACTCGGGGGCGTTCGGTGTGCTGTGGTCGCGGCTGATCGGGGGCAGTTCCAGCCGGTCGGCGTCGTGCCGGGGCAGCGCGACCTGCAGCAGGCCCGAGGTGTGCCGGACGGCGAAGGAGACCAGAGCGGTGGTCGCCAGGCTCGCCGCGAACACGAGCTCACCGCAGGGGTGTGGCCCGGTGTCGTCCACCAGCACGATCGGTTTTCCCGCTCGCAGTGCGGCAATCGCGTCGTCGACCGCGTCCGTCTGGTGTGGACCGCCCAGGGCCACGACGTCGTCGAGTTGGGGAGTTTCCGCGGTGACGACCATTTCGTCGATCCCGTTCACGACGACGCGCCGGAGAAGATGGCGCGCGGGTTGTCCACGAGCATGGTGTCGATGTCGTGCTGGCTCACGCCCGCCTGGAGCAGCGCGGGGATGACGTCGCGGGTGATGTGCGTGTAGTTCCAGTTGGGCAGGTGTTCGGCCCGGTAGGCGTCGGGGAAGTTGTGGCTGTGGCACGACGCGTCGTGCGAGAGCACCAGGCGCGTGGCGTAGCCGCGACGGACGAGTTCGACGACCGTTCGGATGCGCTTGTCGAACGGTAGCCGGTTGTCCAGCCCGAACCGGTCCATGCCGAGGTAGGAACCGTTGTCGAGCAGCCGCTGGAGGTAGTCCAGGTCCTCGGAGTCGCCGCTGTGCCCGATGATCA
The DNA here is from genome assembly GCF_040677225.1 of Saccharopolyspora sp. NPDC049357. Classification (NCBI taxonomy): domain Bacteria; kingdom Bacillati; phylum Actinomycetota; class Actinomycetes; order Pseudonocardiales; family Pseudonocardiaceae; genus Saccharopolyspora; species Saccharopolyspora sp. NPDC049357. The sequence continues at coordinate 172,664 of NZ_JBFAQJ010000001.1, read as the reverse complement.
CGTTGCCGAGGTCGACGCCTTCCTCGGCGAAGATCTTCTGCTGCTCGAGCCCGCGCTCGGTGGCCACGTCGGTGTGGGTGGAGATCGGCACGCCGGTGCGCAGGTGAGCGCGCGCCACCGAGCGCAGCACCCGCTCGACGTCGGGGGTGACTCCCGGAACGTCGGTCGCGCACTTGAGGATTCCGGCGCGGATGCCGGTTCCCGCGATGCCTTCGCAGATGTCGCGCACGAACATGTCCACCATCGGCTCCTCGCCGCCGATGAGCCGTCCGGGTCCCCGGAGCCGCAGGTAGGTGGGCAGTTCGTTGAAGGTGTAGTAGCCGGTCGCGGCGATGATGGTGACCGGCGAGCGCTCCGCGACGGCGCGCACCCTGCGGATGTCCCTGCCCAGCCCGAGCACGGTCAGATCGACGATCGTGTCGATGCCGTTGGCCTTGAGATCGGCCAGCTTGGCCACCGCGTCGTCGGTGCGCTGGGCGTCGTCCCAGGTCTCGGGGTAGTTGGCCGCGTACTCGTGGTTGAACACGAACACGTGCTCGTGCATCAGCACGCGGCCGAGCTGGTCGCTGTCGATGCCGCCGGTGATGGTCTGGACCGAACTCATGGGGTGCACATCTCCCTCGGAAACAGGGGTGGGGGCAAGCGTTTTCGCCTGCGGTGGAAGTGCAGATGCGGGAGTGGAGGTGACTGCGTAAGGCGTCTCTGGCTGTTGACAATGACGCGCGTGTCATGTTTAGTCAAGCCCGTCTTCACCCCGGGTTGAGCAGCGGTTTCGCCCGGCGGCGCCGCCTTCGATGCGGGCTGCCGGACCACCCCGTCATGGGTCTTTGAGGAGAGCAATGAGCAACGTCGCCACCCCGCATTACGGGATCTTCAGCCTCTCGAACGTGCCCCCGTGGAACACCCACAACGAGGTCGTGCACAAGGCCGTCGAGCAGATCAAGCACGCCGACCGGCTCGGCTTCGAGGAAGCCTGGGTGGCCGAGCACAACGGCCGCCGGTACGGGATCGTGGCCTCCGCGCAGCTCCTGCTGGCCGCGGCCGCAGCGGCCACCGAGCGGATCCGCCTCGGATCCGGGGTGTCGCGGCTGCCGATGCACCACCCGCTGCGACTGGCCGAGGACTACGCCTACGTCGACCAGCTCAGCAACGGGAGGTTGAACTTCGGGATCGGAAAAGCCTACGACCGCTTGGAGTTCCAGGCCTACGGGATTCCGGAAGCCGAGCGCGACGCCCGCTACGAAGAGGTCTTCGACATCGTCATGCAGGCGTGGCGCGACGGGAAGGTGAACTACCGGGGCGAGCACTACCAGGTGCCCGCCGAGGGTGAGGTGGTCGACGAGGTCGAGCTGTTCCCCGAAGTGGTGCAGAAGCCGACGCCCCCGGTGTTCGTGATGGTGTCCTCCAGCGAGGAGTCGCTGCGGTCGGCGGCCCGGCGTGGCTTCTCGTTCGTCCTCGGTCAACGCCCCACCCGCAACGACGTGAAGCACCTGGTCGGGGTGTACCGGGAGGAGGCACGCGCGGCCGGGCACTCCTTCGACGCGATCGACGAGAACATCGCCCGCGCTTCCCAGCTCAAGGCCGTGCACGTGGCGGAGAGCCGCGAGCAGGCCAAGGAGGAGTACCGCGAGGGATACATGTGGTACGTCGGGGTCCTGACCAATCGCGCGAAGGTCGGGCTCGGCATCGACGAGCTCAGCTACGACGAGTACATCGAGCGCAAAACGCTGGTGCTCGGTTCGCCCGATGACGTCGCCGAGGAGCTCGCCTCCTTCCACAGCCACACCGGCCTCGGCGGCTTGGTCGCCTGGTTCGACGCGGGCAGTCAACCGCAGGACCGGGTGCTGCGATCGATGACAATGTTCGCTGAGAAGGTGCGTCCGCAACTGTGAGCGTGGCGGCGGACTCAGCAGCCGCTGGCACGCCGCACGTCCGAGAACGGAGACATGATGGCGAACGGCAGCTCCGGTGAAGGCCGCAGGAAGAGTCCGCCGAAGGTTTCGCAGCAGAGCCCGGAACCGCGCACCGCGCGCGGTCGCCGCACGCGCGACCGGCTGCTGGCCGCTGCGCGCGTCGTGTTCGAGACCCGAGGTTTCCTGGACACCCGCGTCGGTGACATCTGCGACGAGGCCGGCCTGGCGCAGGGCACCTTCTACATCTACTTCCAGTCCAAGGAAGACGTCTTCTACAACCTCGTCGACTCGGTCATCGCCGATCGGTACCTCCTGACGGCCGTGCCGGACGACTTCACCGGAACCGTTGCCGACAGGTTCGCCTACACGTTGCGGCAGTACTTCGCCGAGATGGAGCACTCCCGGCGGTTCAGCCGGATCGTCGAGCAGGTCGCCACGTTCGACGAGCGCATGCGGGAGAACCGCATGCAGATCCGGCGCGACTTCCGGCGGCGCGTGCAGCACGGCATCGAACGGCTGCAACGGCAGGGCGCGGCCGATCCCGAGGTCTCCGCCGAGCTCACCGCGGAGGCGATCGTGGCGATGATCAACAACTTCGCCTACATCAACCTGGTCATCGGTGAACGAGAAGACCTCGACATCGAAGAAGTGGTCCAGACACTCACCAACATTTGGGCGCGTGCCTTGGCGCTGGACGTCGAGAAGGCGGAGGCCAACGACCCCAGGGAAGCGCCCCGGAAGAGAAAGACCTGACGCGCATGGAATTCACCGTTCCGGAAGACGCTGCGGAGACGGCGAAGGCGGTGCTCAGCTTCATCGAGCGCCACGTGGAACCGATCGAACGCGAACACGCCGCGCTGCTCGAGGACGAACGCAAGCGCTACGACGACAACGGGCTGCTGGTGCCCGCCGTTCAGGACCTGAAGAAGCAGGTCAGGATGGCCTCGGCGGAGGCCGGTTTCTACACGATGTTCGGCGACGAGGCGCTCGGCGGGGGTGGGCTCGGCGAGATCGCGCTGGTGCACATCCAGGAGGAGCTCAACCGGATCTGCGGGCCCGCCCGGCCGCTGATCCACGAGAACGTGATCCCGTCGGTGTTCACCAACGGGCTGAGCCCGATCCTGTGCGAGCTCAAGCCCGACGTGCGGGCGCAGTACCTCGACGGCATCGCGTCGGGGGAGAAGACGCTGTGCTTCGGGCTCTCCGAACCCGGTGCCGGCTCCGACGTGCAGCGCATCCGCACCCGGGCGGTCCGGGACGGCGATGAGTGGGTGATCAACGGCTCCAAGCAGTGGATCACCAACGCGCCCTACGCCGATTACTGCATCCTGTTCGCCGTCACCGACCCCGAGGCGAACAAGGACCGGCGCGGCGGCATCACCGCGTTCTTCGTCGACACCCGGTCGGAGGGGTTCGAGTGCACCAGCGTCATCCCGATCCTGGGTCACGCCGGATCGCACATCGGGATCGTCACCGTCGAGGACCTGCGGGTGCCCGAGGACCACATCATCGGAAACCTGCACAAGGGGCTGGCGCTGGCGCTGCTGGGGATCAGCAAGGGACGGCTGTCGATGTCGGCGATGTGCGTCGGCCTGGCCCGCTGGGCCCTGGAGATGTCCGTGGAGTACGCCCAGCAGCGCGAGACCTTCGACTCCGCCATCGGTGATCACCAGGCGATCCAGATCAAGCTGGCGGAGATGGCGATGGACGTCTACGCCGCCAAATCGGTGGTGGGGCGCACCGCGTGGCTGGTCGAACAGCGCCATCGCGCGGTCAAGGAGACCTCGATGACCAAGGCCCTGTGCACCGAGATGCTGGGTCGGGTCAGCGACGCGGCCATGCAGGTGCACGGAGCGATGGGCCTGACCAACGAGCTGCGGCTGCAGGAAGCGTGGCGGCACGCGCGCACGCTGCGGATCCCCGACGGCACATCGGAGATCCAGCGCCGCACGATCGCCGGGCGCCTGCTCGCCGGCGACCACGAGCTGTAGTCGCCGATCTGAGAGGTGAGCAGTGGACATCGACGCGACATCGCTGCCCAAGTACGCGGAGCTGCCGCGGCTGGACGACATCGGCGCGAACTGCTCGTGGGGCGTGTTCGGGCCCGATGACGAGCTCGGCACTCTCAACCTGCTCGACGCCGACGCGGTCCGCGCGGCCACCGGACTGGTGCGCACCGGCGAACGGATCGGGCTGAGCCTTCCGCTGGACCAACCGGATCCGCCGCTGTTCCGGCGAGAACCGTTCCAGCACACGATCAAGCGGATCGGCAGCATGTGGGACGACCGGCTGGACTCCTTCTTCCCGCAGGGATCGACCCAGTGGGACGGGTTCCGGCACCACCGGGTGCGCGAGCACGGCTTCTACGGCGGAGTCGTGGACGATCCGGTGACCGGGAACCCGAGGCTGAGCATCCACCACTGGGCCCGCAGCGGCATCATCGGACGCGGAGTCCTGCTCGACGTCGCAACGCATTTCAGCGGCAGCGACTACGATCCGCTCGCCGAGCGCAGCATCACCGCCGACGAACTGCGCGCCGTCGCGCGTGCGCAGGACGTGACGATCCGCCCCGGTGACGTGCTGTGCGTGCGCACCGGCTGGCTGGAGGCCTACCGCGCGCTGGAACCCGCGGCCCGGGAGGAGATCTCGGCCCGCAAGAGCGGACTGGATTCGGCCGGACTGAGCGCCGACGAGGCGACGGCGGAACTGCTGTGGGACTGGCACATCGCAGCGATCGGCGCGGACAACCCGGCGGTCGAGGTGACCCCCGGTGACCCTGCCGTGGGCAGCCTGCACCGCCGGTTGCTCGGACTGCTCGGCATTCCGCTCGGCGAACTGTTCGACTTCGACGAGCTCGCCGCGCGGCTGCGAGACCTCGGCCGCCACGAGTTCATGTTCGTGTCGGTACCGCTGGCACTCGTCGGTGGGCTCGGCTCACCGGGCAACGCCGTGGCCTTGCTCTGAATTCCACTGAAAATGATGAAGGTGGTGAAACATGGAAACGAGCGGTGACATCGCCGAATCGACGCGGAACGATTTCCGCGGCTCGATTCCGCCGCAGCGCATGCGTGATGTGGTGGGTTCCTTCTGCTCCGGTGTCGTCGTGGTCTCGGCGGTGGGTGCCGAGGGACCGGTCGGGCTGACCTGCCAGTCGTTCGCCTCGCTGTCGCTGGACCCACCGCTGGTGACCTTCGCGGTCGCCCGGACCTCGCGGACCTGGCCGCGCATCCGCGACGTCGGCTCGTTCTGCGTCAACATCCTGGCGGCCGATCAGCGGGAGCTCAGCCAGCAGTTCTCCCGCTCCGGCGCGGACAAGTTCGCCGGGGTCGAGTGGTTGCCGAGCCCGCTGGGCGCCCCCGTCTTGGACGGCGTGGTCGCCTGGATCGAGTGCGAGCTGTGGCACGAGTACGACGGTGGTGATCACACCATCGTCATCGGTGAGGTGCACGAACTGGCCGGCACCGCAGACCGCCGTCCGTTGCTGTTCCACCGCGGTACCTATCTGGATCAACCGAGCACGACCGCGTGAACTGATCCCTCCGGGAAATCACGACGTTCACAGCAGTTGATGCCGCGTGCGCATTCTTCGCGTTCGCGGCACGGGCCGAGCACGGCCGCATTCCGATGCAATCAGCGATCGCCGGAAATAGCGGCGCATCGAAAACCATTCGCTCTCAACGAAGAGAGACATCATGGCCACATTGCAGTCCAGACGCGCCGCTGCGGCGAGCGTGATCGGAACGACCATCGAGTACTACGACTTCTTCATCTACGCGACCGCCGCGGCGCTGGTGTTCAACACGGTGTTCTTCCCCGCGCTGCAGGGCTTGGCCGGCACGCTGGTGTCGCTGTCGACCTTCGCGGTCGCCTTCCTCGTCCGCCCCATCGGCGGTGTGGTGATCGGTCACCTCGGTGACAAGGTCGGTCGGCGCCCGATGCTCGTGCTGACGTTGACCCTCATGGGCGGCGCGACCCTCCTCATCGGACTCCTGCCGGGCTACACCACCCTGGGCGTGGCCGCCCCGGTGCTGCTGATCCTGCTGCGCATCGTGCAGGGATTCGCGATGGGCGGCGAGCTCGGCGGCGCCGTGCTGCTGACGATGGAGCACAGCAGGCCGGAGAAGCAGGGCTACTTCGGCAGTTTCGTGCAGATCGGCGGTCCGCTCGGTCTGGTGCTGGCCACCCTGGTCTTCCTGCCGCTCAACGCGTTGCCGCAGGAGGCGTTCCTGAGCTGGGGTTGGCGCGTGCCGTTCCTGCTCAGCGCGATCCTCATCATCCTGGGTTACGTGCTGCGGCGCACCATCGACGAGAGCCCGACGTTCGAGAAGATCAAGCAGCGCGGCGCCACCGACCGGGCCCCGGCGCTGACGATTCTGCGCACCTACCCGGTGCGGACGTTGCTGGTGGCCGGCACCACGCTCAGCGGTGGCGTGGTGTTCTACCTGATGTCGGTGTTCGGGCTCTCCTACGCCACGACGTCGCTGGGCATCAGCCGCGGCACCATCCTGCTGATCGTTCTGGTCGCGATGATCCTGGACTGCGTGTTCGTGGTCGCCTCCGGCACGCTGTCGGACCGGGTCGGCCGCGGCAGGATGATCCTGGCCGGGGTGATCGGCAAGGCGGTGCTGGCATTCCCGTGGATCTGGCTGGTCAGCAGCGGCGACGTGTGGTTGATCTTCCTCGGCTACGTGCTCATGTGCATTCCGCACGCCGCGGGCCAAGGTGTGGCAGGGGTGTTCTACGCGGAGGCGTTCCCGGTCAACGTGCGCTACTCCGGGCTGTCGATCGGCTACACCATCGGCATGATCGGCGGCAGCGCGATCGCCCCGATGGTGGCGGCCAGCCTAGTCGCCACGTTCGGCATCAACTCGCTGGGCTGGTACCTGCTGGCGATGAGCCTGCTGTCGCTGATCTCGACGATCGCGGTCATCCGGATCCGCAACAACAGCACCGCGGACGACGAAGCGGAGGTCGGCACCGGCGCAGCGGCGGCGGCGTCATGACCGGGCCGACACCGAGGGTCGCCGTCGTCACCGGTGCGGCGTCGGGGATCGGTGCGGCGATCGCCGAGCAGCTGCGCCGGGACGGACTCCACCTCGCCGCCCTCGACCGCGACGAGGCGGGCTTGGCCGCCGGGCGCGGTGACCGGGACCGCCTGGCCGTGGCCTGCGACGTGCGCGAGGACGCGCAGGTCGCAGCGGCCATCGACGAGATCGTGGACTGGCGGTCCCGCATCGACGTCGTGGTCAACGCAGCCGGAGTCCTCGTGCGCGCCGACGCGCGCGCCACCACTCCCGAGATCTGGCGGACGGTGCTCGACATCAACCTCGTCGGCACCTTCCGCGTCGTCCAGGCCGCGATGCCCCACCTCACGGCAGGGGACGACACCGACGCCAAGCGCGTGATCAACATCGGCTCGGGTGCCGCCGACCGCGGCTACGCCTACCCGGCCTACACGGCCTCCAAGGGCGGGATCGTCGCGCTGACCCGGCAGCTCGCCGCGGAACTGGCACCCGAGGGGGTCACGGTCAACGCGATCAACCCGGGATTCATCCGCACCGCCATCAACGACGACGCGTGGCGCGACGACGACGCCAGAGCCCAGTGGGAACGCACCATCCCGCTGGGACGGATGGGCCGGCCGGAGGAGGTCGCCGCGGTGGCGTCCTTCCTGGCCTCACCCGGCGCCGGCTACGTCACCGGCCAAGCGATCCGCGTCGACGGCGGCAGGTCCGCGATCTCAGGGCGGCCGTCATGAGCTCCGGCGGCGGTCGCCTCGCCGGGAAGACGTGCGTGGTCACGGGCGCGGCCGGTGGACTCGGCGCCGAGATCTGCCGGGCCATCGGCCGCGAGGGCGGCGTGGCGATCGGACTGGACCTGGTGGCGGCACCCGACTCCGACCTGCTGCAGGTCGACATCCGCGACGAGCGCTCGGTCGCGCAGGCGATCCAGCGGATCGCGCAGGAGCACGGCGGGATCGACGTGCTGGTCAACAACGCCGGCGTCGGCGGACCGCGCAAACCAGCTCACGAGGTCGAGATCGCGGAGTTCGACGAGCTCTTCGCCGTCAACGTGCGCGGCACCTGGTTGTGCACCAAGCACGTGGTGCCGCGGATGATCGCCGCAGGCGGCGGCAGCATCATCAACATGTCGTCGATGTACGGGCTGGTCGGCAATGCGATGGTGCCGCTCTACCACGCGACGAAAGGGGCCGTGCGGTTGATGACGAAAGCCGACGCGGCCACCTACGCCCAGCACGCGATCCGGGTGAACTCGGTCCACCCGGGCTCGATCGACACGGGCTCGGCCGGCTCGGTGCGCCAGGACGAGTCGCCGGCGGCGCGCGAGTACAACGCGCGCACGCTCGCCGCGATACCGCTGGGCGCCCGAGGCGAACCGGCCGACGTCGCCCACGGCGTGCTGTTCCTGGCCTCGGACGAGTCGAAGTACATCACGGGCGCCGAGCTGGTCATCGACGGCGGCTACACGGCGGTGTGAAGAACCTGCTGCGAGGAGACCACATGCCCACTCTTGACGAGCTGATCGCGCGGACCGAGATCACCGATGTGCTCGGACGCTACGCGCACGCGATCGACCGCGGAGACCGCGAACTCGCCAGAACCTGCTACCACCCCGACGCCACGGACGACCACGGGCGCTTCAGCGGAACCGTCGACGAGCTCTTCGCGTTCTTCGAGACCTACGGCGCAACGCTGGAGAGCACGTTCCACTTCCTGAGCCCACCCACCATCGCGTTGGACGGGGAACGCGCGGAGGTGGAGACCTGCTGCCTGTACCGGCGACAGCCGGTCGACGGCGGTGCATCGGCGGCGGTGTTCCAAGGCCTGCGCTACTTCGACATCTTCGAACGACGCGCGGGCCGGTGGCTGATCGCCGAACGGACCGTGATCCTCGACTGGGAGCACGCGGCCCCACCGCTGCCCACCACGGCGAGCCCGCCGACGTGGGTGCGAGGAAGCCGCGGTGACACCGACCCGGCCGCACCCTTGACGAGGTCCCTGACGGCCGCGGTCCGACGACGGGCCGACAGCGCCGACGCCGACGATCAGGGGTTCATCGGGAGGTGCACGTCGTCGTAGGCGGCGTCGGCCGCGTCGATCAGACTCGCCCCGTCGGTCTGAGCGTCGGCGATGGCCGCGTACCAGGTGTCGAGGGTGGCTTTGCAGTGGCGGACCAACTCCTGCGCCGCCGGGCTCAGCGCATCGCGCCGGTGCGCGACGCCGAAGGGCACCGACACCAGCGGATCGGTTTCGATCACGACGGCACCGAGCCGTCGTGCCTGGACGGCCATCCGCAGCGGCAGGAACGCGTGCACCCCGCCGCCGAGGACGAGGGTGAGCTGAGCGTGGCGGTTGGGCATGCTCGCGATCAGCCGCGGTTCCACCCCCACGTTCCGCAGGGCGGTCGCGACCCGGTCGTTCTCGCGCTGCGCGAGCGAGCAGATCGTCAGCGGCAGGTCGCTGAGGGCGTCGAGCGGAAGCGTCCCGCTCGACGGTGCCGGAGAACCCGGCGGCATCACCAGCAGCAGCCGCTGCACCCCGAGCTCGACGAATTCGAGGCTCTTGGTGGGGACCGGACGGGTGGTGAACCCGAGCTCGTAGCGTCCGGTGGTCACCTCACCGCACAGGTCCCGGACGCCGGCGACCTCGGAGATGTTCAGCCGCACGTCCGGGTAGCGGGACCGGAACGACGTGATCCAGGAGGCGACCGCATCGCTGGACATCTCCGGCATCGTGCCGATGGAGACCGACCCCGCCTCGAGGTCCCGGGCCGAGCTCAGCGCGTCGCGGGCGGCGACGACGTCGTCGAGGATCGCCCGCGCCTTGGGAACCAGCAGCGTCCCCGCCGGGGTCAGGGCCAGGCTGCGCCGCGCCACGCGCTGGAACAGCTCCACGCCGAGCTCGCGTTCGAGCGCCTGGATCGCTTGGGACAGCGCCGGTTGGGAGACGTAGAGGTGCTGGGCGGCGCGGTTCAGCCCCTCGTGCTCGACCACGGCCAGGAAGTACTCGATCTGGCGCAGTTCCATCGTCCCTCCTCCGGTCCAGCCCTAACGTACGCGGTAGCTGTCCGGCAGCACTCCCTCCGACGCGACAGACCGGGTCATCGCCCGGCCGAGGTTGCGCTCGTGGATGGCGGAGGCACCCTCGTAGATCCGCAGGGTGCGGACGTCGCGCCACATCCGGGGCACCGGGTGCGGTCCGACGATGCCCTCCCCGCCGAGCAACTGCACGCACTGGTCGGCGACCCTGCCGACCATCTCCGAGCAGAACAGCTTGGCCGCCGAAATCCGGTGCCGGGGAATGGTTCCGGCGTCGAACGAGCGTGCTGCGTCGAGGGTGAGCGCGCGCCCGGCTTCCATCTCCGAGTAGCACCGGCCCAGCTGGGCCTGCACGACGCCGAGCTCGGAAAGGGGCGCTCCGAACTGGTGCCTGTTCTGGACGTGGCGAGTGGTCTCCTCGAGCATCCGGGTCGCCTGGCCGACGCAGGTGGCGGCGACGTGCAGCCGGGCGTGGTTGATCCCGCGCATCGCCGCCGCGAGCCCGGTGCCCAGCACCCCGCCGAGCAGCCGGTCCTCGGCGACGACCACCGAGTCCAGGTCGATCTCGCCGACGGGGCCTTCGGCGTGGCCGTTCATGAGGTCGGGAATGCGGGTCGACACACCGGGCGCGGTGCGGTCCACGAGGAACGCGGACACCTCGGCGTCGTCGGTGCGTGCGAAGACCAGCAGCGTGTCCGCCCAGTGCGCATTGGTGATGTAGCGCTTCGACCCGTCGAGGACCCACCCGTCGCCGGTGCGCCGGGCAGTGGTCTGCACGTTGGTGGCGTCCGAGCCGGCCTCCGGTTCGGACAGCGCGAACGACGTGACCTGCCGGCCGGCTGCCATGTCGGGCAGCATCTCGCGGCGCTGCTCCTCGGTGCCGTGATCGAGGATCGCCTGCGAGCAGAGCCCGATCACGGTCGAGAAGCGCGAGCGGTAGACGCACGACGCCCGGGTGAACTCGAACGTCAGCAGCACCTGCTGCTCCATCGTCCAGCCGAACCCGCCATAGCCGGGTGGGATCGAGATGCCGAACAGCCCCAGCTCGGCCATGCGCCCCACGATCCGATCCGGGACCTGACCCGCGGCGACCATGTCGGGCTCGGACGGGATCAGCTCGTCGTCGGTGAACTCGGCGATCGTGCGCAAGTACGCGTCGAAGTCGGGCGTGCCGCTCATCGGGTCTCCATCCCTCGTGGTTGCTCCGGCTTGCCGACGATGCCGTCGTCGGCGAGCCGGTCGATCTCGTCCTCGCTGCGCCCGAGTTCGCGCAGCACGTCGCGGGTGTGCTCACCGAGCCGGGGCGCGGCCGAAGTCCGGCCGCGCACCGTCGCGTCGACCTGGAAGGGCGCGGCCGGGGCGTCGATCCCGAGCTCGTCCAGCTGGACGACCAGGCCCGATGCGGCCAGGTCCGCGTCCTTCACGAGCTCGTCGAACGACCGCACCGAGCCGCACACGATCCCCCGCGCAGCCAGCAGCGCGATGGCGTCGGCACGGGTGAGGTGACCGAGAGCTGAACTCAAGACCTCTTTGAGCGCCGGGCGGTTGGTGACCCTCGACTCGTTGTCGGTGAAGCGCGGGTCGGCGGCGAGTTCGGGCCTGCCGATCGCCGAGCACAGCGCGGCCCACTTGGTCGCGGTGTAGGCCGACACCACGATGGCGCCGTCGACGGTCTGCACGAGATCCGCCGCGGGTGCCACCGCGGGCTGGCCGTTTCCCGTCCGCCGGGGCGCGTCACCGGTGAGGCGGTAGCTCATCCATTGCGTGGACTGAGCCGCCACCACCGCTTCCATCAGAGACGTCTCGACGAGCGCGCCGTTGCCGGTTCGGCCGCGGCGAACCAGCGCGGCGAGCACCCCGGCTGTGAGGGCGTTCGCGGCGAGCACGTCGGCGATGGTGAAGCCGACGCGCTGCGGTTCACCGCCGGCGTCGCCGGTGGTGTGCATGACCCCGAACTCGGCCTGGGCGGCGATGTCCAGGCCCGCTCGTCCCGCCGAGGGGCCGCGGGTTCCGAATCCGGTGACGAACCCGTAGACCAGGTGCGGGTGGCGGGAGCGCGCCTGCTCTGGCCCGATGCCGAGGCGTTCGGCCGAGCCGTGCCGGAAGTTGTGCAGCAGCACGTCCGATCCCGCGCACAGCTCGTCGAGGATCCGGAAGCCCTCAGGTCGACGCAGGTCGACCGCGATGCTGCGCTTGCCGCGGTTGTTCGCGTGCAGCATCGCCTCACCGAACGAACCGACGGAGCGCGCTTGGTCGCCGGCGAGGCTCTCCACCTTGATCACCTCGGCGCCCAAGTCGGCCAGCTGCTGTCCGGCCCCGGGAGCGGCGATGTACTGGCCCAGGTCCACGACCCGGATCCCGGTCAGCGGTGCCTGCGTCATGACGCCTTCCTCATCGCGGTCTCGGTCTCCAGCGCCTGGCGGGCGGCCTCCGGGTTCAGCAGGCGTGCGCCGACCACGGCGCAGGCGCAGATGGCGATGCCGACGACGAGGAACCCGTTCGCGTAGCCCGCGGAAGGCGTCGGTCCGGCTTGGACGATGAGCCCCAGCGCGTAGGGCGCGATGATTCCGGCGATGCTGTAGAACCCGATCACGCACCCGAAGAACGCGGCGCGCTGGCGTTGTGGGAGGAAGTCGGACGCGCCTGCGAAGGCGACGGAGAAGGCGACGCTGTTGATGGAGAAGGTGCAGATCACCAGCACCAGCTGGAGCGTTCCCGGCCCCACCAACGCGAACGTGATCATGCTCAGTCCCGCGAAGACGATGAGCGCGCCGCTGAAGTAGCCGCGAGCGGCCCGTGAGCTCCAGCCCCGAGCGAGGAGCCGGCCGGACAGGTAACCGCTGGTGAGGAGGACGACGATCGCGGTCGCGTAGGGCAGGGTGACCAGCCATCCGACGGTGGTCGGCGAGTAGCCGAGACCTTCGCCGAGGAACGCGGGCAACCAGGAGACCTTCAGCGACGTGATGAGGTAGCCCGCGAACGACATCAGGCTGAGCCCCCAGAAGCTGGGCAGCCGCAGCAACCGCAGGAACGGCACGTCGATGTGGCCGTTCGGGTCCGCTTCGACCTCTGCGGCCACCGGGCGCCTGCGCAGCGGCTGGCGCTCGACGTAGCAGAGCCAGACCGCCAGCCAGAGGATGCCGACCACGATCAGCACGAGGAATGCGGCGTGCCAGGAGTGAGTGACGATCACCCAGGTCAGCGCCGGCGCGGAGATCAGCGGACCGACCGAGGACCCCGCGTTCACGATCGATCCGGCGAACGCGCGCTTCTCCTTCGGGAACCGGTCGGCGACGACGCTCTGGCACAGCGCGTGCGCCGGGCCCTCGAAGAAGCCCAGCACGATCCGCGACACCAGCAGCACGCCGAACGTCGTGGGCACCGCGAGCGGCAGCATGCTCGCCACCCAGGTGAACATGAGGATGGCGGCCGCCCACTTCGCTGAGATCCAGCGCATGGCTGCGGACAACCCCACCGCGCCGACGGCGAACAGCCAGAAGAACGCGCTGCCGATGAGACCGAAGTCCCCGGCGCTCAGCCCGAGGTCATGGCGAATCTGCTGCGACGCCAACCCGACTGCGGCCTTGTCCGCGAAGTTCAGGGTGAAGAAGGCGAAGAGCAGGACGACGACGCCCCAGGCCTTGCGGTCCCGATGGGGGAGCGGCGGTGACACCACCGGTGTCCCGATGTCGGCTGATGCCATGTGAGCCTCCGTCGTGGCCTTGACGTCGTTGACAGGCGCTGCGCTGCGATAACTCCACCGGTGATCGGCGGCGGCAACAAGGCCGGATCCCGAGTCAGGCTTATAGCCAGAGCCGATAGCCCCCACACCGCATGGCCGGGTGGCGCCGCATCGAACCCGCTGGCGGCGGCTGGAAGCAGGTCGGCGAGCGCTTCTCGTGTGGGGCAGGCGAAGTGGACTTCAGCGCGGACAGCGCGGCGGTCCGGTGCCGACCGTCATGGATCAGGTCGACCGACGCCTTCGGCTTGGGACGGGAAACCCGAAGGGTGCGGGCACGGTGCGCGGCGGGCTGGGCCTGCCCGATGGCGCGGCGATCAGCTCGGCGCGTGCCCGAGGGCGCGCAGGAGGAAGGGCAGCATGCGGTCGGCGGTCTCCGTTGCGGTGGCGGCGTCGACCTGGTCCGGCGGCAGCGGGGTGAGGAAGAACCTGCACATCATGGGGCCGATCACCAGATCACCGAGCAGGTCTGAGTTCTCCACCGGGGGGATCTCGCCTCGGTGCACCGCACGTCGAACCGCCTCTTCCATGCGTTGACGCATGGGAAGCACGAAGGTGTTGGTGAGGGCTTCGGCCAGGGCGGTGTTGAACGCGGCCTCGCCGATGAGGGTTCGCAGCACACCTCCTTCCTTCCCGGTCAGGGAAGCCGCCTTGTCTCGGAGCAGGGTGCGCAGGTCGCCTTCGAGCGTGCCGGTGTCGGGCTGCGCTTCGAGTTCCTTCGCGTACGCGGCGGCGGCTGCGACGACCAGGGTCTCCTTGGACGGCCAGCGCCGGTAGAGGGTGGCGGTGGAGGCTCCGGCGCGGGCTGCCACGGCGGCGGTTGTGAGTGCGCTGTAACCACTTTCGGTGAGAACGGCCAGCGTCGCCTCGAGCAGTGCGCGGTCGCGGGTGGCATCGCGGGGGCGTCCCCGGCCTGCTGCGGTCCCGGTCATCGGCCCGCCTCCGAGGACTCCTGGAGCGAGGTGCGCGGAGTGCCGGGTTCGGAGGGCGCGAGCCGTTGCTCAGGGGAGGTGGGTGGAGTCACGGCGCGATCCTACCCCAGTATCGAAACGAAAGGCTGTCGTTTCGTATATGGTAGGTCCCATCACCACTCATGCGGGCGAAAGCTTGACCCCCAGGCTCTGTGCGTGCGTCAGGAGCGGAGCCGTGGTGACCCACCCACTCCCACGAGCTTGGAAAGGGGGCGGGGACGACGGCCCGCAGGGGTCGCGACCCCGACAGCCCATGACCCGGATCGATTACCGCACCCACACCACATTGATCACCGGCGCGAGTTCCGGCCTCGGCGCGGAGTTCGCCCGGCGGCTCGCTGAGCGGGGATCGAACCTCGTGCTGGTCGCGCGCCGCGCGGACCTGCTGGAGGCCCTGGCCGAGGAACTGTCGTCGAAGCACCAGATCACCGCCACGGCGGTGCCCTTCGACCTCACCATGCCGGCGCCGGGTGAGGCGTTGGCCGAGGAGTTGGCGCGCCGGGGGATCACCGTCACCAGCCTCGTCAACAACGCGGGCTTCGGCACCCATGCCCCGTTCCGCCAGGAGGATCCCGACCGCATCCAGAAGGAGATCAGCCTGAACGTGGCCGGTCTGGTCGACGTCACCAAGGCGTTCATCGACCAGCTGACCGGCGTTCTGGTCAACGTGGCCAGCACTCTCGGGTATCAACCGTGGCCCAACGCTGCCGTCTACGGGGCGAGCAAGGCCTTCGTTCTGAGCTTCACCGAGGCCTTGTGGCAGGAGTCGCGAGGCTCCGGGCTGCGCGTGCTCGCGCTGAGCCCGGGCCCGACTCGTACCGAGTTCTTCGACGTGGTCGGCTCGGAGGACATGGCTCGCGGTGCTCGGATGCAGACTCCCGGTCAGGTGGTCGCCACCGCGCTGGACGCGCTCGACCGGCGCAATCCGCCGCCCAGCGTCGTCTCCGGCGCGGTGAACTGGCTGGGCACGCTGATCTCGCGCTTCGCGACCCGCAGGCGCACCGTTCTCGCCGTCGGTGCGATCACCCAGCGGCAGACCCGCACGAGTCGGACCGGCCGCGCTGGAACTCGCTAGACCACTGCGCGGCCCCGTCGCGGGAGTGAGCCCCAACTCCTTGCCTGCCACGTGAGTCTCTCTTTAAGACGGTGTATTGTCGCTGGTATGAGGCGGACGTCTTTCGCGAATTGGCCGTGTTCGATCGCTCGGACGATGGACTTGTTGGGGGATTGGTGGACGCCCCTGGTGTTGCGGGAGGCGTTCTACGGGATTCGGCGCTTCGACGAGTTCCAGGAGTCACTGGGCATCGCGCGCAACACCCTGGCCGATCGGTTGCGCCGGCTGGTGGACGAGGGCCTGATGGAGAAGCAGGCCTACCAGGACGTCCCGGTGCGGTACGACTACGTGCTGACCGAGAAGGGGCGTGACTTCTACGGTGTGCTCGCTGCGATGAACCGCTGGGGCGATCGGTGGCTGGCGGGCGAGAAGGGCGTGCCCGTGGTGATCCACCACGACCGGTGCGGGCACGACACCAGCCCCGAGGTCGTCTGCGCCATGTGCAAGGAACCGCTGAGGTCGGAGGAGGTCAGCAAGCGGATGGGCCCGGGCTACCCACCTCGTCTTGCTGAACGGCCGGATGTGCAGCGGCGCTTCTCCGTGTGAGACCCGGTTACGCGGGCGCCTGATCGGTGTCGGGTGCGCGATCGAGTCCTGAGCTCCGCTGGCGCAGCTCCTTGCGGAGGATCTTCCCGGTCGCGGATTTGGGGATGTGGTCGAGGAAAGCGACCTCTCGGATCTTCTTGTAGGGCGCGAGGCGCGCTGCGGTGAAGGTCAGCACGTCCTCCGCGGTGAGGTCGGGATGTGTCGTCTTGCGCGTGATGAACGCTTTGGGGATCTCCCCGCCGCCTGGGCCGGGTGCGCCGATCACCGCAGCGTCGGCGATGCCCTCGTGGGCGAGGAGAACGGCTTCCAGTTCGGCGGGGGCGATCTGGTAGCCGTTGTACTTGATCAGCTCTTTGACCCTGTCCACGACGCGGAAGACACCGCTTTCGTCGACGGTGACGATGTCGCCGGTGTGCAGGTAACCGTCGGCGTCGACGGTGGCGCTCGTGGCTTCGGGGTTGTTCAGGTAGCCGCGCATGATGTTCGGGCCGCGGCACCACAATTCACCGCGTTGTCCCAGCGCCGCGTCTTCTCCCGTGGTGGGGTCGACGACTCGTGCTTCGACGTTGGGCATCAGGATTCCTATCGAGCCTCGGTCGATGTCGGTCCGGTCCGGCGGGATGCCGTGGGTGCAGGGGCTGCATTCTGTGAGGCCGTATCCCTGCACGACCGCGGCGCCGAGTCGGTCGCTGACGGTTCGCGCGAGCCTGGCGTCGAGTGGCGCGGCAGCCGACATGACGACGTCGAGGCCGCTGAGGTCGTAGTCGTCGACGAGCGGACTGGTGGCCAGCGCCAGTGCGATCGGCGGGACGATGTACACGTGATCGATGCGATGTTCAGCGATCGCGCCCAGGAACGTTGCGAGATCGAACCGCGGCATGACCACGGTCGTAGCGCCCCGGTGGAGCCCTTGATTCATCAGGCCCATCGCGTAGATGTGGGACAGCGGGAGCACGACCAGCGACTGGGAACCGGGCTGAGTCCTGCTGAGGGGGATCGTCTGCAGCAGGTTCGCGACGAGGTTGCGGTGCGTGAGCATCACCCCCTTCGGCAGGCCGGTAGTGCCCGATGAGTACGGCAGGGCCGCCAAGTCGTCGCCTGCGACCCTGACGGTGGGCGTGTGCGCCGACATCGTCAGCAGATCGGCGAACGTCGTTTCCGGTACGGCGCTCGCGCCCTGCTGAGGTGGGCCGAGAACGATGATCTCCTCGACCCGGACTCCTTCGTGGGCGACCGCCGCGCGGGCGCAGCCCAGTCCTGCCGACGAGGTGAACAGGATCCGTGCTCCGGCGTCCCGCAGCTGATGAGCGAGCTCGTCCTCGGTGTAGAGGGCGTTCACGGGGGAGACCACGGCGCCTGCGCGGAGGATGCCGTGGAACGCCGCCGGGTAGTCGGCGCAGTTCGGGGAGAACAGGGCGGCTACGTCGCCGCGGCCGAGTCCGCGCTCGGCAAGTCCGGCGGCCACCCGGTCAACGGCATCCGCCAGCTGCCCGTAGCTGTAGGTCTGGGCGGATGCGGTGTCCACGATGGCCGGATCACCGTCGCGGTCGCCATCGCGCGAACCGAAGATGAAGCTGTGGAGGTCGACGTCCGGGATGTCGAAGTCGGGGTAGGTGCTGCGAAAGCTCATCGTCTCTCCTCGTGACGCGCGGAAGTCAGGACTTGGTGCGTGCGGGCTTGGGTTCCTTCGGCAGTCCGAGCAAGAGCTCGCCGATGATGCCGCGCTGGACTTGGGAGGAGCCGGCGTAGATCGTTCCGGCGCGCGCGTTGAGATAGACGCTGGTCCACGATGCAGTGGAATTGGGAGCCCCCGGGTCGTCGGTCTGGTACCAGTTCGGCGAGGGGCGTCCGGTGGGCGTGAGCGCGTCGGCGCCGAGCACGTCGAGCGCGAGTTCTGTGGCCACTCGGTGGTATTCGCTCCAGAGCAGCTTGAAGGCCGCCGCGTTCGGGCCGGGCTCCTCACCAGCGATCAGGCCGCTGGCGGTGCGCAGGCCGTGGCAGCGCAGCTGCTCCACTTGCACGTGGCACCAGGCGATGCGGCGACGGATGTCGGGGTCGTGCTCCAGCCCGCGCTCTCGGACCATGTCCACGAGTCGGCTGAGCTCGTTGCGGAAGCGGATGGGCGCGTGGAGTGCGGTCTCCCCGCGCTCGAAGCCGAGCAGCGTCATCGCGACCTGCCAGCCGCTGTCGACCGGCCCGACGACCAGACCGCGCTCGGTCGTCGCTGCGTCGAAGAACACTTCGTTGAAGTCCGCGTCACCGGTGATGTTGCGGATCGGCCGGATCTCCACGCCGGGCTGGTCCAGCGGGACGAGCAGCATGCTGATCCCTCGATGCGGTGCCGCTTCGGGGTTGGTGCGGGCCAGCACGAACATCCAGTTCGCCCGATGGGCGCCGGAGGACCACAGCTTCTGCCCGTCGAGCACCCAGGAGTCGCCGTCGGGCCGGGCGCGCAGCGACAGCGACGCCAGGTCGGACCCGGCTCCGGGCTCGGAGAAGCCCTGAGCGAAGACGTACTCGCCGGAGACGATCTTCGGCAGGAACCGCTGGAGCAGGGCGGGTTCGGACCAGCGCAGCATGGTGTTGCCGAGCATGTTGATGCCGAAGGCGTCGTTGTCGGAGCCGAACGGGATGCCTGCCCCGGTCAGCTCCTCGACCAGCACGATCAGCTCAGAGGCGCCGAGTCCGGCACCGCCGTGCTCCACCGGCCAGGTCGGCGCGACCCATCCTCGTTCGGCCAAGGCCGCTCGAGTCTGAATGTGGAACTCCGTGCGCTCGGATTCCCCGAGCGCTCCGATGCCACGCCACCCAGGCGGGACGAGGTCTGCGACGAAAGACCTGACTGATTCACGGAAGTCGTCGATCCCCGCGTCGCCGACCGGGGTTCCCGGCACGTTCACTGCTGCCTCCTGGCGTTCGACTTTGAGCGCGTGAACACAACAGTTGCGTAGAGAGACCCGATAGTCAATGCTACGTGGCAGTCTTGCTTCCCTGGTTGGAGGAGAAGTCGATGAGTTTCGCCCTGACAGATGAGCAGCTCGAGCTGCGGCGAACTTCCGGGAAGGTGTTCGGTGACGCCGAGCGGAAGAACCCGCTGCCACCTTCATGGGACGCGGTTCCCAGCCGTCTCGATCGCGACTTGTGGTCGTCGCTGGGCGAGCTCGGCCTGCTGGGGATCGGCGTTGCCGAGGAGCTCGGTGGCTCCGGCGGCGGCGCGAGGGAGTTGTGCGTGCTCGCCGAGCAGGTCGGCTCGGCACTGCCGTCGATCCCGTTCGCCGGATCGGCAGTGGTGGCCGCCATGCTGGCCGCACAGCCAGAAGACAGCCCCGCCAGGAAAGTGCTCGGCGACGTCGTCGCCGGTTCGAGGGTCGCAACAGCAGCGTGGGGAACCTTCCCGGCGGTGATCGAGCCCGGCCGCGGGAGCGGCGACCTGCGCCAGTCGGCATCTCAGGTGGAGGGAACGGTCTCAGCGGTGCCGTTCGGGCTCGACGCCGATCTCCTGGTGGCGTTCGGCGACGACAACGAGGCGATGCTGATCGACCTTTCGAGCACGGGGGTGCGTCGGACCGCTGCAGCGGCCGTGTTGGACCTGACCGAGCCGTTGGCGACCGTCGAGCTCAGCGGCGTCACGGCGGTACCACTGGGCCCGTGCGCGGTCGATGACCTCCTGCGCACGGTGTTCGCAGCTGAACTGGTGGGCACCGGGCAGCGCGCCCTCGACGGTGCCGTGGACTACGCCGGCCAGCGCCACCAGTTCGGCCGCGCCATCGGATCGTTCCAGTCCCTCAAGCACATGCTGGCCGATCGCTACGTCCAGCTCGACGCGGCCCGCATGCTCGTCCAGCGCGCCGCCGCGGCCATCGATGACGGGCTGCCGGAGACCGAGTCCGCAGCGCGCACCGCGCTCGTCGCGGCCTGCGATGCGGCGACGTCGGCGAGCGGAGACGCGCTGCAGGTGCACGGCGGCATCGGATTCACCTGGGAGCACCCCTCGCACGTGTACCTGAAGCGGGCGCGTGCGCGCCGCTCGCTGCTGGGCTCCTCGTCCCGGCAATGGGACGCGATCGCCGACCACGTCCTCAACACCCACTGACCTGGAGGAACCCAAGATCATGAAACTCGGTGTCAACCTCGGCTATTGGGGCCTCGGCGGTGAGCGCGACAACATCGCCGTCGCTCAGGAAGCCGATCGGCTCGGCTACTCGGTCTGCTGGGCCGCCGAGGTGTACGGCTCGGACGCCGCCACCGTCCTGGCCTACATCGCGGCCCACACGGAACGGATCGACGTGGGATCAGCCATCTTCCAGATCCCCGCCCGCACGCCGGCGATGACCGCGATGACGGCGGCGACCCTGGACACCCTCTCCGGCGGGCGGTTCCGGCTCGGTCTGGGCGTGTCCGGTCCGCAGGTCTCGGAAGGCTGGTACGGCGTCAAGTTCGACAAGCCCCTGGCCCGCACCCGCGAATACGTGGAGATCGTCCGCACCGCCTTGTCGCGGGAGCGGCTCGCCTACGACGGAACGCACTGGACGCTGCCACTACCGGACGGGCCCGGGAAAGCGTTGAAGCTGACCATCCACCCCGTCCGCGACCGCATCCCGATCTACATCGCAGCGATCGGCCCGAAGAACCTGGAGCAGACCGGACGGATCGCCGACGGGTGGCTCGGCATCTTCTTCGCACCCGAGCAGGCCGAGGTCTCCCTCGCTCCCTTGCGGGCAGGCAGGGGCGGCAGCCTGGACGGCTTCGACGTCGGCGCCCTGGTCCCGGCCCAGGTGACGCCGAGCAACAGCGAAGCCGACATCCGCACCGCCGCGGACGCCCAGCGCGCCTACACCGCGCTCTACGTGGGCGGCATGGGCAGCAAGGACAAGAACTTCTACAACCAGCTCGCCTGCCGGATGGGCTTCGAGTCAGCGGCGCAGGAGATCCAGGACAAGTACCTCGCAGGCGATCCGGCCGGTGCCGCGGCTGCTGTACCGCAGGACCTCATCGACTCGACAACGCTGCTGGGCACCAAGGAGCGAATGGCCGACAGGCTCAAGGCCTACGCCGAGGCGGGAGTGACCACGCTGACCGTCGCACCCGGCGGTTTCGCCCCCGGTGGCAGGGGGCCGGGCTTGGAGGAGCGGCTGACGATGCTGCGCACGGTCGTCGAAGCCGCAGAACTCGCCGGAGTGTGAGACCACGGCACCGACTCGCGCACCGACGCGGTCTCCGCCGACGAACGAGTCAGGCGGAGGCCGCGTTCGTGTTCGAAGGCATTAGGCGAGGCCTTGTCGGCGCATCTGCCGGGAGAAGCACGCGCGACACATCGGTCCCTCCGGGATCAGCCTGGCCAAGCCGGGTTGGCGGGCCGGGACGGTGGGATCGGGTGTTCCTTGGCAGATCTCACCATGCCCGACCTGCCAACATGCGCACGTGCAGAACGAGAGGAAGGTCCAGCCCGACGCGTGTTCGCTAGAGCGGTAGGTCATGGAGTTCCCCCATGAGAGCTCGGGTGTTCGGGCCAACGCCCAGCGGTAGCGCTTCCCGCAGGTCATCCTGCGTGTCGACATCCCGGTGGACGGTCAGGAAGGACGGGTGGGAGAGTTCAGCGGCTCCCATGTCCAGGTGCGCCAGTCGTGATCGATCGCCGAACCGGGGCAGGTCCGACGCGTCGTAGCGCCTGAAGAACGCGGTCGTACCGGTGCCTGCGGCGTCGGCGACGAAGCTCACCGGATGTCGGCCCGCCAATCGGAACGCCGTGTCCAGCTCGGAGCTTCGCGCGGCCGGGAGGTCCCCTGTCACCACGGCGGTTCCCGCCCGCGCCGATGCGCGTTCGGCCTCGGCCATCCCTGTTCGGACGGCCTGCTGGAGGCCGCCACCGGGGTCGCCGAGGACTGCCAGATCGCGTGCTGGATGCGAGCGCCAGATGTGGGTGTCGCTGGTGACGATGACGATGCGGCCCACGGCTTCGCAGGCCGCGACCGCGTCAACGGTGTCGCGCGACATGGCCAACGCGAGTCGGGGGCGTGCCGCACCGATTTCCAGCCGGGACTTGGCGCGCGCGAGTGCCTTGAGCGGAATCACCACGTGCCACCGGGCGGACTGGGGTTGTGAGTGGTTGCTCATGCTCGGCGGCTGCCTGAGCGGGCAGCGGGGAGTCGGCCGTAGGTCGTCGTGCGCTGCCGGGCAGGTCGTCCCACGCGCGCTGCCAGCGCGTTGAGTTCTGCGGGGGTGCGTGCCGAACCGTGCTCCGAGCCGGCCATGCGGGAGATCGTTTCTTCCATGAGGCTGCCGCCGATGTCGTTCGCGCCGGCGCGCAGGATTCGTGCGGTGTCGGCGTCTCCGAGCTTGACCCAGGAGCACTGCACGTTGTCGATGCGTCCGTGCAGGGCCAGTCGGGCGAAGGCGTGCACGGCGAGGTTGTCGCGCATCGTCGGTCCGGGCCGCGCGATACCGGCGAGGTAGATCGGGGAGCTGTGGTGCACGAACGGCAACCCGACGAACTCGGTGAATCCGCCGGTGTCGGCGGCGATTCGCGCCAGCACCCGCAGGTGGGTCAGCCAGTGACCGGGGTGGTCGACGTGCCCGTACATCATCGTGCTGGACGACGGGATGCCCAGGCGATGCGCTGTGGTGACCACGTCGATCCACGTCTGCGCCGGGAGCTTGCCCTTGGTGAGCACCCACCGCACGTCGTCGTCGAGGATTTCCGCGGCCGTGCCGGGGATCGAGCCGAGTCCGGCGTCGCGGAGTTCGGTCAACCAGTCCTCGACGCTGACACCGGCCTTGGACGCTGCGGAGACGATCTCCATCGGGGAGAAGGCGTGCACGTGCATGTCCGGTACGGCCTTCTTGATCGCCCGGACGATGCCCGCGTAGTAGTCGACGGGGAGCTTCGGATCGATACCGCCCTGGATGCACACCTCGGTCGCCCCTGCCGCCGCAGCCTCGACCGCGCGCGCGGCGACTTCCTCGGTCGAGAGCCGGTAGGCGTCCGCGTCCCGCTCGCGCTGAGCGAAGGCGCAGAAGCGGCACCCGACGTAGCAGACGTTGGAGAAGTTGATGTTGCGGTTGATGACGTAGGTGACGTCGTCGCCGACGACGCCGGCGCGCAGCTCGTCGGCGAGCCGGGTCAGCGCGTCCAGCTCCGCACCGTCGGCCGTGAGCAGGGCCATCGCAGAGGTGGTGTTGGACTCGTGCAGCAGCGCGGCCGGGTCCTCGGCGGCGATCCGGAGTCCCTCGCGAGCCTCGGGCGTGAGCCTTTCCGGTGCGGACTGCGCAGCCGGTGACGGTCGGGCCTGGTCGTGCAGCATGTCCCAGTCGCCGTAGACGGTGTCGAAGTCGCTGCGGCGACCGGAGAGACGCCCTTCGTCATCGATGGCGGAGTGCAGATCCGCCCGGCCGGTGTTCTCGAGCCCGCCGTCAGGTTCTTGCCAGGGTCGGCCCGCGACGACGGCGTCGTGCTCGCCGAGACCGTCGTCGGTCGCCAGGGCCGCCACGTGGGGGTGGATGCGGGGGTCGATCCACTTGTCCGCATCGCGGACGTATCTGGGGTAGGCCGTCAGACGTTCGTGAAGCCGGTACCCGGCAGCGTCGGTCCACGCGGCGAGGGCGTCGATCTGCGGCCACGGGCGCTCGGGGTTCACGTGGTCGGCCGTGATCGGGGAAACCCCGCCCCAATCATCGATCCCGGCTTTGAGGAGCAGCGCGTGCTGATCGCCGATGAGGTTCGGCGGTGCCTGCACGCTCACGCCGGGCGGCATGAGCAGCCGCGCCACCGCGGTGGTCGCCGCCAGGTCCTCGATGCTCGCATCGGGGCTCGCGCGCATCGCCGTGTCCGGTTTGGACCGGAAGTTCTGCACGATGATCTCTTGGACGTTGCGGTACTGCTTGGCGCGCTGCCGGATCGCGTGCAGCGATTCGGCGCGCTCCGTCCGCGTTTCACCGATGCCGATCAGGATGCCGGTGGTGAACGGGACGCCCACGCGGCCGGCGTCGTCGAGCACTCGCAACCGCACGGCGGGTTCCTTGTCCGGGCTCGCGTAGTGCGGGCCGGACTTCTCCGACCACAACCGGTCGGCCGTGGTCTCCAACATCATCCCCATGCTGGGTGTGACCGGCTTGAGCCGCTGGAGTTCCTCCCAGCTCAGCACGCCCGGGTTGAGGTGGGGGAGCAGCCCGGTTTCCTCGAGCACGGCGATCGCGCACGCCCGCACGTAGTCGACGGTGGAGTCGTAACCGCGCTCGGCCAGCCACTGCTGGGCCTGCGGCCAGCGGTCCTCAGGTCGGTCACCGAGTGTGAACAGCGCTTCCTTGCACCCGGCTGCGGCCCCGGCGCGGGCGATGCTGACGACTTCGTCGCGCTCGAGGTAGTGGGCGTCGAGCTTGCCGGGGACTGTTGCGAACGTGCAGTAGTGGCAGCGGTCGCGGCACAGCCGCGTCAGGGGGATGAAGACCTTCCGGCTGTAGGTGACGATGCCGGAACGTCCTTGATCGGCGAGGTGCTGATCGCGGACCCGACCTGCCACGTCCAGGAGTCTCTCGAGGTCGTCGCCTCGCGCGTGCAGCAGCGTTGAGGCTTCGCCGACGTCCAAGGTGGCGCCGTCCGACGCACGTCGCAGGGCGCGCCGGATGGCGGACGGCGCCGGTGCGGAGGAACTGGGCGAAGTCGTCACGGCTTGCTACTCCATGATTGCGAAGGGGCCCCGCTGTCGGGTCGATCCGCGTCCCGCTTGACCAGACGTGCGCATCGCGGAGCGAACACGCCGATAGTTGTTTAAAGAGACTTAGCTGTCAAGGGCCGTGCAGGCAGGGCAGAAGGCCGTGCAACGGTGGCGAGGGCGGGCTGGTCGGTTCGCCGCGCTGCACTGATGAGGTGCGGTTGTGTCCGCGTTTCTGCTGTGGACTGCGCTCACGACATGCCCGGTGGCTCGCGGCGGTCTTGACACCATAGTCCAAATGAGCAACTGTTCTGTTCAGAGTGCTTTTGACGGATCTTCGGTGGTGGAGAGGAGCTCGGCGGGCGATGGAGTGGACAGGTGCGCGGTATGCGGACAAACCGACGGTGCAGGTGGAGACCTGGATCAACGCCTCGCCGGAGCGGGTGTGGGGGCTCGTGTCAGACATCGAGCTGATGCCCGAGTTGAGCCCGGAGCTCCAATCGGTGGAATGGCAGGACGGGGCGACCGGGCCGGCCCTGGGAGCGCGGTTCATCGGACGCAGCGAGCACGATGCGCTGGGCCAATGGCAGACGACCTCGCACATCGTTGACTTCGACCCGCCGAGGTCCTTCGGCTGGGCGGTGGAGGATCCGGACAACCCGACCGCGATCTGGCGATTCACGGTTCTGCCCGAAGGTGACGGCACGCTGCTGCGGCAGTGGATGCAGATGGGGCCCGCGCCCTCCGGGCTTTCGCTGGCGATCGAGCGGATGCCGGACAAGGAGCAGAAGATCGTGTTCGTGCGGCTGCGGGAGTTCGAGACCAACATGACCGGCACGCTTGCGGCGATCAAGGATCTGGCCGAGGGCACGGGGAAGGCAGGTTCCTGATGCGGACAGCGACGACGATCGAAGGCTCGGGCGGTGCTTGGCCGGAGGTGGTCGAGTACGTGGTGGAGGCCGAGAAGCTCGGGCTGGACATCTGCTGGGTGGCCGAGGCGTGGGGCTCCGATGCCCCGTCACCCTTGGGGTTCTTGGCGGCGCGCACGGAGCGGATGCTGCTGGGCTCGGGGATCATGCAGCTGGGCACGAGGACTCCGGTGGGGATCGCGCAGGCGGCGATCACCTTGTCGCAGCTCTCGGAGGGCCGCTTCCTGCTCGGTTTGGGGCCGTCGGGTCCGCAGGTGATCGAGGGTCTGCACGGCGTGCCGTTCGCTCGTCCGCTGGTGCGCATGCGCGAAACCGTCGAGGTCGTCCGCCAGGCGGCTGCCGGGGAGAAGATCTCCTTCGAGGGCAAGCACTTCGCGATCCCGCTTCCGGGTGGGGAAGGCAAGCCGATGCGCCTGTCGATGCGCGCCGAGCACGACATCCCGATCTACCTGGCCACGTTGTCGCCGGCCATGCTGAAGCTGACCGGCAAGATCGCCGACGGGTGGCTCGGCACCAGCTTCGTGCCCGAAGGTGCCGATGCGGCGTACTTCACGCACCTGGATGCCGGGCTCGCCGAGTCCGGACGGTCGCGTGCCGATCTCGACGTCTGCCAGGGAGCCGAAGTCGCGTTCGCCCGAGACGAGGACGAGTTGCGCGGGATGCTGGGGGAGCGCAAGCAGAAGCTGGCGTTCAGCCTGGGCGGCATGGGCTCGGCCAGCACCAACTTCTACAACAGCGCCTACAGCCGGCAGGGCTGGGCGGACGTTGCTGCCGAGGTCTATCAGAAGTGGCAGGCCGGGGACCGCGACGGCGCCGCTGAACTCGTCACCGACGAGATGGTGCTGGGCACCACCCTGCTCGGCACCGAGGACATGGTCCGCGACCGGCTGCGGGTGTGGCGCGACGCAGGCGTGGACACCGTCCGCTTCTACCCGGCCGGAGACACCCTCGAAGACCGGTTGACCACCTTGGGCAAGGCGATCGAGCTGGCCCACGGACTCGAATGAGAGCGTCGGTCTCGCAGGCGTTGTGAGAGCGGTCGGGGGCTTGGGACGGGGCCGAAAGCGGCCCTGGGTGCGGGAAGCGTGGCGCTGCGGACCCCATCGCTTCCCGCACCCCACCACCACTGACACCGGCCCATCCCTGATCGCAGCATTCTGGCCCATGCAGCAGGGGGAGTGATGAATATGAGCCGAGCGTCGGCTGCAACGGTCACCGAGGTCGCGCACGAGGTCGTGCGTTTGTCGATCGACACCGGTATGCCCTTCGGCGCCTTCCGCGAGCGGTACGAGCAGGCTGTGCCGTCGTTGGACGTCGATCGGTTCACGAGCCTGGTGTCCGGGCAGAACGGCTGGGACGACATCGTTGCCGCCACGGCCGAGAACGCGCCGCACGGATTCATCCGGTACTGGAGCTCGGATGTCGCCAGCCTGATGCGGTTGGCCGGGGACGCCGGTTCCTGCGCGTCCTACCTGATGGGCAATCACACGATCGCTCAGCGGATGTACACGCACGACCCGGCGGTGATGCTGTACGCACCACTGCGCACCGCGCTTCACGAAGACCGCCAGGGCGCGGCCTGGTTCTCCGTCGATCAGCCGAGCACCCGGTTCGCCAGCTTCGGGAATGCGGACATCGCGGAGGTCGGCCTGGAATTGGACGCCAAACTGGCCGTCTTGCTCGGAGTTCTCGACGTCCCAGTGCCGCACCGCCTGGTTCCGTGAACCCGTTCTCGACAAGAGCTCCAGCGGCTTCTCGATCCCCGCGCGCTGCTTCCATGAACGCTCGTCCTCACGCGACGACGCCATCCCCGAGCCTCACGACGGCGTCGAGGTCGGGCTCGTCGTCGTTGTCGACGACGACGTGTCGAGCGCCGGTCCAGGCGCAGTGTTGGGCTCCCAGTCGTTGCCAGAAGGCCGGCCAGGCGGCGAGCTTGGCCTTGTCGCGTGCCAGGGCTCGTTGAGTGAGGCGCGCTCGGACGGTCTCGGCGGAGGTCCGCACTTCGATCACGATGATGGGTGTTGCCTCGGGCCAGGGAACTCGGCCTGCTGAGGTGGTCAAGAAATCCGGGTCGCCGAGGTAAGCCGCGAATGGGGCGTCGAGGACGACCGGGAGTCCTAGTCGGAGGTTGTCCGCTGCGGTGGTGAACAGGGCTGCGTATTCGGCCGGCATGAGCTGTTCGACGTAGGTCGGGTCGTCTTCGCGTCCTCCGGCTCGTCGGCCGGCGAGTTCGAGCGCTGCGTCCACGATCTCGCCGGCGATGGAGTCCTTGTCGAGGTAGACCGCGCGGAGCTTGCGTGCGAGTTCTCGGGCGACGTGGGACTTTCCCGAACCCGCAGGTCCGATCGTGACGAAAGCCGGTGGCAGTTCGGGATTCGTTTCAGGCGCGGGCATCGGCCACCGCTCCGAGGAATGACCGGGCCGCCGCACGCACCGGGTGTTGCTCGGTGGTTTCCCGCCGTCCGGCCTTGGTGATGAAGCTTCCGACGCCGACGGCCGCGACTCCGGCATCGAACCAGTCGGCCACGTTGTCCGGGGATACACCACCGGCCGGGACCAGGGGGATGTGTCCGAGCGGCTCGAGCACGGCGCGGGCGTAGTCGCGGTTGAGCACCGACGAGGGGAACAGCTTGACCAGATCAGCCCCCGCCGTGGCGGCTTGGACGATCTCGGTGGGTGTTGCCGCTCCGCAGATGCTCACGACCTGGTAGCGGCCGGCGGTCTCGAGCATTCCGCGGTCGAGGTGGGGGCTGACCAGGAAGCGCGCGCCGGCCTGGATGCTGGCGTAGGCCGAGGTGGAGTCGAGCACGCTGCCGGCGCCGACTTCGGCCTCCGGGTGCTCCGAGCTCAGCCTTCGAATCACGTCCAAGGCACCTGGCGTCGTGAGCGTCACTTCGACCGCTCGAATCCCGCCGGCGATGGCCTCGCGGGCCACCTCGTAGGACTCCTCGGCGGTCGGGAGACGCACGATCAACACGGTGCCGGTGTCGTGCACGGCGGTCAGGGTGCGCATCTTGCGCATCGAGTCACCTCGCTGGGTTGTGGTCGGTGTTGACAGACCTTAGGACCTTCTGCTTGCGTAATGCAACCGATTGCAGCAACCGATTGCAGCAATCGATCTCAGTCCGATGAGCAGCGGTAACGTATCCACGGTGAAGTGGGGAGGCGCGCGGTGAGACGTCCGCGAACTGCAGTTCTGGGTGCTCGCCACTGGCACGTGCCCCTGTACCTCGACGCCTGGGGCGACACGCACGACGTGGTGGCGGTCCAGGACGAGGAGCCGGACCAGATCATGGATCTCGCCCGGGGTCTCGACGCACCGGTGCACCGGGAGATCGAGGCCGCTCTCGACGCGGGGCCGCTGGATGTGGCTTATGTCTTCGGCCCGCACGACCGCATGGTCGACACGTGCATGGCGTTGATCGAGCGCGGCGTGGCGTTCGTGGTCGAGAAGCCGGGCGGCTTGGGCTCTGACGATCTGAAGCGGGTCCGGGAAGCGGCGGCCTCAGCAGGTGTCGCGGCGACCGTTCCGTTCGTTCAACGTGGCGGCCCGGTGGATCACGCCCTGTCTCTGGCCGGCACCCCGACGTACTACCGCGCGAGCTTCGTGGCCGGCCCGCCTGAGCGTTATCGGGAGGCGGGCTGTTCGTGGATGCTCCAGCCCGGCCGGTCCGGTGGTGGGTGCCTGGTCAATCTCGCGCCGCACTTCGTCGATCTCTTCCTCAAGCGCAGTGGCGCCCGGCACGTTGAGCTCGTGGAGGCTCGTCTTTCGGCGAGCCTGCACGGTGCCGACGTCGAGGACCACGCCACCCTGCTGCTGGCAGGTGACGACGGCAGCGAGGCGATCATCGAGGTCGGCTACGCCTTCCCGGCGAGCCCCGCCAAGCGGTACTGCTCCTACACCAGCGTCGGCACCGGGGGATTCGTCGAGGTGGCCACCTCAGGTCACGTCTCCTTCACGCGCGCCTCCGACGGTGTCAGCGAGCCGAGCGTCATCGACGTCGACAGCGACCCGCTGTACGACTCGTTCGTCCGGCGAGTGGCCGACACCTGGGAAGACGACTTCGCCGGGCTGCCGAGCTTGGCCGACCTCGGCGACACAATGGAGCTCATCTGGGCCGCTTATCGGCGGTCCTCCGTTCCGTCCGAGGAGGTCAGCCTTGGCTGAGATGAGCATTGACGACGTGGCCGCGCGAGCGGGGGTCCACCGTTCCACGGTTTCCCGCGCGTTCTCCCGGCCGGAAGCGGTGAACCCGACGACTCGGCAGCGCATCCTGGAAGTCGCTGAGAGCCTGGGTTACCGGATGAGCCCGTTGGCCCAAGCACTGCGCCGCAAGACGAGCAACCTGGTTCCGCTGATCGTCCCGGACATCACCAATCCCTTCTACGGCGAGCTGGCCAAGACCATGGCGACGGCCGCGGCCGAGAAGGGCTACCAGTTGGTGTTGTGCGTGACCGGCGGCGAGGTGGCGCAGACGAACGCGTACCTGACGGCGCTG
The DNA here is from genome assembly GCF_040677225.1 of Saccharopolyspora sp. NPDC049357. Taxonomy (NCBI): domain Bacteria; kingdom Bacillati; phylum Actinomycetota; class Actinomycetes; order Pseudonocardiales; family Pseudonocardiaceae; genus Saccharopolyspora; species Saccharopolyspora sp. NPDC049357. The sequence goes on along the minus strand of NZ_JBFAQJ010000001.1, from coordinate 142,246 downwards.
CAAGGGATGTACGCGCCTTTCGGGATCGTCGCACCGTCGACCAGTGTGGACTTGGACGAGCTGCGAAGCGTCGCGCTCGGCAGCAGAGTCGTGGTCGTCGACCGCGTCGACAAGGCCGATGTGCCGACCGTGACGGTCGACAGCGCGGAAGGGATCGCCCTCGCCGTGGACCACCTGCGCGGCTTGGGTCACCGGCGCATCGCCTACGTCTCCGGCATCTCCGGGACCTACACGTCCAGGGACAGGTTGGCTGCCTACGAAGGGCTGGCCGCGAAGCTGGAGATGCCGGCGATGATCCTGGACGCGGGTACGGGTCCCGAGGTGGGGGAGCGGGCCGCTGAGCTCTTCGTGGACATGGCGCACGAGGAGCGTCCGACGGCGGTGATCGCGGCCAACGACATGGTCGCGTTCGCGCTCATCTCCTCCCTGGGCGCACGAGGCGTGTCCGTCCCGGACGACGTGTCGGTGATGGGCTTCGACGGCCTGGAACTCGGCTCGCGGTCCAACCCGCGGTTGACCACGGTGCGCCAGCCCATCGCCGACATGGGCGCCATCGCGATCGACCTGGCCGAACAGCTCCTCAACGACGGGGAAGCGCGACATGTCGTGCTCACACCGGATCTGCTGATCCGCGCGTCTACTGCGGAGGTACCTCGATGAGCCTTCCCCACGGGTTCCGGTACGCCGACCACGTCGGTTTCACGGTGCCCGACCTCGCTGAGGCGGTCACCTTCTTCGTGGAGGCGCTCGGCGCCGAGGAGCTCTACCGTTCGGCGCGAGGGCCGGATCCCGACTTCATGCCCGAGCACTTCGAGGTTCCAGCCGATGCTCGTCTGGAACTGGTCATGTTGCGCATGCCGCCGAACCTCAACGTGGAGCTGTTCCAGTGGCACAGCGAAGAACAACGGCGGGAATTCCCGCGGCACTGCGATTTCGGCGGCCACCACCTGTGTTTCGCGGTGGAGGACGTGGACGAAGCCATCACGCATCTCGAGGCCCACGGTGCCCGCGTGTTGGGCGGCACCAAGGAGGTCGGTCCGGACAGCCCTGTCGTCGCTGGAAACCGGTGGACCTACCTGCAGGCTCCGTGGGGTCTGCTCCTCGAACTGGTCGACCGCTCCCGCGTGCAGAACTCGCCGCCTTTGGTGGGGCCCGCTGACTGGACCGACCCATCTCTGACTGGAAAGGACTTGTAGTGCGCATCGCTGGCCATACCCTGGGCACACCCGAGCAATCCGTGCCCGAGGCACTCGCACTCTTCGCCGCCGCGGGTTTGGATGGCGCGGAGGTCATCTATCAAGACGGCTACCGCAGTGGGCTACCGGTCGGGGACGATGGCGCCGCGGCCGAGGTAGCACGGGTGGCGGACGATCTCGGCGTACCGGTGGTGGGCCTGGCCCCCTACACCACGGGGATCAACCACGCGGATCCAGCGCAACGCCGCGCCGCGATCGATGAGCTGCGAGCGGCGGTGGACTGCGCTCATCGAGTGGGCGCGACCCGGATCCGGGTGTACGCAGGCTCCTGGGCGCCCGATCGGAGCGATCACGCCGGGCATTGGGAGCGCCTGCGCTCGGCGCTGTTGGAACTGGCGCCTCGTGCCGCCGACGCCGGAGTGGCCTTGTGCGTGGAGAACCACTTCGGAACCATGACGCAATCGGCCAGGGAGACAGCCCGGCTGGTGCGTGAGGTGAACTCGCCCGCGGTCCGGGTGCTCTACGACCAGGCCAACCTCACCTTCACCCACGACGAAGCCTGGCCCGAGGCGCTGCGAGAGCAGGGCGACCTGATCGGGCACGTCCACGTCAAGGACCTCGTCTTCACCGATCCGAACGCGCCCTTCGTCGCTTCCGAGACCGCCCGGGTGAAGGCCGACGAGCGAGCAGTGCGCTCCCGCGTCGTGGGTGAGGGGATTCTGCCCTGGGCGCACATCCTGCACGCCCTCGAGCAGCAGGGCTACGGCGACGTCCTGAGCCTGGAGTACGAGTACCGCTGGCACCCCCAGGACCTCCCCGATCCCGCGGAGGGATTCGCCCGCTCGGCACGCGCGCTGCGTTCACTCGCTGACGAGGCGTCCGGGCTCGTAGGAGCGGAGGAGCCGCGATGAGTCGGACGCCCTTGCGCGTCGGTGTGGTCGGTGCCGGCAACATCGCCCACATCGCGCAGTTGCCCACCCTGGTGGAGCGAGACGACGTCGTGCTCGACGCCTTGGTGTCTCGGCGCGAGGATCCGTCCGAACTGGTCCGCCGATGGGGATTCACCACGGCGGTTCCCGCGGTGGAGCAAGCGCTCGAACGCGACTTGGACGCGTTGTTCGTCCTGACCCCGCGCTCGGAGCACGTGCACGGAGTCAGCCGCGCGTTGGAGGCCGGTGTCGACGTCTTCTGCGAGAAACCTCTCGCCACCGAGACCAAGGAGGCGGAACGCCTCGCCGACCTCGCCGACGAGCGCGAGCGCGTGCTGATGGTCGGGCTCAACCGCCGGTTCGCGCCGACCTACGTCGCCGCCCGTCAGCAGTTCGGGGACACCGGCGCCTCCTTCTGCGTGGCGCAGAAGAACCGTCGTGGCAGCGAATACCGCGCGACCTTCGAGAACGCCATTCACATGGTTGATCTCCTGCGCTGGTTCTGCCCGGGCGAACCGGTCGACGTCTCCGCCCACGCCGCCGGTGACGACCCGTGGCAGGAGGACGGCGTTTCCGCCTTGGTGCGGTTCGCCGGTGGCGGCACGGGTGTCCTGATGGCGGCTCGGAACGCGGGTTCGTGGGCGGAGAAGCTCGATGCCTACGGCGCGGAGCGCACCGCCGAGGTGGTGGCGCCGGACACGGTCACCCTGACCGAGGACGGCGTGAGCACCCGGCGCTCGATGAGCCCGGAGGCCTTCGGCTGGGCCACGGCCACGAACACCTTCGGATTCGCCGCCGCCGTCCACCACTTCCTCGACCGGGTGCGCGACCGTGCCGCACCGCTGACCTCGGGACGCGAGGCCGCGCGCACGCAGGCGCTGCTCGACCGCATCCTGCACTCCGCCGGGCTTCCCACGGAAGAGCAGGAGGGCCGGACGTGGTCCAGCCATGCGACTCGCTGAACCCCAGGAACCTTGCCCTGCTTCCTCGTCGCAGTGGTCGACGCTAGGAGGTCGGTTTCCGGACAGGGGTGCAGAAACCCCTCGACATCAGATCTCGCCGCGGTCCGTCCCGCACTGACCGCCGACCGTTTGCAGACCTATCCCTCATCTGACCGAGGAGCGCTCAATGGCGAACGCACGAAGAATGACCTCACAGGAGCCCCCGTTGAACACCAGCAAGCCGGGCGGCACGCCTCGCCGTAGGCCGTTCAACGTGTTGGCGGGCACCATCGGCCACTTCGTCGAGTGGTACGACTGGTACATCTACGGCCTTCTGGCCGCCGTCTTCGCGAGCCAGATCTTCCCCGGCGGCACGGCACTCACGTCACTGGTGAGCGCCCTGATCACCTATGCGGTCGGGTTCGTGGTGCGGCCGCTGAGCGGCATCATCATCTCGCCGCTGGCAGACCGCTACGGCCGACGCGCGGTCCTGGCTACCACCATCGGGGGCATGGCCCTCGGCAGCCTGATCATCGCGGTCACGCCGCCGTTCGCCGTCATCGGCTACTTCGCCCCGCTGCTGTTCCTGTTCGCCCGCGTCCTGCAAGGGATCTCGGCAGGCAGCGAGATCCAGAGCGCCATCGCCTACATGGTGGAGAACGGCTCAACCGATCGGCGTGGGCTGTTCGGGTCCTTGTCCAACATGGCCAGCGGTATGGCGACGCTGGCCGCCACCGGCGTCGCTGCGATCGTGACCACGACGCTGGACAGTCATGACCTGCAGACGTGGGGCTGGCGCATCCCGTTCGCCATCGGCGGCGCTCTCGGTCTGGTCGGTCTGCTGCTGCGATCGAAGGCCGACGAATCCCCGGAGTTCGAAGCCGCTGTCGAGGGATCCCCGGCCGGAAACAAACCGGCCCGGTCGCGGCTGCGAGAACTGCTGCGCAATCACCCCAAGGCTCTGCTGCAAACCGCGGCCCTGTCGGCACCGGCCGTCGCCTACTACACCTGGGCGACCTTCCTGCCCACCTACGCGAACCTGACCTCAGGGCGCGAGCTGGGCTCCACCTTGACCGGAAACGTCATCGGCTTGGGCCTGCTGGTCATCATCGTCCCGCTGTGCGGAGCTCTGTCCGACAAGATCGGACGGCGCAAGCCCTTCCCGATCATCGGAGCCGCCGGCATGGTCGTGCTCTTCTACCCGATGCTGACGCTGTTGCAACAGCCCGGATTCGGCGTGTACGTGCTGGTGACCGCCTCCGGTTGGGTGGTGCTGGCGATCTGGCAGGCCGTGTACCCGACGATCCAGGCCGATCTGTTCCCCGCTGAAGTGCGCGTGTCCGGCATCGGTGTGGCCCACCAGCTCGTGATCGCCGTCCTCGGCGGCACCGCCCCGCTCATCGCCAGTGCCTTCGTCGACGCGGGACACCCGCTGGGCGTGGCGGTGTACATGACCGTTGTGGTCCTGCTTTGCCTCGTCGTGTACGTGACATTGCCGGAAACGGGCACCGCCAGGACGCAGGATTCCACGTCGAAGGAGGACACCCCGTGACCACTCCGTCCCGGGTCGCGCTGGTCACCGGCTCCAGCGGAGGTATCGGAGCGGCCACCGCCGAACGCCTGCACGCATCGGGCGCAGTGGTGATCGGCTGCGACCGCGCAGCACCGGTCAGCCGTCCACAGTGGCTCGCCGACTTCCGCGAGCTCGACATCACCGACGAACAGGCCGTGCGAGCCACCGTGGCCGGGATCCGGGAGGACTACGGGTCGATCGACGTCCTGGTGCACGCCGCCGGAATCCTCGGCGACGAGCCGGACCTGCTCACGACGCCGAGCTCCGAGTTCGCCCGGGTGATGGCGATCAACGCCACGGGAGCCTTCTCCGTGCTGCGCGAAGTCGGTCTAGTCATGCGCGAGCAGCGCTCCGGATCCATCGTCGCAGTGGCCTCGATCGCCGCGAAGGAGGCGCGTCACGCCTACGTGCCGTACAACGCCAGCAAAGCGGCCGTGCTCAACGTGTGCTGGTCACTGGCCCTGACGCTCGGCCCCGACAACGTCTCGGTCAACTGCGTGTGCCCCGGACCGGTCAACACCGCCATGTGGGACCAGCTCGCCACCCGCGCTGGCGAAGGCGAACCCGACGGGGACCAACGAGCCCGCCAAGCCCGGGCCGCGCAGATCCCGATGGGCCGGTTCGCCGAGCCTGCGGAAGTGGCGGAAACCATCGCCTTCCTCAGCGCCCCGGCGAACCGGTACCTGACCGGTCTGACGCTCGACGTCGCCGGCGGCGCCCGGCTGGGAATGGGCAGCTGACCGAGGTCTGGTGACGCAGGGTGTCCCGCCGTCCCGTCTGGTGAGAGGGTTTCCGCAGGTAAGGGCCTGCGGAACCCTCTCAACCCGAACTCGGTGCCACCGTGCGTCGCAGCGGTGAACGAGGTCGACCTCGGTTCCGCGCCCACGCCAACCATTCCCGGTCATTCGATCGACCAGGACCTCCACGAGGTGGTCACGCCGCTGAGGCGGATGCCGGGTGGTCGATGAGGTCGAAAACCGCGGCGACGACGGTTTCGGGGCTGTCTTCGGGGAGCAGGTGGCTGGCCTCGGGCACGGCGTGGAAGGTCGCGTGGGGAATGCGATCGGCCAGGTCGCGGCCCCTCTCGATGGGGATCCAGGTGTCGTGCTCGCCCCAGAGGATCGTCACGGGGCAGCGGATCTCGGCGTAGCGGTCTTGGATCTCGTCGGTGTGCCGGTCGTCCATCTGGGCGATTTGGCGGTAGAACGCGGGCTGGCCCACCTCGCCGAGCCATGGCTGGAGGTAGCGGCTCATCTCGTGCTCGGAGAGCGTGCGGTGCACAGCGCCGGAGATGTAGGCGCGCACGACCGCTTCGTGGATGTAGCCGGGCAGCTCGACGAACGCGTCGGTGTGCTCACGTGCGGTCTGCACCAGCGCGGAGCCGTGAGGGCTCAGCGCAACGGGGTCGATCAGCGTCAAGGTGCGGTAGTCCCGGTCGTCGAGCAGGTGGGTGCGCAAAGCGGTGGTGCCACCGAAGTCGTGGGCGACGACGTCGGGCCGGTCGAGACCCCAGTGATCGAGCAGGGCGGTGAACAGCTGGTTCTGCACGGCCAGGGAGACGTCCTGGCCGTGCTGCTTGTGGGAGCGGCCGTAGCCGAGCAGGTCGAAGTAGTAAACCCGGCGGTGAGACGCGAGATGTGGCGCGATGCGCCGCCACACCACCGAGGAGAACGGTGTGCCGTGCAGCAGGACCAGCGGCTCGCCTGCGCCCATTGTTCCGTAGCGGACTTCCTGGTCGCGGAAGTCGAACTTCCCGGTCAGGTCCCAGTCGGTGGATTCGGATGCCCTCACAGCAACTAACCCCTTTTTGTCGAAGTCTGGTTAGTGCATTAGGATTGGGGCTGTGCGGCGCACTGTCAACCCTGTTGCCGATCCGAGGAGGGAACGATGACGACGTGGCCGGAGGCGTGCTTCGTCGGCGGCGATCCCGTGCTCGACTTCGTCAACACCGCCGGTGGTCGCACGAAGGCGCGCGACGCCGAGCGCTTGAACCGGTTCGCGGACGCTCTCGAGTGGGCGCACGCGTGCGGTGTGCTCGACCGGGCGGAGCGGGACCAGCTGGTCGCGCGAGCTGACCGGGACCCGGTCGAGTCGGAGCGTGCGCTCGACGAGCTGCGCGAGCAGAGGGAGGCGCTGCACGCCTTCCTGCTCGCCGGTGTCGAGGGCGTCGAGTGCGACGCAGCGGTCCGGCAGCGGGTCCACTCGGACATCACGGCGGCTCACCGCGAGGCCGAACTGTCCGAGCGCTTCCTCGCTCAACCGGCGTGGGTCGTCGACATCACCGCCGCCGGTGCGCGGCTGCTGTCGCGACGGTTGGCGCTGGCCGCCGCGAGACTTCTGGCCAGCGATCGGCGTGCGGAGCTCAACGTCTGCGGCCGGTGCTCGTGGCTGTTCCTCGATCCGTCACCCACCCGCCGGCGGCGCTGGTGCTCCATGGCGACCTGCGGCAACCGCGCCAAGGCTCAGCGTCACCAGAAGCGTTGAGCGGTCACGGAGACCGCCGTGATGAGCGAAGTTCAGCCAGCCCGCTACCTCGGTCCGGGCTGACACCCCGGCTGCCCGATCGGGGTTGCAGAACATGGTTCGACGAGCGTGATCTCCGGCCGCGGGATGAAGAGCCGCTGGTCGATCAGGTCGGTGTTGCGCAGCACCGCGTCGCGGAACGTCAGCTCCGGGATTCCGATGAGGCCGAGGTCGATGTCGGGCAGCGTCTGCGGGTTGAGCCGAACGCGGACGAGCGGTAGCCCTGCGATCGTCAACGTGCCGACGAGCTCGACGATGTAGATGTCGAATTCGTCCACTTCGGACTGGCCGTCCGGGCCCGCGCGGAGGAGCAGGTTGCGACCGTTGCCGAGCGCGCCGCGCAGGACGAGATCGTCGATGCGGGCCTTGTCGATGGTGAAGTGCAGGGTGGTGACCTGCCGCCCCCGGACTTCCCGCTCGGCGTGTCCTCGGTAGTGGATGCCGCGCAACGTCAGTTCGCTCGACGTCAGCGTCCAGACCCGTGCCGGGCCGGGCTCGACGCTGGGCTCCTCGCCGGGCAGCACGATCGGCAGCGGCGAGCCCGACAGCAGTGGCCCGAGCAGGGACAGCGCCGTGTCGAGCAGGCCCCGGTCTTGGTCCGGCGGCGCAGCCGGTGGCGGGGGTTGCGGCGGTGTCGAGGGGGGCGGTTCGGTCGTCGGTGCCGACGAGGTCGGGGGTGACGACGTCTGGGGTGGTGGGGTGTGCGTCGGCGGGGGCGTCGTCGACGAGCTGGGCGGCGGCGGTGGTGGCTGCTCCGGCGTGCCCAGCAGCAGCCCAGCCACCTCCGAGAGCAATCCGCCCGAGTCGTCCGGGGGCTGCGGGCGGGTCGTGGCCCCGAGCAGCAGAACGGTCGTGACCAAGGCGATAGCCGTGCGCAGTGCGCGCGAGCCCCCACTCCCGCGGGGGAAGTGCGTCACCGATCGTCCTCCTGGCGGGCGGCCGGTTGCCAGGAAAGCCCCAGGGCGCCACCGGCCACCCCGAGCAGGGTGCCGATGAGGAACCCGCCCAGGTTCGCGGCGACGAGCGCCAGCAGCGACACCACCATCACGAGGACGCTGACGGGAATGCGGGTCGCCGGGCGCAGCCAGTGAGCCAGCCCGCACATGACCAACACGACCCCGAGCACTGTCGCCGAGACGCCGCCGAGCGTCTTGAGGGCCACCACCGCGTCCCCGAACCTCAGGGTGCCGTAGGGCGGGGTCATGATGGCGATGCCGGCCAGCTCGGTGAGCACACCCGCCCAGAACGGCCTGGTGTACCGCCACTCCCGGAACCGGGCGATCGCGCGCTGCTGCCCGTCGGGGCCGTCCGCTCGCGCTGTCGTGTCCCCCGGATCGTCAGGCGCAGCCTTCACGCCCCACCTCCGTGTTGATCGCGAACTGCCCGAGCTGGAGCGTCCCGGCGGTGATCGAGCGGCCGGTCAGCCGCACCTGTTCGAGCGCGATGGTGCCGGACTGGATGCCGAACGCACCGGCCGGCCCGGCCAGGCCGGGCAATCGGTCCAGGGTGCCGGCGTCCCGCCCGATCTCGGCGTCGGTCAGCGTCAGCGATTGGCCGTTGGCGTTCTCCACCGCGATCAGCAGGTTCTGCGCGTTCACCTCTCCCGAGGTGATGGCGAAGTTGGCTTCGCCGACGACCGGGAGCCCGGTGGCCACGAACGACAGGCAGAGGTCGTTGATCCTGGCGTCGCCGAAGCCGATGTCGAGGACGGGGAAAGCGGCGTCCCGGCTCTGGTCGGCCGTGCCGAACAGCACCGCTGACTGGGACTGGAGCCGGTTGACCGTGCCGTCGAACGGCAGCCCGGCAACCGTGAAGGTCGCCGCCAACGCCCCTTGCACGAGCCCGACCAGCAGCAACGCCACGCACGCCAGCCCCACCAGAAGCGCCAGCGCGAACCTCCGCCAGCGAGTGCGACCTCGCTCCATCGCCATCCGCCCGCCCAACGTCCCAGTGGTGCAAACCACCGGGATTTTACTCCGAACGGCGTAGCTGCTGCTCGGTCGACGCGGCAATGCGAATGTTTTGGCCCGTTCGGGGCACGGGCGGGCGCCGGGGGGACGTAGTCGCGCAGCCTTGCGACGGACGCCAGGTCGGCTCGATCGGCGACGCCATGATCAATGCTTTGATCCGGTGGCAAGCGGCAGCGGGGGCGATGGCGGCCTCAGACCCTCACCGCCGCGAGCGAACGCTTAGCTGCGTTTTCCGAGTGCTGAATCAGGGGCGTCAGTTCGAGTCCGTTTGGGTCAGTGCTGCGAGGGCGTTCCGAACGCCCTGTTCGAGGATGGCGTCGGAGAGCTCCCGGTCGGCCAGGGTGCGGGCGAGCTGGAGCGTTCCGATGAGCGTGGCGAAGGCGTTGAGCGTCTTCACGCGTGCGGAGTGCGGGTCGTCCGGTGCGAGGCGCGCGGCGATGTCGTCGGCGATGTCCAGCAGGCCGTCGGTGTAGGCCTGCTTGACGGTGTCGTCGCAGCGCGCGATCTCGTCGAGCAGGGCTGCGGACGGGCAGCCCTGCTCGGGGGCGTCGCGATGCCCGGGCGAGAGGTAGTCGCGGATGAACTGCTCGATCCCGGCCCTGTCCGGCGCCTGCTCGCGGAGCTGGGTTCGCTGTTGCGCCAGCTGTTCGGTGACGGCGGCCGCGACGAGTTCGTCCTTGGACGCGAAGTGGGTGTAGAAGGCGCCGTTGGTCAGTCCCGCGTCCTTCATGAGCGTGGCGACGCCGGCGCCGTCGATGCCGTCCTGCTTGAACCGGCGGCCGGAGGCTTCGATGATCCTGCGCCGCGTGGCTTCCTTGTGCTCTTTTCCGTACCGCACCCCGTGCTCCTCCGCGCGCTCCATGACCTGTGGCCCGCTGCCGACGGTCCGTGCTAGCTTGGTGACATTACGATCGTAATCCAATGCTGGCCGGGCCGCACCAACGCACCTGAGAGTGCGCAACCGCGAGGAGAGGGATGTCATGAGCACGTACTTGGCGGACGGAGCTGAAGACCTCGTGGTGGAGGGTCGCTCGGCGCGCTTCACCTACCGGCGGTTGGGTCCGCGGGGCGGTGTCCCGCTGGTCCTGTTGAACCGGTTCCGCGGCACCATCGACTGGTGGGACCCGGAGTTCGTGGACCGCCTGGCCGACGGGCATGACGTGATCATGTTCGACAACGTCGGCATCGGCTACACCACCGGCGAGCCGCGGGACTCCGTCGAGGAATTCGCCGACGGCGCTGTCGATTTCGTCGAGGCGCTGGGACTGTCGCAGGTCGACCTGCTCGGCTGGTCCCTGGGTGGCGTGGTGGCCCAGCACGTGGCGCTGCGTCGGCCGGAACTCGTCCGCAGGTTCGTCGTGGCGGGCAGCGGTTCGGGCATGACGCCCGACATGCCCGAGATGGCCAGCCGGGTTCTGGAGATCATGGCCAAGCCCGATGCCGACGAGGACGATCTGCTCTACCTGTTCTACCCCGAGACCGACGCGGCTCGCGCCGCGGGCGCAGAGCACTTGGCGAAGGTGTCGAAGCGACTGGCCGCAGGTGGCCCGGCGGTGTCGGAGATCGCGGCGAACCGCCAGCTGGAGGCGATCGGCAAGGCGTGGTCGGTTCCGTGGGAGCAGGTGCGGGCCAACCTGGAGACGATCGAGCAGCCCGTCCTCTACGCCAACGGCATGCACGACGTGATGGTTCCGGCCCAGGCGTCCTACCTCGCCGTCGAACACCTCGACTCCGCGGTGCTCGTGCTCTACAGCGATGCCGGGCACGCCTTCTTGTTCCAGCACGCCAAGGCATTCGCCCGCCAGGTGGCGGACTTCCTCGCCGACTGATCGTGCCGCTGAAGACCTGTGGAAAGGACTTGCTCGTGACCTCATTGCGCGACCCGCTGACCTTGCCGTGCGGCCAGGTGCTGCCCAACCGGATCATGAAGGCCGCGTTGAGCGAAGCACTCGGCACCAAGCAGAACGCTCCGGACGAGCGGCTGGAACGGCTGTACACGACCTGGAGCCAGGGCGGCTACGGACTTCTGATCACCGGCAACGTCATGATCGACCGGGCCCAGCTCGGGGAACCGGGCAACGTGGTGATCGAGGACGAACGCGATCTCGCAGCCCTGACCCGCTGGGCAAAAACCACCCACGATGCGGGTGTTCCGATCTGGGTTCAGCTCAACCACCCGGGGCGGCAGGCGAATCCGCTGGCGCTCGGGCACACCCCGGTGGCGCCCAGTGCGATCCCGGTCAACCTTCCCGGTGCGACCACGCCTCGTGAGCTGACGCAGGGGGAGATCGAGGACATCATCGAGCGCTTCGCCAATTCCGCGGCGGTGTGCGAGGCGGCGGGATTCGACGGTGTGCAGGTGCACGCGGCCCACGGTTACCTGGTCGCGCAGTTCCTGTCGCCGTTGTCGAACCAGCGCGACGACGACTGGGGTGGCGATCCGCAGCGGCGGATGCGTTTCGTGCTGGAGGTCGTGCGCCGGATCCGGTCTCGGGTGTCGCCGGGTTTCGCGCTGGGGATCAAGCTCAACTCGGCGGACTTCCAGCGCGGGGGGTTCACCGAGGAGGAGTCCCGCGATGTCGTGGCCGCGTTGGCGGGTGAAGGCCTCGACCTGATCGAGATCAGCGGTGGGAGCTACGAGCAACCGGCCATGATGGGCACGGCAGCGGCCAGCACGCGTGCTCGCGAGGCCTACTTCCTGGAGTACGCCCGCACGGTTCGCGGACTCGCAGGTGACATCCCGCTGGCCGTCACCGGCGGTTTCCGGTCCAGGGACGGCATGCAGACGGCGGTCCACACCGGAGAGTGCGACGTCGTCGGCCTCGGCCGCCCCACGGCGACCACACCTGACGCCGCAGACGTGATCCTCGCGAATCGAGCTGATGCGCTCAGCACGCGCAGCCTGCGCTTCGGCATGCGCGGTGTCCTGGGCAGGGTCGCTGATCTCAAGTCGCTCGACGGAATGCTGGACCTGGGTTGGCACGCCGACCAGCTTCACCGCATGGGCGCCGGTCGTGCGCCCGACCTGGATCGAGGTCGCCTCGCCACGGTGCTCGCCCTGGTCCGCCGCAACGGCCGCGCCTCGTTGCGCCCTCAGCGCAGAGGCGCTCGTTGATCGCGCACGAGAAGTGAGAACGTCCTACAGCGAACGAGGGAAAACCCCATGGCCACTTCCGACGACGACTCGGTGATCACCTCCTACGCCGACGCCCCATCCCGCACGATCACCACAGGGGATGTCACCTTCGCCTACCGCGAGCTCGGTCCGAAGGGCGGCGTTCCGGTCGTGCTGTTCGTCCACCTGGCCGCGACGCTGGACAACTGGGACCCCCGCGTGGTCGACGCCGTGGCGCGGGGCCACCACGTCATCGCCTTCGACCAGCGCGGCGTGGGAGCCTCCACCGGCACCGCACCCACCACGGTCGAGGCGATGGCCGACGACGCCTACGCCTTCCTGACCGCCCTGGGCCTGGAGAAGATCGACGTCCTGTCGTTCTCCCTGGGCGGGTTCGTGGCCCAGGTGCTCGTCGAGCGGCATCCCGACCTCATCCGCAGGCTCATCATGACCGGGACCGGACCGCGGGGCGGCAAGGGCATCGCCAAGGTCCCGGCGGTGACCTTCTACGACACGATCCGCGCCACCCTCACCCGGTCCGATCCCAAGGAGTTCCTGTTCTTCAACCGCAACCCCGAAGGCAAGCGCGCCGGTCGGGCGTTCATCGAGCGCCTCGGGGATCGCACGGTCGACCGCGATGACCCGATCTCGGTGCGGGCCTTCGTGAACCAGCTCAAGGCGATCACCCGCTGGGGGCTCGCAACACCGACCGACCTGTCGAAGATCACCCAGCCGACGCTGATCGCCAACGGCGACAACGACCGGATGGTTCCCTCGGCGCTGTCCCACGACCTCCAGCACCGGATCCCCGGGTCCGAGCTGATCATCTACCCGGACTCCGGGCATGGCGGGGTGTTCCAGCACCACGACGAATTCGCCCGCACAGCCGTCGAATTCCTCGACCGGTAGCGCCCAGCGTCTAGTCCTGCCGGGGGAGTTGGGCGATCTCGGTGTAGAAGTCAAATCCACGCGGCGCGGATGTCCCATCGGACCGGGGCGGTTGCCGGTCCGATGGGAGGGAGTCCTGCGCGTCTCGGTCAGGAGAACTGGATGCCGCCGTCGATCATCACCGACTGGCCGGTCATGTAGTCCGAATCGCTGGAGGCGAGGTACGACACGAACGACGCGACGTCCTCGGGGACGGAGACGCGGCCGAGGTGGATCAGTTCCGAGTACTTGTCGATGGCCGCGCCCTTGCGGAGGCCTTCGTGCTCGGCGAGCTTCTCGTCGATGTGGTCCCACATCGCGGTTCCCACGATGCCCGGGCAGTAGGCGTTGACGGTGATGCCGTACTGCGCCCACTCCATCGCGGCGGCCTGGGTCAGCCCGCGCACCGCCCACTTCGAGGCGGAGTAGTGCGCCAGCAGCGGGAACGGGCGGTAACCGACGATCGAGGCGGCACCGATGATCTTGCCGCCCCCGCCCTGCTTGATCATCTGCTTGGCCGCGGCGTTGTAGCAGAGGTAGACACCGCGCAGGTTGATCGACATGAGCTCGTCGAACTCCTCCGGCGTCACCTCCAGCAGCGGCTTGACCTGGGCGACACCGGCGTTGGCGATCATCACGTCGAGCCTGCCGAGCTCATCGGCCACGCCGTCCACCATGCGCTGCACGGCCTCCGGGTTGGCCACGTCGGCGATCGCGACGGCCGAGCGCCTGCCCAGCGCGGTGATCTCGTCGGCGACGGCCTTGAGCTGGTCGCTGTTGGCCTCGATGTCGTTGACGGCGACGTCGTGGCCGTCGGCGGCGAGCCGCAGCGCGATCCCCTTGCCGATGCCCCGGGCGGCGCCGGTGACGAGCACGACGCGCGACTTGTTGTGAGCAGCCATGGAGTTCTCCACTTCCTCGTGGCGGTTCATGCCCGAGCGCCGTCGTGGGGCGGTGTCCGGGCGTGAGACTTGCCGGAACCGATGTCGGGCTCGCGAGCCCGACGTGTGGTCCCGTTCACATCACCAGCGAGGCTAGGCAGGGAGGCTCGCCCAGGTCAGGGTTCGGTTGTCTCAGTTTGAGACAGCCGAGGCGAAGCGGATTTCGCCTGTCCACCTCAGGGCTTGGGTGGGGCGATGCGCGCGCACCCGCGATTGGGAGGCGCCTGTTCTTAGCCGTGTTTTGGATGCTTCCCAGGGCTTCCCGGTCGCCGTTCCTGACGACCTCTCTGAGCAGTACTGAGACATGTACACCACACGCGACCGGATCGAGCAGCTCCACCCGCAACCCGAGAGCGCGTAGCTGCGCATCGTCGGGTCGCTGGGCTTGGTCTCGCCGTGGATCAGCGGTGAGTCGATCGTCTTCTCGACAGTGGGTCCGCTTGACCGCGGTGGGTAGCTCAGGATGAAGCGGCTCAGCCGCTCATGGCTTGAGCCATGCGCCGAGACATCTCCTCGGCGGACACGTCCTCGACGTGCGTGGCGATGCTCCAGCAGTGCCCGAAGGGATCTTCGAACTCGCCGCTTCGATCGCCGTAGAACTTGTCCTCCACCGAGTTGAGCACCGTGGCCCCGGACTGGACGGCCTCGTTGAACACCCGGTCGACGTCTTCGACGTACACGTAGAGCATCACGGGCGACCCGCCGATGGATTTCGGACTGCGGGCGCCCATGTCAGGTGCTTCATCGGCGAGCATGATCACCGCGTCGCCGATGGCGATCTCAGCGTGCGCGATCTTGCCGTTCTGCATCGGCATTCGCATGCGCTCGGTCGCGCCGAGCACCCGACAGTAGAAATCGATCGCGGCATTGGCGTCGTCGACGCACAGGTACGGTGTGACCCGCGGAAAGTTCTGCGGGATCGACTGAACATCCGTCATGGTTCCCCCTCGTGTGAGCGGCGCGGCCCCGCGCTGGGCGCTTCGGGGGCGCCGAGTGCGAGGCTACGCCGCTCCTGCGAGGTCCGCTTTCCGGCCGCCGTGAGCGGGCGATCGTCGGTTGACTGGCGGAAATCCTGTTGCACCTGGACTTCTCGATCGATGTCGGGCTGGACCGCGTGCCGCCGTATCGGTCGCGAACACCTGTTTCCGCTCGCGGTCCGAAATGGTGCGCGCTGGTGCGGCTCTCGTCGATCGAGGACTTTCGGCCGCTCAGTCGCAGCGCGCGGTCATGCCGCCATCGACGACGATCTCGGTGCCGGTGACGAACCTCGCCTCGTCGGAGGCCAGGAACAGCGCGGCGTGCGCGGTGTCGAGGCCGTCGCCCATGAATCCGAGCGGGATCCGGGACAGTCGCTGGGCCAAGAGCTCGTCGACGTTGCCCCCGGTGCGTTGCCCGGCCAATCGGGTCTCGACCATCGGGGTGTGCAGCTGGCCCGGAACCACCGTGTTGACGCGAATTCGGTCCGGTGCGTGTTCGACGGCGGTGACCTTGGACAGCTGGATCACCGCTGCCTTGGAGGACGCGTAGGCGACTTGTGGAGACCCCGTGAACCGCAGCCCTGAGGTCGACGCGACGTTCACGATCGACCCGGAGCCGCGTTCGCGCATCACCGGGATCGCGTGCCGGCAGCCGAGGTAGGCACTGGTCAGGTTCAACTCCAGCTGTGCACGCCAGCCCTCCTCGTCGAGCTCGGTCGGGCCTCCGTGCTTCGAGCCGCCGACGTTGTTGACCAGTACGTCGAGTCCTCCGAACGTGTCGACCGCTGCGCGCACCATCCCTGCCACCTGATCGGAATCGGTGACATCGCAGGTGTGTTCCTGCGCGATGCCACCTTCCTCGGCGATGAGTTCCAACGTCGCCCCGAGCGGCTCCGGGTCGCGATCAACCGCGAGCACCTGGGCACCTTCGCGGGCGAAGACGTAGGCGGTCGCACGCCCGTTTCCCCAGCCATCACCCACGCTGCCCGCGCCGGTGACGATCGCGATCTTGCCGTCCAACCTGCCGCCCATCACGCCCTCTCCTGATCTTCTCCGTCGGTGGGGTTGCCCGGGGGCTCCTCCTGTCCCACCTCCAGCGCCACGAGGAACCGCGACACGAGGTTGTAGGCGCCGACCGTGACGGTGAGCTCCACGACCTCGCGCTCGTTGAAGTGCCGGCGGAGGGAATCGAAAACGTCGTCCGGAACCGAGACTTCAGCTGTCATCGCATCGGTGTAGGCGAGCGCGGCGACCAGTCGCGGTTCCAGCCGGTCCGAACCCGGTTCGCCGCGCAGCACTGCGAGGTCGGAATCGGTCAGGCCAACGGCTCGACCCAGCGGCTCGTGGGCGTCCCACTCGTACTGGGCGTGGTTGAGCGCGGCGACCCGCAGGATCGCGAGCTCGCGCACGTCGTCGGCCAGAGTCGTGCCGGTCCGGACGGCGCCGAGGAAGTCGTTCCAGCCGTCGGCCAGCAGTGGGCTGTGGAGCAGCATCAAGTCCAGGGGCCGCAGCGTGCCACCACGGCGAGCGCGGATCCGGTCGACGATGGGCCCGTCCGGGCCTGCCGGGGTGTCGGAACTGGCGTAGTCCAGGCGGGCCATGGGCTCGTAGTCCTTGTCGTCTTCACGTTCGGTGTCAGACAGGGGTGCCGCCGAGAGCCGTCATCTCCGGGGCGGTGTGCGCGATGAGCGGCGGAGAACCAGCAGGACGAGGTGCGAGCCGCGGTCAGATGCTGGTGACGTCTTCGCGATCCTGCCCGCCGGCGGCACGCAGGTCCGGGTTCGCCGCGCGAATGGCGGCGGCGTGCTCGACGTGTTCGGCGGCCAGCCTGGCGGCCGAGGCGGCATCGCCTTCCCGCAAGGCTTTCAGGATCGCGTCATGGTCGCGTTGCAGCGCCTCGGCGGCGTCCTTGCTTCCCCAGATGGTGGCAGGCGGGGTGAAGCGGACCCACAGCGTCTCGACGTATTGCAGGACCAGCGGCGATGCCTGCTCGTAGATCGTGAAGTGGAACTGCTTGTTGAGGCGTGACAGCTCGGCGGGAGCGGCTCCGTCACGGAGCGCGCGGTCGATCTCGGCGTGCTGTTGCTCGATCTCCTGCAGCTTCTCCGGAGTCATCCGCTCGACCGCCATCTCCGAGGCCACGGATTCCACGGCCGCACGCAGCCGGTAGAGGTCCGCCGCGGTGTCCGGGGTCATCTCACGGACCGAGGCGCCCTTGTGGGTGGAGTAGACGATCATGCCGTCGGCTTCCAGGATGCGCAGCGCTTCGCGGACCGGTGTGGGGCTGACCCCGTACCGCTTGGCCAGGACCGTCTGCTTGATGAGCTCACCGGGCCTGAGCGTCCCGGCCGCGACGTCCTCGCGGATCCGGTCGGCGACCCAGGCGGTGCGGCTCTGAGGAGGGGAGTCCGCGTTGCCGAAGCTCATGTGTCGCCCTTCTGTTCGTGCGCCCGTGACCCAAGCGGTCAACAGTCTATTGCCTATCGACTTACCCACGGTAACCGAGTCTAATCCATGGACAACACTCTATAGAGTATGTAGCTTCTTGGCTGCCGCCAACGAGGGCGGCCCGATCACCTAGCGGGAGAAGTCCATGGACGCACAGACGGGACTGACCAGGCACGTCGCGCAGTGGATCGTCGAGCAACAGACGCAGCCGCTTCCCGCAGACCTGGACCGTCACCTGCGCCGGTTGACCCTCGATGCCGTCGCCGGCATGGTCGCCAGCTCGGTGAGGCCGGTGTCCGTCGCAGTCGCACGCCACGCCACGGCCCTGTATCCCGGCGACGAGGCGACCTCGATCGGGCACGGGACGTCGTCGGTGCTCGGTGCGGCGCTGGTCAACGGCACCAGTGGCCACGGCATCGAGTCCGATGAGGGGTACACACCGGGCAGCATGCACCCCACCTCGGTGGTGCTGCCCACGGTGTTCGGCCTCGGGCAGAGCATTGGCGCCGATGCGGAGCGCGTGCGGATCGCTGCTGCCATCGGCATGGAGCTGGCGTGCCGGATCGCCGCTGCCGGCCATCCCGCCACCCGAAACCGGCACTTCCACAACACCCCGCTGGCAGGCGTTTTCGGTGCGACCGCTGCGGCATCCGTGCTCCGCGGACTGTCGGAGGACGAGACCGCGAACGCGCTCGGCATCGCCGGTTCGCACGCGGGCGGGTTGTTCGAGTTCCTCAGCGGCTCGGCAGAGGTGAAGCGCTTCCACCCCGGGAAGGCGGCGCGCGATGGCATCGCCGCGGCGGATCTCGCCGCCGCGGGACTGACCGGGCCGACCACTGTCTTGGAAGGGACCGACGGCTACTTCGCGGCCTATGCTGGTGCGGTCGGCGAGGCGTGGTTCCCAGAGCGCATCACCGACGGGCTCGGTCAGGAGTGGGTCCTGCTGAAGACCTACGTCAAGCCCTACCCCTGCTGCCGCCACCTCCACGGTGCCATCGACGGTGCGCTGCAGCTGCGGCGCGAGCACGCGATCGATCCCGTTGACATCACCGCGGTGAAGGTCGAGACGTTCCCGATCGCCGCTCGGCACGCCGGAACTGACATGAGCACCACGCTGCAGGCGCAGCTGAGCCTGCCTTACACGGTCGCCACCGCTCTCCTCCGCGGCGCGGTGACCCTGACTGATTTCGATCCCGCAGCGCGCGCCGACACCGCTGTGCGGGACCTGATGGAGCGCATCTCGGTGACTGTTGATCCAGATGCCGATGCCGCTTACCCCCGGTCGGGCCGCCCCGCCCGGACGACCCTCGAGCTCGGCGACGGGCGCACGCACACCACCTGGGTGCAGCACCCGTACGGAGAACCGGCGAACCCGCTGTCCGATGAAGCGCTCGAGGACAAGGTGCGCGGATTGTGCGAACCGGTGGTGGGTCCGGCGGCGACCACCGACCTCATCACCGCTGTCCAGGCCTTCGGCGATCTGGGCTTCCTGGCCGACATCGACCGGGCGATCCGGTCCAGCGCACTCGTCGTCGGCTGACCAGCGCGCCCCCACCACGACCGACCACCGGACCACTTGCGAGGAGCCATCCAATGAAGGTTGGTGTCGAAGCGCTGGAGCTCACCTACGGGGAGCACCGAGCGGTGAAGAACTTGGACCTGACGATCCCCGACGGCAGTTCCGTCGTCCTCTTGGGACAGTCCGGGTGCGGGAAGACGAGCACCATGCGGTGCATCGCCGGTCTCGAATCCCCATCCGGCGGTCGGATCACCATCGGCGACCGGACCGTGTACGACGGCACGAGAGGCACGTCGATCCCGTCGCACAAGCGCAACGTCGGCATGGTCTTCCAGTCCTACGCCGTGTGGCCGCACATGACCGTCCTCGACAACGTCGCGTTCCCCTTGAAGATGAAGGGTGTTGGCAGAGCCGAAGCCCGCCGCCAAGCGATCCGCGTGCTCGAGGTTGTCGGCCTGGAGCACCTGGGCGAACGCGGAGCGAGCATGTTGTCCGGCGGCCAGATGCAGCGGGTCGCGCTGGCGCGCTCGATGGCCATGGAGCCCGCGGTGCTGCTGCTGGACGAACCGTTGTCCAACCTCGATGCGCGGTTGCGCGACGAGCTGCGGGTCGAACTGCGCAGGATCCAGCTCGAGCGCGGGCTGACCAGCCTCTACGTGACCCACGACCAGCAGGAGGCCCTCGCGTTGGCCGACCGCATCGCCATCATGCAGGGCGGTCGGATCACCCAGCTCGGGACGCCCGAGGAGATCTACGCGGCTCCGTCCAGCGCGTCGATCGCGAGCTTCCTCGGCGTCACCAACGTCTTCGAGGTCGCCAGCCTCAACGGGAACAGCGCGGAACTATCAGGTCAGGGCGGCCGGCTCGTGGTCGACGAGGCCGAGGCCGGTCAGGCGGGCACGCGCTTCGCCTGCATCAGACCCGAGCACGTCCGCGTCACTCCGGCGGCCACGGCCGAGGAGGGCAGTGCACGTCCGTCGAACCGGATGAGCGGGACCGTGGAAGTCGCTGTGTTCCAAGGCTCTTCGATCCGCTGCACCGTGCGCACCGGCTCAGGCCTGGCGATCGAGGCGATCTGCCCTCCGCCGGCCACCGGGACGCTCACCACCGGATCCGCGGTGTCGATCGATGTCGATCCGCGTGCTGTCCGGCTGCTGCCCGAAGATGTGACCGAGGTCCAGCAGGCGCAGGAGGTCGTCGCGGTATGACCACCACACCGACCAGGCCCGCGCGCCCTGAAGCCCCGATGGGTCGCAGACGCCGCAGTCCTGTGCCGCTGCGTACCCGAGTCCTCGGGCTGCCGTTGCTGGCCTTCGTGTCCTTCCTGGTCCTCGTTCCGGCCCTGCTGATCGTGGTGGCGGCCTTCGCCACCGACGTGCCGCGGCCGGGAAGTGCCGACCTGTCGTTCACGCTGGCCAACCTGCGGGTCCTCGCAGCTGAAGGGGTGCTCACCGCCGCGCTGAACTCGCTGCTCATCGCGGCCGGCGCGACGGTGCTCGCGCTGCTGATCGGCGGTTCGCTGGCCTTCCTGGCGGCGCGGACCAACGTCCGAGCTCGCGGGTTCCTCTACTTGATCGGCCTGATGCCGCTGTTCCTGCCGTCCTACGTGGGCGCGTTGGCCTGGTCGATCCTGGCCAGCCCGGGGGCCGGCCTGATCAACGTGGCGGTCCGCGACTTAGGTGGGACCGGGCCGGTCGTCAACGTCTACACGATCGTCGGGGTCGTCGTCGTGATGGCGATGTACTACGCGCCCTACGCCTTCCTGATGATCCACAGCTCGATGTCGCTGATGAACCCGGACCTCGAAGACGCCGCCGGCGTGCACGGCAGCGCGCCCTGGCGGACGATCCGCTCGGTCACCGTGCCGCTGTCGCTGCCCGCGATCATGGGCTCCGGGTTGCTGATCTTCGTGCTGGTCTTCGAGAACTTCCCGGTCTCCCAGGTGTTGGCGACGCCAGGTGGGATCGACACGCTGCCGACCTTCATCTACAAGCTGATGAACTCCACTCCGTCGCGGGGCAACGAGGCGGCGGTGATCGCGATCGTGCTCGTCGCGGTGGTGCTGGCGGTGACGTGGATGCAGCGCCGCTACCTGGCCAAGAGGTCCTTCACGACGGTGTCGGGCAAGGGCGTGAAAGCTCGGAAGATCGCGCTCGGCCGGTGGCGCACTCCGGCCCTGGTCGCCGCTGTCGTCTACTTCGTTCTGTCGATCGTGCTGCCGTTGTCGGCTCTGCTGTTGTCGGCGGTTCGAAGTTCCCCGTACATGAGCTCGTTCGTCTCGTTGACCGAGCCGGGTGCTGTCGATGTCAGCTCGTTCTCCGAGGCGGTGTCGTCCGAAGGTTTCCTCGGCGCGGCCACCAACAGCGTCGTGGTCTCGCTCGCCGCCGCCTCCGCCGGCACGGCATTGGCCTTCGTCGTCGGTTACGTGGTCTACCGGACGAAATCGTGGGGTCGCGGTGCGCTGGAGAACGTGTCGATGGTCCCGCTGGCCATTCCCCACGTCGTGCTCGGGATCGGTTTGCTCTGGACCTGGCTGGTCATGCCGTTGCCGGTCTACGGCACGCTCTGGGTGCTGATCATCGGGTTCGTCGCTGTTCAGATGCCCCAGGGATTCCGGGGGATCGCCGCCTCGATCCGCGCCACCGACCGCGACCTCGAGGACAGCGCCGTGATGCTCGGTGCTCACCGCAGCCGGGCGATCGCCGTGATCACCGTGCCGCTGCTTCGGGTGTCCGTGCTGTCGACGTTCCTCCTGCTGCTCATGCTGAGCATGCGCGAGCTGACCGTGCCGTTGTTCCTCTACACCACCGACACCGAAATCCTGTCGATCGCCATCTACGACCAGTTCGAGAACGGCGGTGCGCTCAACGAAGCCTCCGCTACCGCGCTCATCTACTGCGCGATCATGTTCCTGCTCAGCTACCTGCCCCGCCGGTTCGGTGCGGGCTCGGGAGGCCACGGTGCCTGAGACGACCCAGTTTCCCCACGTCTGCTCCGGTCAGCGGCGCGGTACCGCGATGTTGGCCTTGATCACCGCCGCGATCCTGCTCGTCTCGGCCTGCGGAGGCTCGGTGCACAACACACCGACCGCTCGTGCGGCCAAGCTGCTCGCACCGGCGCAGGTGGACACCAGCAACGGTTTGACCATCGATGGTGAGCAGATCGCCGACAAGGCGCTCTACGACGCCGCGAAGGGCAAGAAGGTCGTGCTGTACTCGGCAGCGGGCAAGGAGGCCGAGGACCTCACCGTGGCGCGGTTCACCGCTGAGACCGGCATCCCGGTCGAATTGACCCGCTTGCCGAACAACAAGCTCGCCGAGCGGGCGTTGTCCGAGCACGGGGCAGGTCGTCTCGGCGCCGACGTGATCCGGCTGACCGACCCCCGAACGGCGCGTGACTTCGGTGAGGCGGGGCTCTACGTGCCGTACCGGACGCCCTTCCACGACAAGCTGGCAGCAGCCGGGGCCACGGTCGATGCCAACTGGTTCCCGGGCTACTACTTCGTGAACGCGATGGCCTACAACTCGGCCATCCACACCGAGAACCCGCCGAACGGTTGGGAAGACCTCACCGATCCGAAGTACCAGGGCGAGCTCGGCATCGTGGCGATCACCACGGGTGGCACGTTGAGCGCGCTCACGCGGTTCCAGATCGAGCAGTTCGGGGTCGGATTCCTCGACCGCTTGGCCGCGCAGGATCCTCGGGTGTTCAACTCCACCTCGACGGAGGTGGATGCCCTCGCGCGCGGCGAGATCTCCATCGCGACCGTCAGTTTCAACAACGCGTTCGGCGCGCAGACCAACGGTGCGCCGATCCGGCTTGTCGTCCCGAAGGAAGGCGTGTCGGCCTCGGAAGGTCCGCTGGGCTTGACCCCGAAGGGGGCGGACAACCCGGCCGCCCAGGTCTTCGCCAACTGGTCGTTGTCCAAGTCCGGTCAGCGGTTCGTCGGTTCTCAGGGTTTCGTCCCGGTCCGCACCGACGTCGGCCCGGTTCGCGCCGGGGAGTACGAGCTGCCGACCGCCGACTCGCCACGCTTCCACTTGCTGGACGAGGAGGGCTTCGCCCGCCACGCGAAGGCCGACCAGGCGCTGTGGAAGCAGAAGTTCAACTTCATCGGCTGAAGTACCGTTCGAAGAGATAAGGAAACCTCCGCATGACTTCGACCCTCGACCGCTCGGCCGATGACGACCTCGCACGCAACGAACTGCTCGAATCGGTCAACGCGTTCGCCGCACGACACCTGGCTCCAGGCGCGCTGGAACGGGCTCACGACCCGAGCTACCCCTGGGACATCGCAGCCCAGCTGGGGGAGCAGGGCCTGTTGGGACTGACGATCTCCGAGCACGACGGCGGGCAGGGAGCCGGGTTGGCCACCGCGGTGGCGGTGATCCAAGCGGTGGCCCAGCACTGCCCGAAGAGCGCGGACATCCTGCAGGCGGGCAACTTCGGCGCCATCCGCACCTTCGCCCAGTTCGGCACGCCGGAGCAGAAGGCGGCGTACCTCCCGGACCTTCTCGCCGGTCGAGGTCTCCTCTCGCTCGGCATGAGCGAGCCCGAAGCCGGCTCGGCGGCGACCGAGCTGATCACCAGTGCCGTCGAGGACGGTGACGACCTCATCGTCAACGGCACCAAGATCTGGGGCACCCACAGCGTGGATGCGACGTTGTACCTGGTCTACGTCCGCTTCGGACCCGGTACCCGCAACATCGGTTCGGTGCTGGTGGAACGCGGCGATCCCGGTTTCGAGGTCGGTACGCCGTCGGCTTACATGAGCGGCGAGACCTGGGCCCAGCTCTACTTCGAGGACTGCCGGATCCCGGAGTCGCGGATCCTGCTGGGCCCGGGTGGTTTCAAGAAGCAGATGAGCGGCTTCAACGTCGAGCGAATCGGCAACGCCTCCCGATCGCTGGCGTTGGGCAGGCTCGCGTTCAACCTCGCCCGCGAGCACGTCTCCCAGCGCACCCAGTTCGGTCGCACGCTCAACGAGTTCCAAGGTGTGCAGTGGGCTTTCGCCGAAGCCGCGGTTGCTTTGGACTCGGCCGACGCGCTGCTCGCCCGGGCGGTGGCCAATGCTGAGGACGGTCTTCCCTCCGCGTACGAGACCACCGTCGCGAAGTACGCCGCCAACACCGCCGGTTTCAAGGCGGCGGATGCGGCGATGCAGATGATGGGGGCGCTCGGCTACAGCACTGAGTCGCTCGTGGAGTACTGCCAGCGCCGGACCCGCGGTTGGATGATCGCGGGCGGGTCGTTGGAGATGATGAAGAACCGCATCGCGGAGGAGATCTTCGGTCGGCGGTTCCCGCAGCGGGCGACGTCGTGACCGACGAATCGGGACGGGTGCGCGTCGAGCGCGACGGAGAGGTGGCCGTCTTCGTGCTCGACAACCCGCCGGTGAACGCGAGCACGGCGCAGCTCCTCACGACGACCCGGAAACCGCGGTGTTGATCGCCGACGCTCGCGCGGCCAACGGGATCACGCCTCGGGAGATCGGCGTGGCCGAGATCGTCGAGAGGGTGCTCACGGCGGCGGCGAACGAGGCGGCGCTCGTGCTCGCGGAGGGGATCGCGGCCAGACCCGGGGACATCGATGCCCTGATGACGTTGGGCTACGGCTTCCCGGAAAGCCTCGGAGGACCGTGCTACTGGGCGAGCACCCGTCCAGCGGCGGATCACGCGGCGGCCCTCACCCGCCTGAAAGACGCTGTGGGGTGGGGATTCCGTCGCGGTGACCGGGATCTGCTGCGGTGAGGAGGACGTGCCAGGTGCCCGGCCGTCAGAGCAGCACCGCGTGCTGGGCGACCGACGCCACGATTCGGCCGTCTCGATCGAACAGCGATCCCCGGGCCAGCCCGCTGCGCTCACCGGCGGCCGGGCAGTCCTGCACGTAGAGGATCCAGGCGCCTGGTTCGAGGTCGGCGTGGAACCACATCGCGTGGTCCGCGCTGACCGCGGGCCGGTGCAGGTCGGCCCGTTCACCGCGGGCGCGGGCGATCACCGGCACCAGTGAGCGGTCCGAGGCGAACGCGAGCACCGCGCGCTGCAGGTTGTCGTCGGCGCCCGGGACCGCTTCGGCGCGCAGCCACAAGCAGCGCGGCGAGCTCGTGTCGTCGGAAGGCTCGTCCACCGGGCGCACGTCCAGTGGGCGGGAGGCGGTGCGCCAATCGCCGTGCGGAGGAAGCCGCACGCTGTCCGCGGGCAGGCCGGCCGCCCTGCGCTGCGGCAGCGAGGGAAGGGATTCGGGGTCGGGCACCTGCGGCGGCCGGATCGAACCGGTGGGAGGACTCGGTTCGCCAGGACCCATCGAGACGAATCCGGTGACGAGCTCGCGCCCGGCCTGCTCGGCGCTGACTGCGAGCACCGTGCGGCTGCGGCCTGTGCGGATCGTTCGGACCGGATAGGAGATCGGCTCGCGGGGACGTCCCGGGCGGAGGAACTGGACGTGCAGGGATTCGACGTGCCGGTCTGCGGACGCCTGCGCGGCGGCGAGCACGAGTTGGGCGAGCAGATGACCGCCGAAGACGCGTTGGTCGAACCCGGCGGTGGGGAGACCGACGAATCGCGCGCCCTCCGAGCGGAGCTTGATCCGATCGGCGAGTGGGGTCCGGTTGACCACGCCGGGCAGAGAGGTCTCGTCACCGTGGCGGGGCCCGTCGGCGAATTCGGTGTTGATGTGGTCCACGACGCAGACACTACAGGGAATACTCTATAGAGTATCGAGTAGGTCAGAAGTGAAGTTGACCCGTCCGGTTGGAACGTTCCGCATTCAGTCAGGAGAGCCGATGCCTCAGAACCCGAACGTGACGGCGCTGGCCGCACCGCTGCTGCACCCCGAATCGGTCGCGATCGTGGGGGCCTCCGACGACCCGAGGAAGACCACTGGCCGTCCCCAGCGCTTCCTCGCCGCGGCGGGGTTCACGGGAACCGCCTGGTTCATCAACCCCAGCCGGGAGACGGTGCAGGGCGAGAAGGCATACCCGAGCCTGTCCGCGCTGCCCGGCGTGCCCGACCACGTCTACGTGATGACCGGTGCCGAGGCGGCTGTGGACGCCGTGGCCGAGGCATCTCGTCTCGGTGTGCCGGTCGTGACCGTGTTGTCGTCCGGGTTCGCCGAGGAAGGGGAGCAGGGCCAGGCCCGTGAGGATCGTTTGCGCGCCGCCGCGGCGCAGGGCCCGACCCGGGTGGTCGGCCCGTCCAGCCTCGGCGTGGTCAATCCGCGCAGCGGGGTGATGCTCACCGGAAACGCCGCGTTCGGCGAGCCGGACACGCCCACCGGCGGGATCTTCGTCGCCTCGCAGTCCGGCAGCGTGATCGGCGCGCTCGTGTCCCGGGCGCGCGAACGCGGGATCGGATTCGCCGGCCTGGTCTCCACCGGAGGAGAGGCAGACCTGTCCCTGGGGGAGATCTGCTCGGCAACGCTGGACGACCCGGCGATCACCTCCTACGCGCTGTTCCTGGAATCCCTGCGGCACGCCGGGGACCTCGCCGAATTCGCGGCCGCAGCGCACCGCGCGGGCAAGCCCGTCGCTGTCTACAAGCTCGGCCGCTCCGACGAGGCGCGCGCCCTCACGGTCTCGCACACCGGAGCTTTGGCAGGTGAGGACAGCGAGGCCGAAGCATTCTTCCGCGCATGCGGTTTCGCCCGGGTCTCGACCTTCGAAGGACTCTGCGAGGCACCCGCCCTGCTCGAACGGGTCCCGGCCGACGGTCCGGCCAGGCCCCGGGTCGGCGTCGTCACGACCACGGGTGGTGGTGCCGCGATCATGGTGGATCAACTCGCGTTGCGCGGTCTGTCCGTGCGCGGTCCCAGCCACGAGCTGGTCGAGCGCATGGCTGATGCCGGAGCACCGATCCCGCACAGCCTGATCGCCGATCTCGGCCTCGCCGGCGCCAGGCACGACGTGGTTTCGGCCGCGCTGCGGGAGTTGCAGGACTCCGGCGAGTTCGACCTCGTGCTGTTCGTGATCGGTTCTTCCGCGCGGCTGAACCCTGAGCTGGCGGTGCAGGCGCTCGCCGAGCGCGGTGGGCACGCGGTCCCGGTTGTCGGGTTCGCCCTGCCCGAGGCCCCGGAGGCCGCCACCATCCTCGCTTCCTCCGGGGTGCCGGCGTTTCGCACCCCGGAATCCTGCGCGGACGCGATCGCAGCCGCGTTCTCGCGGCAGTCGGCGAGGATCGTGCCGGAGTCGGTCAGCGGGCTACCGGTCGGCACGCCCGAGCTGCTCGACGAGCAGGATTCCGCCGAGCTCCTGGCCTCCATCGGCATGCCGACGCTGCCCGCGATGGCGCTGAAAACCGCCTCGCTGGGCGAGGAGGTCGCGCTGCCGTTCGCCTACCCGGTCGTGGTCAAGGCTCTGTCCGACCAGCTCGCGCACAAGACCGACGCCGGTGGAGTCGTGCTCGGCGTGACCGACGCCGAGGGGCTGCGCGACGCGGCCCGCACGATCGTCGAGGACGTCGCGCAGAAGGCCGGTATCAACGTCGACCGCGTGCTGGTGCAGCCGATGGCCGACCCCGGCGTCGGTGAGGTGCTGATCGGGTATCGTCGCAGCGCCGACGTCGGCCCTGTCGTGGTGCTGTCGACCGGCGGAGTCACAGCGGAGATCTACGACGACAGCGCCGTGCGGCTCGCTCCCGTCGATCGCGAGACCGCGCACGCGATGATCGGCGAAGTGACCGGCTTGAAGGTCCTCACCGGGTACCGGGGCGCGAGTCCAGGCGATCTGGACGCGCTCGCCGACGCCATCGTCGCCTTGTCCCGGCTCGCCGTCGAGCAGCCGTCCGTGATCGAGGCCGAGGCCAACCCGGTGCGCGTTCGCACCGACGGCGTCGTCGCCCTCGACGCCCTCGTCCGCTGCGTCAAGGGAACCGACCATGCGTGAGGCGTTGCGGACGCCCGTGGGCGGGTTCGAGCTCCGCTCGTGACCGCCTGGCCCGTCGCACTCGTCGTGCAGGCGACGTGCGGGCAGGCGTTCTGGCTCGGCATCCGGGTCGTCGTCGGCTACCGCGCGCTGGAGGCCGGTGGCGGCCCGGAGTTCCTGGGCCTGCTCGCGACGGCGTTCGCGGCGCCCGCGTTGGTGGCTTCGATCCCGGCGGGGAAGATGACGGACCGCCTCGGAGGCGCCGGCGTCGCAGCCGTCGGGCTGCTGCTGAGCGGGACCGGAGCGATCGTGGCCCTGCTCGATGACGGGCTGGCGACGCTGCTGGCCGGTGCGGTCGTGATGGGCCTGGGCCAGCAACTACTCATGGTGGGGCAGCAGACGTTCATCGCCCACGTCGGCGCCGGTAGCGACGCCGCGTTCGGAACCTTGACGGCTGCGTCCTCGATCGGGCAGATGATCGGGCCACCGGTGGTGACGGCGGTGCTGACCGTGGAAACCGGTGCGGCCACCGGAACCGGCGGCGGGCTGGTGGCGTGTCTGCTGTTCCTCGTGTTGGCGCTGCCGTTGACGCCGCAGCTGCTGCGCACCGACCGCGCACTGCGGTCGCGGCGTCCCTCTTCGGCGGGCGAGCGACCCGGGACGAGGGGGCTGCTGCTCCTCCCGGGCATGTGGCGGTCGCTCGTGGTGAGCGGCGCGGTGCTGGTCACGCTCGACCTGCTCTACGCGTTCATCCCGGTCTGGGCGGTCGAGCAGGGCGTGGATCCCCGGGCCGTTGGGTTGCTCCTCGCTCTGCGCGCGGCGGTCTCGCTCGTCACCCGGATAGGTCTGTCCCGGCTGGTGGTCCGCTTCGGGCGGCTGCCGCTGATCGCCGCTTCGGTACTCGCCGGCGCCGCCGCACTGGGTGGCCTGCCGCTGGTGGGGGCGTGGGGTGCGGTTCCGGTGATGGTCGGTCTGGGTATCGCGCTGGGCCTGCCGCAACCGCTGACGATGGCGTGGGTGACGTCGCTGACCCCGCCGTCGTCACACGGTGCGGCTCTCGGGCTGCGCCTGACCTTCAACCGGTTGGCGCAGGTGACGCTGCCGTTGCTGGTCGGTGCCGTTCTCGGCCCGGTCGGCGTGGTCGGTGTCTTCTGGGCGAACGCGGCACTCCTGCTCGGAGCGGCGGGCAGCGTCATGGCCCGGCGACCACGCGACTGACGCCACTCTGATGGCATGTCGTTGCGGATGACTGCTCAGGTGCAGATCGCTCCGTTGGCCGCGGAGCCGACCAGCTTCGAGTACTTCGCCAGCACGCCCGTGCGGTGGGGCGGGGTGCGCGGGGTCCAGTCGTTGCGCCGCTTTTCCAGTTCTTCCTGCGGGACGTCGAGGTCGAGGGTCTTGGTGGCCATGTTGAGCACGATCGGGTCGCCGTCCTGCACCAGCGCGATGGTGCCGCCGTCGGCCGCTTCCGGCGCGACGTGGCCGATGCACAAGCCGGTCGTCGCTCCGGAGAAGCGGCCGTCGGTGATCAGCAGCACCTCTTTGCCCAGCCCGGCGCCCTTGATCATCCCGGTCACGGCGAGCATCTCCCGCATTCCGGGTCCACCGCGCGGGCCCTCGTACCGGATCACCACGACGTCGCCGGCGACGATGGTCTCGTCGGTGACGGCGTCGAGGGCGCCTTGCTCGCCGTCGAACACCCTGGCGCGCCCGCGGAATTCGGCGGCGTCGAAGCCCGCGGACTTGACCACGGCACCCTCCGGGGCCAGCGAGCCGCGCAGGATGGTGATCCCGCCCGTCGGGTGGATGGGGTCGCTCATCGCGTGGATCACGGTCCCGTCGAGGTCTGGCGGGTCGATCTCGGCGAGGTTCTCCGCGACGGTGCGGCCGGTGCAGGTGAGGGCGTCGCCGTGCAGGAGGCCTGCGTCGAGCAGGGCCTTCATCACCACGGGCACTCCGCCGACCTGGTCGACGGTGCTCATCACGTGCGCGCCGAAGGGCTTGACGTCGGCCAGGTGCGGGACGCGCTCGCCGATGCGGTTGAAGTCGTCGAGGGTCAGCGGCACCTGCGCCTCGTTGGCGATCGCGAGCAGGTGCAGGACGGCGTTGGTCGACCCGCCGAAGGCCAGGACGACGGCGATCGCGTTCTCGAACGCCTCCCGGGTCAGGATCTGCCGCGCGGTGATCCGCTTTTCCAGCATCCCGATCACCGCCTCGCCCGAGGCGCGGGCGATGCCGTCGCGCCGCCGGTCGACGGCGGGTGGGCTAGCCGAACCCGGCAGGGCCATGCCCAGCGCCTCGGCGGCGCTGGCCATCGTGTTCGCCGTGTACATGCCGGCGCACGCGCCCTCGCCCGGGCAGATGGCGCGCTCGATCTCGGTGAGCTCCTCGCGGGTGATCAGCCCGCGGTTGCAGGCCCCGACGGCCTCGAACGCATCGGCGATGTTGACCTCGCGGCCGTCGACGTGCCCGGGAAGGATCGTCCCGGCGTAGACGAAGACTCCGGCCAGGTCGAGTCGGGCCGCGGCCATGAGCATGCCGGGCAGGGACTTGTCGCAGCCGGCGAGCAGGATGGTGCCGTCGAGCCGCTCGGCCTCGACGACCGTCTCCACCGAGTCGGCGATGATTTCGCGGCTGACCAGCGAGTAGTGCATGCCGACGTGACCCATGGAGATGCCGTCGGAGACCGAGATCGTGCCGAACTCCATCGGGAACCCGCCCGCGTGGTGCACGCCCTCCTTCGCCGCCTGCGCCAAGCGCTGCAGGGACAGGTTGCAGGGGGTGATCTCGTTCCAGCTCGACGCGATGCCGATCTGCGGCTTGACCAGGTCGGCATCGCGCATCCCGACGGCGCGGAGCATGCCGCGGGCGGCGGTGCGTTCGATGCCGTCGGTGACCTGGCGGGAGCGACGCTCGATATCGGACATCATGCCTCCTCGGCTGGGGAGAACGGGACGACAAGGCTCACGATGTCAGTCCTCAGGCGCGCAGGCACGTCTCCGCGCCGAGTCCGCACCTGAATGCCCGTCGAGTTCTCGGAGGTGCACGGCCGGGACCTGGAGCGGACTTCATCGAATGGTGCTGCTCACGATGCCCGGCGCGCGCTCCACGAGGTCCCACAGGGCTTCGACGGACTCCATCGGCAGCACGACCGCCAGCAGTCCGCGCTGCAGCGCGTTGCCGCGGAAGATGTCGCCGAAGCGCGGAGCGATCACAGCCCGGAACCCGTAGCCCTGCAACGCCCAGACCGCGGCCTCGCGGGATGAGCCGCTCCCGAAGTCCTCGCACCGCGACAACTGCACATCAGTTGCTGATTTCCGCTGCTGTGACGGCCTGATGACGTTGGCCCAACGCCTTTAGTGATGAATGAATGTGTGTCAGCATCCGTGGAGTCCACAGTGGTCGTTGGTCGATTCGCGGGTGCGGCCCGGAATTGTTCCTGGCACGACGGGGTTCGGGAAACTTCCTCCGGTCATCCTGAACTGATCGATGTCCCCGGGGTCTGCGGGCGACTATTGCGCGACGGGTCATCAATGCTGCCGGGATCAGGTATTGGACGGTGGAGAAAGGCCGGGTGATGCTGGGGGATGACCGGTCGGCCTCAGGTGCGATGAGTGAAGCCCGGGGAATCCAAGGCCGGACCAGAGGAAGGATGGCTATGAGTCGGCTGTGCGAGACCGAGGGCTTGAGCGAGGAGCAGAGCGAGATCCTCAAGGCGGTGCGCAGGTTCGTGGAGGAGAAGATCCTCCCGGTTGCCACTGAGCTCGAGCACGCCGACGAGTACCCGACCGAGATCGTCGAGGGGCTCAAGGAGTTGGGCGTCTTCGGCCTGACGATCCCCGAGGAGTACGACGGGCTGGGTGAGTCGCTGCTGACGTACGCGTTGTGCGTGGAGGAGATCGCGCGCGGCTGGATGAGCGTCTCCGGCGTCATCAACACCCACTTCATCGTGGCCCACATGCTGATGAAGCACGGCACCGAGGAGCAGAAGCGCAGGTACCTGCCCCGGATGGCGGCAGGCGAGCTGCGCGGCGCGTTCTCGATGTCGGAGCCGGGACTGGGCTCGGACGTTTCCGCGGTCAAGACCAAGGCCACCCGCAGCGGTGCCGGGTACGAGATCACCGGCCAGAAGATGTGGTTGACCAATGGCGGCTCGTCCAGCCTGGTCGCGGTGCTGTGCAAGACCGACGAGGGGGCCGAGTCGGTCTACAGGAACATGACGACCTTCCTGGTCGAGAAGGAGCCCGGTTTCGGCGAGGTGGCGCAGGGCATCACGGTGCCCGGCAAGATCGACAAGATGGGCTACAAGGGCATCGACACCACCGAGATGGTGTTCGAGGGTCACCAGATCTCGGCCGAGCAGGTCCTCGGCGGAGAGCCCGGCAACGGCTTCTACCAGATGATGGACGGCGTCGAGGTCGGTCGCGTCAACGTCGCGGCTCGCGCCTGCGGCATCGCCCACCGCGCCTTCGAGCTCGGGATCGCCTACTCGCAGCAGCGCGAGACGTTCGGCAAGCCGATCGCTCAGCACCAGGCCGTGCTCTTCCGCCTGGCCGAGATGGCCACCAAGGTCGAGGCCGCCCACACCATGATGGTGCGCGCGGCTCGGATGAAGGACTCCGGCCGGCGGATGGACGTCGAGGCCGGCATGGCCAAGATGCTCGCCTCGGAGTACTGCAACGAGGTCGTCGAGGCGTCGTTCCGGATCCACGGCGGCTACGGCTACGCCAAGGAGTACGAGATCGAGCGCCTCTACCGCGAGTCCGCGTTCATGCTGATCGGTGAGGGAACGTCGGACATCCAGAAGATGATCATCGGTCGGCGCTTGTTGGAGGAGTACGAGCAGTGAGAGCGGGGCCCGGGCGGCGGTCACCTGCCGGGTGGCCGCCGCCCGAGCGATCGAGGAACCTCGCCCGGCACCGCGAGCAGGTGCCGGGCAAAGCGATTCAGCGAGTGGGAGTGGTGGTGTCCCCGGGAGCGGCCGCCTGATCGGAGGTCGGTGTCTCCTCGGCCGCGGGTCGACCGAGCAGGGCGCGGGAGCACACCAACGAGATCGCGGTGGTCACGATGCCGAAGGCCACCGGGAGCACCATGCTGCCGGAGCCGCTGTGCAGCCACTGCAGGATCAGCGGGGTGGTGCCGCACAGGGCGCCCGAGAGGCCGTAGGTCAGCGAGATTCCGGTGTAGCGGACCCGGGCGGGGAAGCTCTGGGCCAACATGCCCGCCATGATCGCGTAGAACATCACGTCGGGGATCGTCGCCAGAACGGCGCCGATCATCGCGAGCGTCCAGTTGCCGGTGCCGATCAGCACGAACATCAGGGCCAGTGCCGGGATTTCGAGGCCGAGCAGCAGTGTGACCAGCGCGCGAGGGCTCCAGCGGGTCGTGAGGATGGCGCCGAAGGGCTGGACGAAGAACTGCACCACGCTGGCGATCAGGATGATGCTGAGGAAGGAGTCCTTGGAGAAGTCGAGGGACTTCGTGGCCCACGCGAGGGCGAAGGTGTCTCGGGCGTAGACGACGACGAAGACGCACAGGATGCCGAAGATGCCGAGCACGAGCTCGCGGAAGTTGCTGCGGAAGACCTCGACGACCGGGACCTTGACGACCTCGTTGCGCTCGTGCAGCTGTTTGATCGCGGGCGATTCCTCGAGCTTGAGCCGGATGATCAGGCCGACGACGACCAGCAGCGCGGAGGCGAGGAAGGGCAGGCGCCACGCCCACTCCAGCAGCGCATCTTCCGGCAGCAGGCCGGTCACCGCCAGGAATCCCAGGGTGGCGAGGATCCGCCCGGCCGGCGAACCCTGCTGCGCGAAGGCACCGAATAGGAATCCGCGATCGGATCGGGTGTGCTCGGTGGCGATCAGCACTGCGCCACCCCACTCGCCGCCGACGGCCAGGCCTTGCAGCATGCGGAGCACGATCAGCAGGACGGGCGCCGCGGCACCGATGGTGGCGTAGGTCGGGAGCAGGCCCACCCCGACGGTGGTGATGCCCATGAGCAGGAGGGTGGAGATCAGCGCGCGCTTGCGGCCGATGCGGTCGCCGAGGTGGCCGAACACGGCGCCACCGAGGGGCCGGGTCAGGAAGCCGACGGCGAAGGTGCCGAACGAGAGCAGCACCGCGACGGCGGGGTCGGCGTTGCTGAAGAACAGCGGACCGAACACGAGAGCGGAGGCCGTGCCGTAGATGTAGAAGTCGTACCACTCGATGGTGGTGCCGACGAAGGCGGCGATACCGGCTTTTCGCGCCATCCGCTCATCGAGCTGGGGTGCTGTGGACATGGGGGCTGCTCCTCAGGATGGATCAGGGGGATGCCTCTGCGCGGCGTGGGCGGCTTGTGACCGCACTCACGCTAAAGGCGCCCTTGTTGCCTGTCCAAGACCGAATGTGGACGTGATTGATATCCGAACCGGCAATAGTCGGTGCTGCCTGAGGGCAGTCGAAAAGGCGCCGCCGAGCGCGTGTTTCGCGTCGGCGGCGCCGAGGTCGGACGGTTCTCCGGTCAGGGAACGACGAACGTGATGCTTTCCGCCACGCAGACGGGACGCTCGACGCCGTCCGCTTCGACGGTCCACCTCACGACCACCTGGCTGCCGGCGGGAACGTGCCGGACCTCGTGGATGCGGGGCGTGGCGCGGACCTTCGACCCCACGGGCACGGGGGCGGGGAACCGCACCTTGCCGAGCCCGTAGTTCAGGCGGGCGGAGCCGGTCTCGATCGCGTAGAGCCGGGCGGCGAACGCGGGCAGCATGGCCAGCGTGAGGTAGCCGTGGGCGATGGTGCCGCCGAACGCAGACGTCGCCGCTTTCTCGACGTCGACGTGGATCCACTGGTGGTCCCCGGTGACGTCCGCGAACAGATCCACAGTGGACTGAGTGATCTCCGTCCATTCCGTGGTGCCCAGGTCTTCCCCGATGGCCGCCTCGATCGCGGCGACGTCGGCGAACACGCGCGGCGGCATCAGGCGATCCGCTCGAAGACGGCGGCCAGGCCCTGACCGCCTCCGATGCACATGGTCTCGAGGCCGTAGCGCGCCTCGCGGCGGTGGAGCTCACGCGCGAGGGTTCCGAGCATCCGCACGCCCGTGGCGCCCACGGGGTGGCCGAGCGAGATTCCGGAGCCGTGCACGTTGGTGCGTTCGTGGTCGGCGTCGGTGAACTTCCACTCCCGCATCACGGCCAGGGCCTGGGCGGCGAACGCCTCGTTGAGCTCGATCACCCCCATGTCGGCCAGGGAGAGCCCGGCGCGGGCCAGAGCCGCCTCGGTCGCCGGGACCGGTCCGATCCCCATGACGTCCGGGCGCACACCGGCGGACGACCAGCTCACCAGCCGCACCAGCGGTCGCAGCCCCAATTCCTCGGCCGTGTCCGCGG
This sequence comes from Saccharopolyspora sp. NPDC049357, assembly GCF_040677225.1. Taxonomy (NCBI): domain Bacteria; kingdom Bacillati; phylum Actinomycetota; class Actinomycetes; order Pseudonocardiales; family Pseudonocardiaceae; genus Saccharopolyspora; species Saccharopolyspora sp. NPDC049357. The sequence goes on along the minus strand of NZ_JBFAQJ010000001.1, from coordinate 106,954 downwards.
TCGTGACCAGGCACATCGCCGCAGCGTCGTTCTGGCCGCTGGCGTTGCCCGCGGTGACCGTGGCCTCGGGGTCGTCTGCGGACAGGATCGGGCGCAACCGTGCCAGCGACTCCAGCGAGGTGTCGGCGCGGGGATGTTCGTCGGTGTCGACGACCACCTCGCCCTTCCTGGAGGGCACGGTCACCGGGACGATCTCCTCGGCGAGGATGCCCGATTCCTGGGCGGCCACCGCGCGCTGGTGGGAGCTGACCGCGAGGCGGTCCTGCTCCTCGCGGCTGATCGCGTGCTCCCTGCGCAGGTTCTCCGCGGTCTCCAGCATGCCGCCGGGAACCGGGTGGAAGCGGCCGCCGGGGGTCTGCCGGCCGCGGGTGAGGCCGTCGTGGATCCGCACTCCGGTCCGCGCACCGCCCCACCGCATGTCGAGGGAGTAGAAGGGCACGTTGCTCATCGACTCGGCGCCGCCGGCGACGACGACCTCGCTCGCGCCGCCGGCGACCTGCATGACGGCGTTGATGACGGCCTGGAGACCGGAGCCGCAGCGGCGGTCCACCTGCTGACCGCCGACGGTCACCGGGAGCCCGGCGTCGAGGCCGACGACGCGTCCGATGGCGGGTGCCTCGGCGGTCGGGTAGCAGTGCCCCAGGATGACGTCGTCGATGCGGTCGGGTTCGACGCCGGTGCGCGACAGCAGCCCTTTCAGCGCGGCCACGCCCAGGTCCACGGGGCTGACGTCCTTGAACATGCCGCCGTAGCGTCCGATCGGGGTTCGGACGGGCTCGCAGATCACGACTTCGCGCGTGGTGTGGTTCATCGTCGGGCGCCTTTCGGGGTGTCGAGTGCGAGGTCGGCCGACAGGACGACGAGCGTGCTGTCGCCCTTGCGCAGGCGGACCTCGGCGCGGTCATCGGCGGCGAGCGCCACGTTCGCGTGGGCGTTCTCGCCGCAGAACAACGGGGCTGAGTTGCGGTGGGCCAGGTGCCGCACCGAGCGGTCCGGGTGCTCCAGGCGGAGGCACTCGGCGAGCACGAGGGTCGAGAGCGGGCCGTGCACGACGAGGCCGGGATAGCCCTCGACGCGGGTGGTGTAGGGCCAGTCGTAGTGGATCCGGTGCGGGTTGGCGGTTGCGGCGCTGAACCGCATCAGCAGGGTCGGGTCGGTCCGGAAGCGCCAGCCCCCGTCTTCGGGGACGAGCGGTGCGCCGACCGGCTCGGCGTTGGCCGGGGCGGTGGGATCGGGAAGGTCGCCCGGCGCGGGTGCGGGGGCGGCCTCGCGGTAAACGAGGTTCTGCCGTTCCTCGAGCAGCAGCTCGCCGCCGGGATCGCGGAGGCGGATTCCGACCCGGACGATCACCAGGGGCCCGCTCTTGCCGGCTTTCTCCTCGACCGAGTCGACCCGCGCCTCCCGGATCACCTGCGTGCCGACTCGAAGATCGCCGTGCAGCGTGACCTCCCCGCCGGCGAACATCCGGCGCGGGAGGTCGACCGGTGGCAGGAAATCTCCGCGCAGCGGGTGCCCGTCCGCGCCGATGGTCGACGAGGAGGGCCATCGCGGAAGCGCCACCCAGTGCCACAGCGGAGGGAGCACATCACCGGTACCGGGCACGGGTGCGTCGCTGTTCAGCAGCACCCCGAGAGCGGCCACCGGTGACGGGTCCAGCGTTTCAACCGCGGTCGTCTCGTGCGCGGTCCAGCCCCGGTAGACCACGGGCTCGTGCTCCTCGCTCACATGAACCGCCCGCCGGTCACCTCGGCCACGGTGCCGGTCATGTAGGACGACAGCGACGAGGCGTAGAAGAGAGCCACGTTCGCCACTTCGGCCGGTTCACCAGGGCGGGCCATCGGGATCTCGGCCATCTTCTGGTCCCACGCCTTCGCGGGCATGGCCTCGGTCATCGCCGAGCGGATCAGGCCGGGCTGGATGGCGTTGACGCGGACGCCGTGGTGGGCCATCTCCTTGGCGGCCGCCTTGGTCATGCCGACGATCCCCGCCTTGGCGGCCGAGTAGTTGGTCTGGCCGACCATGCCGACCTTGCCGGACAGGGACGAGATGTTGACGATCGCGCCGGACTTCTGCTCCCGCATCCGGGCCGCGGCCAGCCGGGTGCCGTTCCAGCAACCCTTCAGGTGCACGGCGATCACCTGGTCGAACTGCTCCTCGCTCATCGTGCGCATGGTCGCGTCGCGCGTGATGCCCGCGTTGTTGACGACGACGTCCAAGGAGCCGAAGGTGCTGCGGGCCGTTTCCAACGCCCGTTCCACGTCGGCGGCCGACACCACATCGCATGCCACGCCGAGGGCGTTGTCCGGGTCGAGCCCCTTGGCCGCCGCGTCGGCGGCGCCCCCGTCCAGGTCGGCGATCACGACGCGGGCGCCCTCGGCCGCGAAGCGCTCCGCGATGGCCAGGCCGATGCCCTGGGCTCCGCCGGTGATCAATGCCGTCTTGTCGTCGAGAAGTGCCATCAGCTGCTCCGATCGTTGCTCGTCGCGGTCCGGTCGCGGGCCACCATCTGACTTGCGATCACGTTCTTCTGGATTTCGTTGGCGCCCTCGCCGACGACCACGTCCTGTTCATCGAGCGCGAGGCCGTTCATGGGGTGCTCCTGAGACTCGCGGAGGCGCAAGACGTGATTCGTCGGGCGCGGGCGATGACAGGTGCGTCGACCATGCGGCCGTCCACGAGGACGACTCCTTCGCCGGCCGCATCCGCCTCGGCTGCGGCGGCGAGGACCCGGTGCGACCAGTCGATCTCGGTGGGCGTGGGCGCCAGAGCCGCTGCCGCGGGCACGACCTGGGCGGGATGGATGCAGAGCTTGCCGGTGAAGCCGACAGCGGCCGCTGCCGTCACGTCGTCGGACAACCGCTGCGTGTCGTGGACATCGCCGGTGACGCCGTCCACCGGACCGGGCAGCCCCGCGGCCGCTGAGGCCAGCACCAGCGAGGCGCGCGCCGCGGCCAGCGCCGGCGCGTGATCGGGGTCCACACCGAGCTGGGCCGCGAGATCGTAGGTACCGAGGGCGAGCCGCACGACGCCGTCGATCTCGGCGAGGTCCTGAGCGCGGTTGACGCCGAGAGCCGACTCGATGAGCGCGACGACGGCCGTCCCGACCGGCAGTGCGCGGACGAGTTCGGTCGTGGCGCCGGTGTTCTCGGACTTGGGCGCCATGACGACGACGGGCCGGGCTGTGGCGAGGGCCGCGATGTCGTCCTCGTGCCAGGGTGTGCCGACCGCGTTGACCCGGACGGCGCAGGGTGCGTCGTGACCGGACAACCAGTCGACGACGTTGCGGCGTGCTTCCGGTTTGCGGGTGGGTGCGACGGCGTCCTCGAGGTCGAGCACGACCAGGTCGGCTTTGGCGGCAGCGGCCTTCGAGAAGCGCTCCGGGCGGTCCCCGGGAGCGAAGAGCCAGGTTGCCGCGGTTTCGGCGGTCGCGAGCGCGCTCATCGTTGCACCGTCCGTTCGCCGCCAGTGGCGATCACGCCGCGTTCGGCGAGGTCGGTGAGCGCGTCCGCGTCGAGGCCGAGAGCGTCGGCGAGCACTGAGCCGGTGTCCTGCCCGACGAGGGGTGCCGGTTCCGGAGTGGTCCGCCGACCGTCGACGACCAGGGGCGATCCGGGTGCGACGAGGCGGCCGACCCCCGGCTGGTCCACAGCGGAGAAGAGCGGGTGCTCGCGCAGCAACCGGGCGTCGTCGGCGGCCAGGTCGTTGAAGGTGCGGTACGGCGACCACAGGATGCGGGTGTCGGCGAGGGCCTCGGCCACGTGCGCCGTCGGATGCTGCTCGAACCACGCGGCGACCAGGCCCGCGAGCACGGTGCGGTGCCGGTAGCGCTGCCCTTCGTCGGAGAAGTCCGCCCCCAGCGCCCGGGCGAGCGCTGACACGGCGTCTTCGAGACCGGTGATCCGGAGCAGGTCGTGCCACTGGCGCGGGGTCAGGGCCACGATCATGAACCGGTCGCCGTCGGCGGTGGTGAAGTCGCGGCCGAACGTGCCGTAGACGTAGTTGCCGGTCGGTTCGCGCCGCACGGACGGCCGGAGCTGCGCCTCGGCGAGGTAGCCCAGGTTCCCCGCGCCTGCGAGGGCGACGTCTTCGAGGGCGACTCGGACCTCGGAGCCCGCACCGGTGAGCATCCGCCGTCGTTCGGCGGCGAGCAGGCCCGTGGCGAGGTGGAAACCAGCGGTGAGATCCCAGGCGGGGACCAGGCTGTTGACCGGGCCGTCGTGGTCCTCGGGGCCGGTGACCAGGGGAAAACCGCTGGCCGCCTGGACGGTGTAGTCGACGGCGGTGCCGCCGTCGTGCCGTCCGGTGAGCAGCGCGTGGATGACGTCGGAGCGACGCGTCCGCAACGCCCGGTACCCGAACTCCGGCCAGCGCTCGCTGTTGGTGACGAGGATGCCGCCCGAAGAGCCGCCCGAGACGACCAGATCGGACACGAGCTCGCGCCCCTCGGGCCGGGTGAGGTCGACGGCGATCGCCTTCTTGCCCGGGTTGAGGCCGTTCCAGTAGAGGCTGACGCCCTCGTCGGTGAGCGGCCAACGGGTCCGGTCCGGAGCGCCTTCGACGGGCTCGACGCGGATGACCTCGGCGCCCAGCTGCGCCAGCACGGTGCCGCACAGGGGAGTGGCGACGAAGCTCGAAACCTCGACCACCCGGAGCCCGGCCAGCGGGCCGGTCCCCGGCGCGGTCGACGGCGAGGACGCCTCAGCAGGGGTCATGGAATCAGCCTTTCGGAAGTGGGCGGAACGGGTTCGGCGGACGCGGCCCGAATGCGATTGCGGGCCACGAGCGAGGTCCCGGCGACGAGGACGACCGGCACGCCGTAGACGAGGGCGAGCAGCCCGGTCGGGTAGGCGATCGCCACCCAGGAGTAGCCGACGGCCAGGCCGGCGAACCGGAGCGTGTTGTGCAAGCCGAGCGCGACGCCGCTCTCGGCGGCGGGGGAGGTCATCAGGCCGTGCCCGGCCGCCGCCTGCACGACTCCGATCGCCGAGCCGGTCAGGGCCAGCGCGACGACCGCGGCCGGTACGGCGAGGTCGTGCGGCACCGCTTCGACGACGAGGAGGAGGGCCACGAAACCGGCTCCGAGGAGCAGCAATCCGCCGAGCAGACTGCGCTCGGCCGAGAACCGCTCGGTGATCCGGGAGGACAGGGGCGCGGCCAGGGTCATGGCCAGGGCGAGCGTCAGCATGACCGCACCGATCGGGCCCGGCCCCAGACCCAGGTCGCGGCCGAGGTGCAGCGGAGTGGCCACGATGGCCACGCCCAGGCAGCTCATGACCGCGCAGGCGGCGGCGGTGCTGGCGACGTACCGGCGCTCGGCGACCAGACCGGCGGGGATGAACGGACCGGCTTCGGTGCGGCCGAGTCGGCGGTGCCACACCAGCGCGAGCACGCCCACGGCGGCGAAACCGACCGCGGCCCAGGGGGATCCGTGCTGGCCGAGCCAGCTCACGGCGCCCACGAGTGCGCCGATGCCGATCGTCAAGGTGGCCATGCCCGACGCGTGCAGCGGTGCCGAAGCGCCGGCGACCGCCGGCACGACCGTCAGGCAGAGCACCAGCAGCACGAGGCTGAGCGCCGCGTGGGTGAGGAAGACCCATCGCCACCCGAGCGCGTCGGCGACCAGCCCGCCGAGCGGCGGGCCGAGGGACTGGCCCACCCCCATGGCGGCGGCCCAGCCCGCCATCGCCCGGGCCCGGTGCCGAGCCCAGTGGCGACCGAGCACCTGCTGCACCGCGGGCGGGACCGCGGAGCAGGCGACGCCCTGCAGGGCGCGCATCACGACGAGGAACGCCAAGTCCTGGCTGAACGCCGCGCCCGCCTGGGCGGCCACCATCAGCAACAGCGACCAGCCCAGCACCTGCCGCGAGCCGAACCGCTGGCACATCCACCCCGACAGCGGTGCGCAGAGCACCATCGCGAGCGTGAATGCGCTGACCGCGAGGACGATCCCGCGCGGCGAGGCGCCGATCGCGTGGGCGATGACGTTGATCGGTGCGCTGATGATCGTGCTCGCCAACGTGCCCAGCGTCGTGCACGCGAGCAGCGCGGCGTACGCCGCGCGCGGCGGGTCGGGAGCAGCAGCGACGTGGTTCATCGCAGGTAGAGCCGGACCGTGTCGATCTCTTCCCGCAGGAGCCGGACCTCCTCGGCCGTGGGGCGCCGGGTCTCCCGCACGTCGTCGGCGACCGGGATGTTCCAGCCGGTGGCCTCGCGCACTTCCTCCGCGGTGTGGCCGGGGTGGACCTCGCTGATGACCAGTTCGCCGAGCTTGTCGGGGCGGTGCAGCACGGCCATCGGAGTGATGACCGTCGAGACGCCGTGCCCCGGCGGCACCATCCGAGGATCCTCGGCGTGCGCTCGGGCGGGGCTGGGGGAGGTGCAGAAGTCCAGCTGCGCCGGGAGCGAGCCGGGGTCGTGGCGGCGGAGCACCACGATGCACTCGGCGGCGTTGGGCATGATCTCGGCGGCTCCGCCGGCTCCGGGCAGCCGCACGGTGGGCTGGTCCCAGTCGCCGATGAAGCTGGTGTTGAGGCTGCCCCACCGGTCGACCTGCGCCGCGCCGAGGAAGCCGACGTCGACGTGGCCGCCCTGGAGGACGTAGCCGAACAGCGCCGGCATGCCGAGTGCGGCCGCCGCCCCGGAGACGAGCACCGAATCGGCGATGCCCTCGGCCAGGCCCTCCGGCTGGGCGCCGCAGATGCCGGATTCGTAGACCAGCTCGACGTCCGGGTTGGTGGTCCGGCGGGCCAGCTCGACCGCGAGCGTCGGCAGGCCGACCCCGGCGAAGACGCGGTGCCTGCCGACGAGTTGCCGCGCCGCGACGGCGGCGAGGAACTCGGTGGTGGACGGAGCGACGTCCGAGAGCACCTCGGTGGGAACGGATTCGGCGCGACTGCTCATGCGATCACCTGCCGGCGGCCGAAGTCCACGGGCTGCGAGGGTCGCGGGGCGACGCGCACGCTCTCCCAGCGCTCGGAGCCCAGCTTCGCCAGGTACGCCGCCCGGTCGGGCACCTGGTGCACCCACTCGTCGAGCCACTCACAAGCGCGTCGCGGTCCCTGCTGATCGGCGTCCACTCGCGGTAGAAGGCGTTGTCGCGGTCGTAGTGGCCCTGCGCGTACGACGGGTGGGCGCCACCGGGGCACTCGACCACGGCAGACACGGCGTGCGAGGGCAGGACGGTGCGGTTGGGGTCGGAGCGGACCACGTCCTCGTCGACGATCTCCTCGACCGTGGCGATCACCGCTCGCGCGGCGTAGGCGGCCTCCTGCTGCGCCCCGGTGATGCCCCACATCTGGACGTTGCCGGAGCGGTCGGCGCGCTGGGCGTGCACGATCGTCACGTCCGGCCGCAGGGCGGGGACGACGTAGATGTCGGGGCCGCCGTACGGGTCGGTGACCTTGCGGATCATCGGGTTGAGCCGGGGGAGGTCGCTGCCCGCGTAGGAGCGGAGCGGGAGGAACGGCAGCCCGGCTGCGCCGGCCTGGTAGCGGCACACCATGCCGTAGTGGCTGTACTCCTCGACCTCGAGCGGCGCCGGGTCGGAGCGCTCGACGCGTCGGCGCACCTCGTGCAACGACCCGGCCGAACCGCTCGCGAAGAACGACGCGATCAGCCGGCGGACGCATCCGGCGGCGATCATCTGGTCGGCCAGCAGGTCCGGGGTCATCCGGCAGAAGGTGAGGTCCGCGATGCCCTGGCGGATGATCTCGTGGCCGGCCGCGAAGGGGATGAGGTGCCCGAAGCCCTCCAACGCGACGGTCATCCCGTTGTCGACGTGCGCGGCCACGGCCGACGGCAGGTCGGTGACCTTGTCTGGGGCTGGCATCGGGGCTCCTCGCGTCGCAGGGTCGGACGGCCCCAATCTGCCGCCGTTCGTGCGAGGAACTCCAATACTTCTTGCGCCACCCATTGTTGACGACTGCGCATCAATGGGATGCGACAGATATCGAGAACGCGGAGGAGTCGCGGCATGATGCCCGGGTGGACACCGATCTCACCGCCCCCGCGCACGCCGCCTCGCTGACGTTGCCCGACCTCATCGGCCTGTTCGAGCTCGCCTGCTCCGACGACCCGCGGAACCGGGTGAGCACCTGGATCGGCCGGCCCCAGCCACTACCCGAGGACCGACTCTTCGGTGGGCTGCTGCTGGCGCAGTCGCTGGTGGCGGCCGGACGCACCGCCGACCCCGAGCAGCGGGTGGTGAGCCTGCAAGCCGACTTCGTGGCCGGTGTCCCCACCGGGGGAGAGCTGCGGTGGGAGGTGGAGCGGGTTTCCGAGGCGCCGTCGCTGTGCACGCGCCGGTCGCGCCTGGTCGACGACTCGGGCAACGAGCTCTTCGGCGCGGTGTCCAGGTGGGCGCGCATCCGCGAGGACCAGCCGTCGTACTCCTCGGCGCGGCCGGTCGAAGCCCCCGACCCCGAGGGGCTGCCGGACCTCGCCGACCGCTTCGCCGACGACGAGCGCATCCCGCCGTGGTGGCGGATGGCGCGGCCGGTGCACTTGCGCCACGTCGTGGAGCCGCCGTACCTCGCCCCGACCGGGGAGGGCGACCGGCGGACCACGTTCCTGCGCGCCACGGGACCGCTGCCGGAGGACCACGCCCTGCGGGCGGCGCTGGTGGCCTACGTGACCGACATGAGCGTGCTCGAGCCCGCGTTCGTGGCGCTCCGCGCGGCTCGCCACGCCCCCGGCGCCCGGATCCTCAGCCTGACGCACGCGCTGACCTTCCACGCCCAGCCCGACCTGGGCGCGTGGCACCAGTTCGACTGCCGGGTGGAGTCGGTGGCGAACGGGCGGGCGCACGGCGTCGGCGAACTCTTCGACCCGTCGGGCCGCCACGTCGCCACGGCCGCGCAGGTCGGCCTGCTCAAGGTCGTCCGCTGACGACCTCCGCCCGGCGCGTTTCCGTTCAAATTTCGCGCGAAGTTTGAGGCCACCAGGGTGACTTCAAATTTCGCGCGAAATTTGAATCCGGACGCCGTTGCATCGGGAGTGGGGCTGGTCGCAGAGGGCCAGTGCGCCTTCCTCTTGCAGGGGTTTTTCGGTACCCGCACCGCCACGCGGAACGAGGGCTCAGGTCGCGTTCGGCGGGAGGCTCGGTGTGGGGATCGCCTCCTCGGAGGCCTCCAGGACCGCTTTGAGGGCCGGGTTGGTGTCGCCGTGGCGCCAGATGAGCCGGGAGTAGGTGGCCGCCATCCCCTCCTCGAGCGGGATCGCGCGGATGCCTTCCTGGACCACGTTCTTGACCGCCACGTCGATCGAGAAGGTGATGCCGACCCCGGCGGCGACCAGTGCCATCGCCGTCCACGAGTCCGGCGCGGTCTGCACGATGTTGGGTGCGTAGCCGGCGGCGTGGGCTTTCCGGATGAACCCGTCGCGCACGCTCGAACCCGGGTCCGCGGGCAGCATCACGAAGGGTTCGTAGCGCAGGTCGGCCATGCTGACCCGCTCGCGACCCGCCAGCGGGTGCTCCTCGGGGACCACGATCACGTGGTGCTCGACCGTCAGGATCCGGTGATCGATGCCCGGTGGCTCGACCGTCCACCGCACGATCGCGAGGTCGAGGTCGCCGTCCATGACCGCGCGCAGGGCCGCGTCGTTGAAGGTCCTGCTGCGCAGGCTGAGTTCGATGCCGGGGTGCTTCTCCCGCACGCTGCGGCCGAGCTGGCCGACGAGCAGGTACGACGACGGACCGGCGAAGCCCATCCGCACGCGGCCGGTCTTGCCCCGGCCCGCGGACTGCACCGCCCGCCGGGCCACCCGGAAGCCGTCGACGATCTGGCGGGCAGGCTCGACGAGCGCCTCTCCGGCGCTGGTCAACCGGACGCTGCGGGTGGTGCGGTCGAACAGCTGCGCACCGAGGTCCCGCTCGAGCTGCTTGATCGTGCGGCTCAGCGGCGGCTGGGCGATGTGCAGCCGATCGGCGGCGCGACCGAAGTGGAGCTCCTCGGCGACGGCGAGGAACGCCTGGAGGTGGTGCAGGTCCATGGCGAGCACTTTTGCGCACGAGGCAACAATGTCGCAAGCATTAGGTATTGGACGGGCATAAGCGGCCGAGGCCATGCTTGCGGTCATGAGCACCGACCTCCTCCCGCTCGAGGGCATCACCGTGGTCGCCCTGGAGCAGGCCGTCGCGGCGCCGCTCGCGACTCGTCACCTCGCCGACCTCGGAGCGCGGATCATCAAGCTGGAACGGGTCGGGGAAGGCGACTTCGCCCGCAACTACGACCACGCCGTGCACGGCCTGGCGTCGCACTTCGTGTGGCTCAACCGCGGCAAGGAGTCCGTGGCCCTGGACCTCAAGTCCGCGGAGGGCGCCGACATCGCGCGCCGTCTGGTGGCGGAGGCGGACGTGTTCCTGCAGAACGCGGCACCCGGCGCGGCCGAGCGCCTCGGCCTGGGCGCCGACGAGCTCGCGGCCCGGCACCCGCGCCTGGTGGTCGCGGGAATCTCCGGCTACGGCACCGACGGGCCGCTGAGCGACCGGAAGGCCTACGACATGCTGATCCAGGCCGAGTCCGGCCTGATCTCGGTCACGGGCACGCCGGAAACCGCGACCAAGACCGGTGTTCCCTCCGCCGACATCGCCGCGGGTCTCTACACCGCTCAGGCCGTCGTGGCGGCGCTGTTCCGGCGTGAGCGCACCGGACGCGGTGGCGTCGTCGACATCTCCATGTTCGACGCCACCGTCGAGTGGCTCGGCCACCCGATGTACATGCAGATGTACGGCGGTCGGCAGATCCCGCGGATGGGGCTCAGCCACGCCTCCATCGCGCCGTACGACGCGTACCCGACCCTCGACGGTGAGATCCTGATCGGCGTCCAGAACGACCGGGGCTGGCGGGCGCTGGTCACCGAGGTCTTCGAACGGCCGGACCTCGCCGGACATCCGCGGCTGGTCACCAACCCGCTGCGGGTCCGGCACCGGCAGGAGTGCGACGCCGTCGTGGCGGAGCAGACCCGGCGCTTCACCACGGCCGAGCTCGACACCCGGCTCGCCGCGGCCGGGGTCCCGGCCGCCCAGGTCAACGACATGGCCGGGTTGGTCGACCACGCCCAGCTCGCGTCCCGCGACCGGTGGCGCGAGGTGGCGACGCCGGCGGGTCCGGTGCGAGCCGTGCTGCCCCCGATGACTTTCCGCGACGTCGAGCTGAAGATGGGTGACATCCCCGAGCTCGGCGAGCACACGGACGGGGTGCTCGGCGAGCTCGGCATCGACCTCGACACCCGCGACCGGCTCGCCGGCTCCGGCGTGGTCGGCCGTCCGGCCGCCGGACCCGACCCCACCTCGTGACCTCGCCGATCCGCCGACCACCCACCGCCCTAGGAGCTTCTGCCATGGAACCCGACGAGTTCACCTCGGTCCTCGAGGCCGTTCGCGCGTTCGTCCGCAAGGAGGTCGTCGCCGCGGAGGACGAGATCGAGGAGACCGACAAGATCCCGGAACGGCTGCGCCGGAAGGCCGCGGAGATGGGGCTGTTCGGCTACGCCATCCCCGAGGAGTACGGCGGACTCGGCTTCAGCATGTCGGAGGAGGTGCGGCTGGCGATGGAGCTGGGGTGGACGACGCCCTCGTTCCGCTCGATGTTCGGCACCAACAACGGCATCGCGGGTCAGGTGCTGGTCAACTGCGGTACGGAGCGCCAGAAGGACGCCTACCTGCCGGCGCTGGCCGGCGGTGAGCAGATCGCGTCGTTCGCGCTCACCGAACCGGAGGCCGGCTCGGACCCGAGCGGGCTGACCACCCGCGCCGCGCGCGATGGTGACGACTACGTGATCAACGGCCAGAAGCGGTTCATCACCAACGCGATCTGGGCCGACCTGCTGATGGTCTTCGCCCGCACCGGCGACGTGAGCGAGGGGGCGCGCAACATCTCGGTCTTCGTCGTGCCGACCGGTGCCGACGGAGTCAGGATCGGCCCGAAGGACCACAAGATGGGGCAGCGCGGTGCCGTGACGTCCGAGATCTTCTTCGACGACGTCCGGGTCCCGGCCGAGAACCTCATCGGCGAGGTCGAGGGCGAGGGCTTTTCGGCCGCGATGCGCTCCCTGGCGAAGGGACGGCTGCACATCGCCGCTCTCACCGTCGGTCTGGCGGACCGGCTCATCGATGAGAGCCTGCGCCACGCCACGACGAACGGCCAGGGCGGGCAGAAGCTCGCCGAGTTCCAGCTGGTCCAGGCGATGCTCGCGGACAGCCGCACCGAGGCCTACGCGGGGCGGGCGATGGTGCTCGAGGCGGCCCGCAGCTGGGACGACGGCAGCGATCGCCGGCTGGCTCCCTCGATGTGCAAGCTCTTCTGCGCCGAGGCGGTCGACCGGATCGCCGATCGCGCCGTGCAGGTCCACGGCGGCCTCGGTTACATGCGCGAGGTGCCGGTCGAGCGGTTCTACCGCGACGCACGGCTGTTCCGGCTCTACGAGGGGACCAGCGAGATCCAGAAACTGATCATCGCCAAGCAGATGATCAAGGGGTTCGAGGCATGAGCGCCGTCGTCGTCGAGGACCGCGGGCCCGTCCGCGTCCTCACCATCGACCGGCCCGCGCGCCGCAACGCGCTCGACCTCGACGACCGGCTCGAACTGCTCGACGCGCTCAAGGCCGCCGACCGCGAGGCCCGGGCCATCGTGCTCACCGGCGCGGGAACGGTCTTCTGCGCCGGCGGGGACATCCGGTCGATGTCACAGGACCGGGAGATCGCACGCAGGCGGCTCGAAGTCGTCAACGCCGTGGCGCGCCAGATGGTCACCGGCGAGCGTCCCATCGTCGCCGCAGTCGAGGGCGGTGCCTTCGGCCTCGGCCTCGCCCTGGCTGCTGCCTGCGACGTCGTCGTCGCGGGCCGCTCGGCGACCTTCTCGACGTCCTTCGCGAAGATCGGGCTGGCCCCCGACACCGGGCTGTCCTACACGCTGCCGCTGCGAGTGGGGCGGGGCAGGACCCGGGAACTGCTGCTGACCGCGCGCACCTTCGACGCGGCGGAAGCCGAACGCATCGGCTTGGTGGAGACGCTCGTCGACAACGGTGCCGCGCTCGAAGCGGCGACCGTCACCGCGACCGCGCTGGCGGACTCGTCGGCGCCCATGATCGCCGGGGTGCGCCGCCTGCTGGCGCAGCCCGACCAGAGCCTCGAAGGCCTGCTGGCGGCCGAAGCGGACACGCAGGTCGACCTGCTGGGCGGACCGCAGTTCGCCGAGGGGCGAGCGGCCTTCCTCGAACGCCGCCCCCCGGACTTCCGGAACGCCTGAGGTCGAGGCGTCATGTCAGCAGCTTGCGCAGCTCCGCCTTCTTGATCTTTCCCGCGGCGGAGGTGGGCAGCGCGTCGACGACTTCGATGTCGCGGATCTTCTTGTAGGGGAGGACTCGTTCGGCGACGAACGCCTTGACCTGATCGGTGTCGAGCACCGCGCCGTTGCGCGGGACGACGAAGGCGACGGGTTCCTCGCCGACCGAGGGATCTGATCGACCCACGACCGCGGCCGCGCTGATGTCGGGATGGGTGTGCAGCAGCTCTTCGAGTTCGCGGGGATAGACGTTGTAGCCCTTGTAGATCAGCATCTCCTTGGCCCGGCCGGCGATGAAGACGAACCCGTCCTCGTCCCGGTAGCCGAGATCACCGGTGCGGAGCCATCCGCCGACGAATTGCTCGGCGGTCGCCTCGGGGTGATCGAGGTAGCCGCCGGTCACCTGCGGTCCGCGCACCCACAGCTCGCCGACCTCGTTCGGTGGCAGCACGCTGGTGCCCTCACCGGGAGCGCGCACCTCCACCTCCGTGTCCACCACGGGCAGGCCGACGCTGCCGTGCTTGCGCTCGGCGTCGCGCAGCAGCGGGGACGCGGTAACCAAGCAGGTCGCCTCGGTGAGGCCGTACCCCTCCGAGACCACAGCGGAGGGGAACGCGGCTTGCAGACCTTCCAGCGTGGCCTGATCGATCGGTGCAGCGCCGGACGAGAGCGCCGCGGTGGAGGACAGGTCGTACTTCTCCAGAGCGGGGCAGTCCAGGATCTGGTGCCACATCGCGGGGCTGCCGGTGATGTAGGTGGCGCGGTGCCGCTCGATGGACTCGAGCAGCCGCTCCGGTGAGAAGCGTCCGGTCAGCACGAGGGTGGTGCCGCACAGGAGCAGGAAGTTCATGTTGATCAGGGCGTGCGCGTGGAAAAGCGGTGACACCACGATGGAAACACCCTCGCCCGGTCGCACGCCGCCCTCGGGAACGCCGTCGATCGCGCGCAGTTCGCACTCCCGGCCATCGGCGGTGACCAGGTGCGCTGCGCGCCAAGCGGTCATCTGGGCGGCGTTGGCCACGACGTTGCGGTGCAGCACGCGGACGCCCTTGGCGACGCCGGTCGTGCCGCCGGTGTAGGCGAGGTGGGCGACGTCTTCCCCGGTCACCGCGACCGCGGGCGGTACCGCGGAGTGCCCGGCCACGAACTCCGGTACCGGAACGATCCCCTCTCCCACCGGCATCGGCTCGTCCGAGGGGGCGCAAGCGGTCGGTGGTGCCACCAGGACCGTCCGGACGGAAGTGCCGGTTCGGGCCTCGCGCAGGACCGCCGCGTGTGCCGGGTGGGTCACGACGGCCGTGGCGCCGGTGTCGCGAAGCTGCCTGCGCAGACCCGGAGCCGGCTCCAGCGGGTTCGAGAGGGACACGGCCGCGCCGGCGAGCAGCGCACCGAAGTAGCCGATGGGGAACCAGATGCTGTTCGCCAGGTGCAGCTGGACCACGTCGCCTTCGGCGACGCCCGCGGCCCGCAGGGCGTTGGCGAGCGCGGCCGCCCGCTCGTGCAGCTGCGCGAACGTGAGCCGTTCATCCCCGTCGATCACGGCGACCCGGTCGCCGTAGAGCTTCGCCGCGGCGGCGTTGAGGTCCGGCAGCGTCAGGTCCGGGTAGTCGATCGAGGTCGGCATTCCCTCCGGCCAGTACGCGTTCATCGGTGATCCCCTCTGCGGCCCACGTGTCGATGCCGGCTGATTTCTGCCCGCGAGTGACCAGTTCTCCGAGTCGGGCGCCTCGGTTCGGTTCTGGCGCAGCAAGAATCGGATTCCACCACCGCGACTCGGCCAGGGGCAAAGACAAAGCCCCGCACGGTTCCATCATCGAAACCTATATGCGCAGGTGACAAGCCCGTTGAGCGAGCGTATCGTCCGTCGAGTGGATCTGCGCCTCGTCAGGTACTTCCTCGCCGTGGTCGACCACGGCGGGATCACCAGGGCCGCTCAGGCGCTGTACATCGCGCAGCCTTCGCTGTCCCAGGCGATCCGCACGCTCGAACGGGAGCTCGGTGTGGAGCTCTTCGACCGATCCGGCCGCCAGCTCACCTTGAGCTCGGACGGGGAGGCTTTCGCGGGGCCCGCGCGCAACATCCTGATCGCTGCGGAGGGCGCCAAGGCCAAAGTTCGGTCCGTGCACGACCTCGCCGCCGGCCGGTTGGAGATCGCCACCGTCTCGACGCTGGCGGTGGACCCGTTGGCGGAGCTGACCAGCGGGCTGCTGAGCCGTCATCCCGACGTCCTGGTCAACGTCCTGGATCCCGGGAGCCCTGCCGGGGTCGTGAGCCAGGTCCGGCGGGGGAAGGCCGAGTTCGGCCTGGTGGAGCTTCCGGTGAAGGGCGATGAGGCGCTGCGCTCCCGCGAACTGCTGGAGCAGGAGATCACCCTCGTTCTCCCGCCCGCGCTGGCAGCCGACCTTCCCGATCCGGTGCCGATCGAAGCGATCGCCGCGATCCCGCTGGTGCTCGAGGTGTCCGACGCGGGCGGCGTTCCGCTCATCGATCACCGGTTGGCGCAGGCGGTCGGCAACGTCGCGGTCGAATGCGCGCATCGGCAGGCGATCTGGGATCTGGTCATGCGCGGAGCCGGCGCGACGTTCCTTCCCCGCCAGATCGCTGAAACCCAGCTGCACGGCGTGGTGGTGCGCTCCTTGACACCGTCGATCGAGCGCACCATCGGGTTGCTGTTCCGCCGAGGTCCGCTCTCCCCGGCCGCCGCGGCCTTCCTCGACGTCGCCGAGATCATCCGAGTGGAGCGTTCTCGCGAGCGAGTTCCACGAACGCCCGGCCGGCAGGAGACAGGCCCGAAGGTTCGTACACGAGACCGTAAGCGCCGCTGAGGCCCGGTTCGGTCTGACGCACGACGGCTCCCCGTCGCGCTGCGTCTTCGGCCATCGATCGTTCGAGGAAAGTCGCCCCCACCCCGTTGAAGACGAGCGGAAGCCGCGCCTCCCGATGCTGGATGATCACCGTCGGCCGGATCACTCCGCCCGCCCGGACGACCGCGGATTCGATGTGCCCGGCGTGGGAGCCGCCGCGCGGGACGATCACGTGCGGAACGTCGGGCAGCGCTGACAGCGGCAGCGGGTCGTCGGGCGGTACGTCGGAGCCGGGCGGGCAGACCAGCCACCAGTCCTGCACGCCGAGTTCATCCACGGTGAGATCAGCGTTGTCGAGGACCGGCAGGTGGGTCACCACGATCTCGCAGTGGCCGTCTCGGACCAGCGACGGTGCCGAGGTCTCGTCGTGCAGGGTTCCGATGCGCACCGAGATCCCGGGGAACCTCTGCCGGAACGAAGCGACCAGCGTTGCCACGGGTTCTACCGAGAGGGCGGCCAGCGCGAGGATGTCCAGCCGCCCGCGCGGCTTCCCGGAGGAGTCGGCCAGCGATCCCTCCGCGGTGACGACGGTGCGCAGCATCCTGCGAGCCGGCCCGACCAGGGCGTGGCCCGCTGAGGTCAGCACCATGCCGCGACCGATCCGGTGGAACAGTTCGACGTCGAGCTCGCGCTCGAGCCCGCGGATGGCCTGCGAAACCGTGGGCTGAGCCACGCCGAGCGAGGTCGAAGCTGCGTTGAGGCCGTCGTTGTCCACGACCGCGAGGAAGTACTCGACCTGTTGCAGGTGCACGATCTCACCCTAACCGCGACGGAGTTCGGTGCGACCGACCTGCGGATATAGGCAGTGCCACTCCCACGGTTCCACCACCGGTCTTTGACCTGGTGACCCAGGTCACTCAGCGTGCTGCACAGGACAACGGGCGTTTCGCCGAAAACACGCACCCCCGGGTGCGCAATCCTCCGCCACCTGCGAGATCGCTGCCTCGAAGGGACCGAGACATGTCAACACCCAGCCCATCAGCTCTGACCGCCGAGGTGTCGGACCCAGGTGGAGGAACCAGGGGAAAGGCTTGGGGGCTCACGGGGCTCCTGGTCCTGCTCTACGTCGTCAACTGGGCGGACAAGGCGGTCCTGGGCATCGTCGCGCAGCCGCTGGCCAAGGAGCTCGGACTGTCGGCGTCGCAGATCGGCCTGGTCGGCAGCGCGTTCTTCCTGACCTTCACCGTCGGCGGGTTCTTCGCGGGACTGCTGGACAAGTACACGACCCTCAAGTGGTCGATGGTGCTGCTCTCCCTCGGCTGGGCTGTGGCGATGCTCCCGACGGTCTTCGCAGCGACCTTCGCCGTGCTGCTGTTCAGCCGCATGTTCCTCGGCTTCACCGAGGGGCCGTCCTCGGCGCTGATCCACACCGGCACGTACTCGTGGCACCCCCGTGAGAAGCGCGGGCTGCCCTCGGCCTGCATCACCGGCGCGGCCTCCATCGCGAAGATCGCGGTGGCACCCGTCCTGGCCCTCGTGGTCGCCGAATTCGGCTGGCGGGCGGCGTTCCTCGCCCTGGCCGTCGCCGGAGTGGCGTGGTGCGCGATCTGGCTGCCGTCCTGGAAGGTCGGCCCGTACGGCGAGGAGAAGGCGAGCAAGCAGCCCGGTGGTGGAACGCCCGACGTCCCCTGGCGGCGGATCATCCTGACCCCGAGCTTCCTCGGTGGGGCTGCTGCGATCTTCGCGATGTACGCGCTGGTGACCGTCGTGCTGACCTGGCTCCCGTCCTACTTCGAGGTCGGCCTCGGCTACTCAGCGGTGCAGGCCGGGTCGATGTTCGGCTTTCCCAGCATCGCGAGCCTGGTGCTGATGTTCGCCCTGTCGTTCACCAGTGATCGGCTGATCGCCCGCGGTGCGACCTCGCGGGTGCTGCGCGGCCTGCTCCCCTCGGCCGGTCTGGTGATCTGCGGTGCGGCGATGACCACGTTGCCCCTCCTCGACACCCCCTGGGTCGCGGTAGCGGTCGTGTCGGTCGGATACGCGTTCGGCGCCAGCATCTTCCCGTTGTTCAACTCGGCGATCTCGGAAATCGTCCCGCCGCAGCAGCTCGCGGGCACCCTCGGCGTCTTCATGGCGATCATGTCGACGGGCGGGCTGCTCGGTCCCTACCTGACCGGGCTGATCGTCGACGGCGCCGCGTCCGCTGCGGACGGCTACGCGCTCGCCTTCCAGATCTTCGGGATCATCGCTCTCATCGGCGGAACGATCGCGCTCCTGGCGGTCAACCCGGAGCGGGACAAGGCCCGCCTGATGGGTGAGCGGGCCGCTGCGACGAACGTCGACTGACGGCGGGAGCGGGATGGACGCCTCGGCGCGGTTCGCCGCGTGGCGCCGGGCGTTCAGCGCCCGCGACGCGTTCCCGGACCGGGCACCCATAGGTCGCGGCTATCGGGCCGTTCCGCACTCGGTCTTTGTGCGGATGGTGAGCGGCGAGAAGGATTCACGGGGAGCGAAGGAGGCACTCGCATGAGGGATGCGGTCATCGTCGATGCTGTTCGCACACCGGTCGGCAAGCGCAACGGAGCGCTCGCGGACATTCATCCGGTCGACCTGTCGGCCCGGGTGCTCACCTCGCTCGTCGAGCGGACCGAGGTGGAGCCGGCCGAGATCGACGACGTCATCTGGGGTTGCGTCAGCCAGGTCGGTGACCAGGCCGGCAGCGTCGGCCGTCTCGCCGTGCTCGCCGCGGGGTGGCCCGAATCCGTTCCCAGCACGGTGGTCGACCGCCGCTGCGGCTCCAGCCAGCAGGCCGTGCACTTCGCCGCCGCGGGTATCGCCGCTGGGCACTACGAGTTCGCGATCGCCGGTGGCGTGGAATCGATGAGCCGGGTGCCGATGGGATCCGCAGCGCAAGGCGGCGAACCACATCCGGCCTCCGTCCTCGAGCGCTACGGCGTGGGTGGCTTCAACCAGGGCATCGGCGCGGAGATGATGGCCGCCAAGTGGGGGTTGTCGCGGCAGCAGCTCGACGAGTACGCGTGCCGGTCGCACGCGAGAGCGGCCGCGGCGGTCGACTCCGGGGTGCTCGACGGGCAGCTGGTGCCCGTCGCCGGTGGGCTTCGGAGCGACGAGGGGATCCGGCGCGGCTCGTCGGTCGAAACGCTGGCCGGGCTGCGGACGGCCTTCCGCGAGGACGGCGTGATCACGGCGGGCAACTCGTCCCAGATCTCCGACGGCGCGGGCGCCCTGCTGATCACCTCATCGGAGACGGCCGCATCCCGCGGACTTCGGCCGATCGCGCGGGTGCACACCGTCGCGCTGGCCGGCGACGACCCGGTCATGATGCTCACCGCACCGATCGCGGCCACCGCCAAAGCGCTGAAGAAGTCCGGCCTGAGCATCGACGACATCGGCGCGTTCGAGGTGAACGAGGCCTTCGCGCCCGTTCCCCTGGCTTGGCGAGCGGAAACCGGGGCACCTGCCGAACGGCTCAACCCGCTCGGCGGTGCCATCGCGGTGGGGCATCCGCTGGGTGGCTCGGGTGCGGTGCTGATGACCCGGCTGCTGCACCACATGAACAACCAGGGCCTGCGGTACGGCCTGCAGACGATGTGCGAAGCGGGTGGCATGGCCAACGCCACAGTTCTCGAACTGCTCTGAACCTCCGGTCATCCACGAGGGGCTCCACCATGAGAAGGACGATCTACGGCGCGGAGCACGACGCCTTCCGCGAGACGGCGCGCGAGTTCCTCACCAAGGAGGTCGTGCCGCAGTTCCCCGACTGGGAAGCGGCCGGCCTCGTGCCGCGGGAGATCTTCACCAGGATCGGCGAGCTCGGCGTTCTGGGGATCCAGGTGCCGGAGGAGTACGGCGGGGCAGGAATCGACAGCTTCCTGTACTCCGCGGTGTGGGCGGAGGAGACCGCCAGGGCCTACGTCAACCTCGGCGGTCTGAGCGTGCACTTGAACGTCGTGCTGCCGTACTTCCTCGCCTACTGCGACGAGGAGCAGAAGCGGCGCTGGCTTCCCGGCCTTGCCGGCGGCGAGCTGATGGCCTCGATCGCGATGACCGAGCCCGGCACCGGATCCGACCTGGCGGCGATGGCGACCGCTGCCGAGAAGGACGGCGACCACTTCGTGCTGAACGGAGCGAAGACCTTCATCACCGGCGGCATCAACGCCGATCTGGTGATCGTCGTCGCCCGCACGAGTACCGCGGAGAACCGCCGGGGCGGCCTTTCGCTGCTCGTCGTCGAACGTGACATGCCCGGGTTCACGCGGGGTCGCAACCTCGACAAGATCGGGCTGAGAACGCAGGACACGGCGGAACTGTTCTTCGACGACGTCCGCGTTCCGGTGGGCAACCTGCTCGGCGAGGAGGGCAAGGCCTTCGACTACCTCACGGGCAACCTCCCCCAGGAGCGCCTGGGCATCGCGGTGGGCGCCCAAGCAGCGGCCGAGGCCGCGCTGACGACGACGCTGGAGTACGTGCAGGAGCGCTCGGCGTTCGGCATCACCGTGTCCTCCTTCCAGAACACCAAGTTCGAACTCGCCTCCTGCGCGACGGACATCGAGGCCGGACGTTCGATGCTGGACCGGGCGCTGGCCGAGCACGACGCCGGGGAGCTGTCGGCCGCCGACGCGGCGAAGGTGAAGATCTTCTGCACCGAACTGCAGGGACGGGTGATCGACCGGTGCCTGCAACTGCACGGCGGCTACGGATACATCCGGGAGTACCCGATCGGCCGACTGTACGCCGACGCCCGGGTCAGCCGGATCTACGGCGGAACGACCGAGGTGCTCAAGACGATCATCAGCAAGTCGTTGGGGCTGTGAGCAGCGCACGAGAAGGGGATTTCCGCATGCGCCTGGAAGGAACGTCCACCGCCGTCACGGGCGGCGCGTCGGGGCTGGGGCTGGCCACGGCTCGCCGGTTGGTCGAAGCCGGTGGCAAGGTGACGATCATCGACCTGCCGATCTCCGACGGACCGGAGATCGCGAAGGAACTCGGGGAGGCGGCCCGGTTCGTCGCGGCGGACGTCACCGACACCGAGCAGTTCGCCGCCGCGCTCGACGCCGCCGACGAGCACGGTGCGCTGCGCGGGATCGTGCACTGCGCCGGTGCGAGCCGCAAGGTCCGACTGCTGGACCGGGACGGGAATCCCGGATCGCTGGAGGACTTCGAGTGGGTGATCAAGCTCAACCTGATCGGTTCGTTCAACGCCTTGCGCCTCGGGGCCGCGCGGATGGCCCGCCATGACGTGGTCGACGGCGAACGCGGCGCGATCGTGTTGACCGCGTCAGTGGCCGCCTACGAGGGGCAGATCGGTCAGATCCCGTACACGGCGTCGAAGGCGGGGATCGTGGGCATGACCCTGACCGCAGCGCGCGATCTCGCGAGCAAGTCGATCCGCGTGTGCACCATCGCGCCGGGGGTGATGGACACCCCGCTGCTGGCCCGGTTGCGCGATGACGTGCGCGCGTCGCTCGAGAGCACCGTGCCCAACCCGTCCCGCCTCGGCCGCACCGACGAGTTCGGCCACCTCGCCTGCACCATCCTCGAGAACGGCTACCTCAACGGCGAAACCATCCGCCTCGACGGGGCCATCCGGATGACCCCGCGCTAGGTGTGGGGCACGGGGAGATCGGGAACGGGTGACACGGGCTCGGTGTGGATCACTACATCTGAACCGATCATCGGGGTGCAGCGGAATCAACGTGCGCGGTGCCTTTTCGCCGACTGACGAGCACTTTCGGAATCTGGTGCTCAGGGGTCCGGGGGCCCGCCGGTCCAGCGCGGAGCCGTTGTCTCCCGCAGTCCTGTGAACTCCTGGCTCTCGGTGTTGGCGGCATCGTCGAAGATCAGCCAGGTTCGCGTGGACAGGACGCCGGGGATTTCCTGCAGGCGTTCGAGGACGAGGGTGCGCAGGGCGTCGTTGTCGGCCGCTCGGACCAGCAGCAGGACGTCGAATTCGGCGGCCAGCAACGCCATGTGCCAGACCTCGGGGATTCGGCGCAGGTGCTCGCGGATGGTGCGCCACGAGTTCTGGCGGATGGACAGCGCGACGTAGGCCGAGGTGCTCAGGCCGATCCGCGTCGGCTCCACTGTGATGGTGAACCCGGTGATGGTGCCGGACTCGGCGAGTTGCTGCAGGCGCTTGTAGGCGTTCGCGCGGGAGATGTTGACCTGCTCGGCCAGGGCGCGGATGGAGAGCCTGCTGTCTCGTTCCAGAGCGGCCACGATGCGACCGTCCACGTCGTCGAACTTGGCCATTCGTCTCCTTCCCGCTGCGAGAGGGCGGCCGGCCTGACCACATGTCCGGCTTCTCGTCCGATCTGGGCCGGACGTCTCCGATCCACGCTGAAAACTACCCGACCGTTCGGTTGGTTGGAAGACTTCTGCGCATGTCGTCCATCGCTGACACAGATCTCCTCTCGGGCCCGGTCGACGAGGTGTTCCGGGTCCTCGACGAGCGTGGTGAGCCGATCGTCCCGGGCGGGCTGCCGACCGCTGACGAGCTGCTCACCGGCTACCGCGCGCTGGTGTTCGCCCGTCGGCTCAACGAGCAGGCGAGCGCACTGGTCCGCCAGGGCGCGCTGGCGGTGTACCCGTCCTCGCGCGGCCAAGAGGCCTCCCAGGTCGCCTGCGCCTCGGTGCTGGCCGAACAGGATTGGTTGTTCCCGACCTATCGGGACACGGCGGCCATCGCCGCGCGCGGAGTGGACCCGGTCGAGGTCCTGACGATGCTGCGCGGCGACTGGCACTGCGGGTACGACCCGGTCGAGACCCGGGTGGCTCCGCAGGCCACGCCGCTGGCGACGCAGCTGCTGCACGCGGTGGGCGTGGGCCACGCCGCCCGGTTCAAGGGCGAGGACACCGTGGTGATGGCGCTGTGCGGGGACGGGGCGACCAGCGAGGGCGACTTCCACGAGGCGTGCAACTTCGCCGCCGTGTTCCGCGCACCGGTCGTGTTCTTCGTGCAGAACAACAAGTACGCGATCTCCGTGCCGCTCGCCCGGCAGTCGGTGGCGCCCTCGCTGGCGGCCAAGGCGGTCGGCTACGGCATGCCGGGAGTGCGGGTGGACGGCAACGATCTCCCCGCGGTGATGGCGGTGCTGCGCGCTGCCGTGCGCCGGGCCCGGGAGGGGGAGGGGCCGGTGCTGGTCGAAGCCGACACCTACCGGATGGAGCCGCACACCAACGCCGATGACGCGACCCGGTACCGCAGCGACGACGAGGTGTCGGACTGGGAGCGTCGTGACCCCCTGACGAGGCTGCGTTCCCACCTGGTCGGGACCGGAGCGCTGGACGAGGTGCGGGAGGCCGAGATCGCCGAGGCGGTCGAGGAGATGGCCGCGCGGGTCCGGTCGGGTGTCTCGGCGGAGTCGGAGGTGGATCCCGACGAGCTGTTCGCTCACGTCTACGCGACCCCGACGCCTCAGCTGCGGGAGCAGCACGCGCTGCTGCGCGCCGAACTCGAGGGACAGGAGGCGTGATGGCCGACAAGATCACGATGGCCGCGGCCATCAACACCGCGTTGCGGGACGCGATGAGTGCCGACGAGTCGGTGGTCGTGTTCGGTGAGGACGTCGGCCCGCTCGGCGGCGTCTTCCGCGTGACCGACGGGCTCACGCGGGATTTCGGCGACCAGCGGTGCTTCGACACCCCGCTGGCCGAGTCGGGCATCGTCGGCACGGCGGTCGGGATGGCCATGAACGGGCTGCGGCCCGTGGTGGAGATGCAGTTCGACGCCTTCGCCTATCCCGCCTTCGAGCAGATCGTCAGCCACGTGGCCAAGCTCGGGAACCGAACGAAGGGGAGGCTGCGGCTGCCGATGGTGATCCGCGTTCCCTACGCGGGCGGCATCGGCGGGGTCGAGCACCACTGCGATTCCTCGGAGGCCTACTACGCGCACACGGCGGGTCTCACGGTCGTCGCCCCGGCGACCAACGCCGATTCCTACGGTCTGCTGCGCGCGGCGATCGAGAGCCCGGATCCGGTGGTGTTCCTGGAACCGAAGAAGCACTACTTCAGCAAGGAGGAGGTCGACTTCACCGCAATGGTGCCGCCGATCGGTCGAGCGGTCGTTCGCCGTCCCGGTCGTCACGCCACGCTGATCGCCTACGGCCCCTCGGTGCCGGTGGCGCTCGCCGCTGCCGAGCAGGCCAGGGCAGAGGGGTTCGACCTGGGCGTGGTCGACCTGCGCTCGATCGTGCCGTTCGACGACGAGACCGTGTGCGCCGAGGTGCGTCGCACCGGACGTGCCGTCGTCATCGCCGAGGCCGCGGGATTCGCCTCGGTGGCCTCGGAGATCGCCGCCCGCGTCGGGGAACGGTGCTTCCACCACCTGGAGGCGCCGGTGCGCCGGGTGACCGGGTTCGACATCCCGTACCCGGCGCCGAAGCTCGAGCAGCACCACCTGCCCGGCGTCGACCGCGTCCTCGATGCCGTCGAGGACCTGCAGTGGGAGGAGACCGCGTGAGCGAGAACGTCTTCAACCTGCCCGATCTGGGGGAAGGGCTCACCGAAGCCGCGCTGCTGCGCTGGTTGGTGAAGGTCGGCGACGTGATCGCCGTCGACGCACCCGTGGCCGAGGTGGAAACCGCCAAGGCCGGCGTCGAGGTCCCGTCCCCGCACGCCGGAGTCGTCGCAGTCCTGCACGGCTCCGAAGGCGACGTCGTGAACGTGGGCGAACCGCTGATCACCGTGCGCTCCGATGATGGTGGTGACACCGCACGGGTTTCGCCGGAAGCTGAGGCCTACGTGGACGAGGAGCGCGCGGGCTCGGGCAACGTGCTCATCGGCTACGGCACCACCGGGAACCGGCCTTCCGGCCGCCGCCGTCGGCGCAAACCCGCACCGGCCCCTGCCGCGCAGGAACCGCACCGTCCGGCCGTGCAGTCTCCGATCGTCCGGCGGCTGGCACGCCAGCGCGGCGTGAACCTCGCTGAGCTGACCGGAACCGGGCCCGGCGGTCTCATCACCCGGCGCGACGTCGAATCCCTCGCGCAGCGCCCTGCCGCGCAGGTGCGGGAGGCTCCTGCGGACGACACCGGAAGCGACCCGCGCACCGGCCTGACGATCGGGAATCGGGTGCCGCTGACGGGACTGCGCAAGTCGGTGGCCGACACGCTCACCCGCAGCCGTACCGAGATCCCCGAAGCCACGACCTGGGTCGACGTCGACGCCACCGCCCTGCTGGAGTTGCGATCCTCGCTCGGCGAATCCGCCGAAGCTCCGGGCATCTTGGCGATGGTGGCCCGATTCGTCGTCGCCGGTCTGACCCGCTTCCCCGAGCTGAACGCCCGGGTTGACACCGACCGCGGCGAGATCGTGCACATCGAGGGGGTCAACCTGGGAATCGCGGCGCAGACCGAGCGCGGTCTCGTCGTCCCCGCGGTGCGTCGAGCTCACCTCTTCGGCATGCGCGGACTGGACGGCGAGATCCGCCGGATCACCGCGGCGGCTCGGGACGGGTCGGCCACGCCGACCGAGCTCAGCTGTGGCTCGTTCACGTTGAACAACTACGGGGTGCTCGGCGTGGACGGCAGCGCGGCGATCATCAACCACCCCGAGGTCGCGATCCTGGGCGTGGGACGCATCCTGCCGCGGCCGTGGGTGGTGAACGGGGATCTCGTCCCGCGGCAGATCGTCCAGCTCTCACTCGTCTTCGACCACCGGGTCTGCGACGGCGGCACCGCAGGAGGTTTCCTCCGCTTCGTCGCCGACGCCATCGAAGACCCGATCTCCGCACTGGCCGACCTCTGAGTACTGCCGGTCGGGGAGGTCATCGCGTGAGCCGGTCGGCTCCGCCGGGGTCGAGCTTCAGCAGCACCGGAGGAGCTAACGCGTGCGGCTGCGGGAACGTCGGGCCGGCAGGACGCACAAGTCCTCGGGCGGGACCTCAGAACCGTCCGGGCCGCACACCTGGACGCGCACGGGTTCGCCGGTGCTCTCCTCGACCACCCGCAGCGGACCTCCGTCGTCCTGCAGGTAGGTGTCGCCCCACTGCATCAGCGCCAGCAGGGTGGGCAGCAGCGCCCGTCCCATGTCGGTGAGGAGGTACTCGTAGCGGGTGCGCTGACCTTCCTCGCGGTAGGGCCGCTTCTCGAACACGCCGATGTCGGCCAGCTCCTTGAGCCTGCCGGCCGCCGCCGCGTCGGTGATGCCGACCCGGTTGGCGAAGTCGTGGAACCGGGTGGTGCCGTAGAAGGCCTCGCGCAGCAGCAGCATGGCCGTTCGCGTGCCGACCACGGACAGGGCGAGGTCGACCGAACAGTGCGTGGCCCGCCACTCGTCGCGGTCCGCGAGCGGCCCGCCCAACTTCATCGCCATGCCTCCAGGTTACCGCTGGCTCTGCGACGGTAGAGCCAGCCGACGAGGGCACGACGTCCTGGATGGCTCCCGGCGTTGCAGGGTCATCGCTGCGTGGGGGAGCGAGTGCCCGCGGAGGTGGTCGGCACGTGTTCCTCGGAGGGCTCGTAGTTGTCGTGGGAGTTCCGGCGGGCGGCGATCGCGCATCCTGCCGCGGCGCTGGCCAGCGTCGCGGCGATGAGGAAGAGCCAGCCGCGGCGGAAGGCGTCGAGGTCGGGGGTCCCGTCGTAGAGGACGACCAGCACCGCCGTGCCGAGCACCGCGCCGATCTGCCGCGCGGTGTTGATCATCGAGGAGCCTGCGCCCCATCGTTCCGGCGCCAGCACCTGACCGACCACGCCGGAGAGGCTGGGCATGACCAGCCCGACTCCCGCGCCGGTGAACAGCTGCCCGGGCAGCAAGCCGCCTGCGTAGTCCGGCGACGGGCCGAGCCTGGACAGCCAGATCGCGGCGCCGATGGCGAACAGCAGGCTGCCGAGCGCTGCCGTCGCCCCCGGCCCCAGTCGGCTGGTGAGGCGACCGCCGAGGGTCAGCGACACCAGCACCATCATCACGGGGCCGGGGGAGAGCCAGAGCCCGGCGATGATCGCGGGTTCGCCCCACAGCCCGGTCAGGAACAGCACGTTGCCGAACAGCATGCTCGCGAACGCCGCCGTGAAGAGCAGCATCGCCAGGCACGCCAAACACAGGGTCGGCACGCGCAGCGAGGGCAGGTCCAGAACCGGAACGGGGTGCCGCTTCGACCTCAGCGTCACCGACAGCAGGCTGAGCGCCGCCACCGCGAAACCGATGATCACGCTGGGGTTGTTCCAACCGTGGTCGGTGCCCGAGACCAGAGCCCACGCCAGCGCACCCACGCCGGCCGCCAGGCCGACCGCGCCGAGCAGATCCGGCACCCCGGAGCCGGTGTCGCGGCTCTCCTTGAGCACGCGGGGACCGATGAGCAGGGCGAGCAGCCCGACCGGGATGTTGACCAGGAACACCCAGCGCCACGAGAGTTCCAGGAGCAGACCGCCCAGCGGTGGCCCCAGCGCTGCGGCCACGCCGCCGACCGCGGCCCAGGTGCTCACCGCGGTTGCGCGGCGTGCCGGTGGGAACGCGGACAGCAACAGCGCCAGCGAGGTCGGCATGACCAGCGCCGCGCCTACGGCCTGCAGCACCCGGAAGGCCACGAGCAGCGGGATCGAAGGAGCGAAGGCGCATGCGGCGGAGCCGACGGTGAACACCGCGAGGCCGATGAGGAAGACGAGCCGGCGGCCGTACCGGTCGGCCAGGCGACCCGCCGGCGCGAGCAGGGCGGCGAACGCGACGGTGTAGCCGTTGAGGACCCAGGACAAGGTGGCCAGGCTGCTGCCGGGAAACGCCAGCCGGATGTCCGGGAACGCGATGTTGACGATGAACAGGTCCAGGCTCGCCAGGAACACCGCCGCGGACGCCACGAACAGGACCACTCCGGGGCGCTCCGCGATTCGCGACGACGTGCCGGTGCTGGCGGTCATGACGCCTCGTCTCACAGTGCCAGGGGATGTGGGCAAGGCTGACTATATCCGACTATAGTCAGTGCGTGGTCTGTGCGGGGCTTCGAGATGCCGGCGCCGTTCTCCGCGCGTGTCCTGGTCTGGTGTGGATCTGGAGCAGGCGTGAAGCGCGGGCTTCCGCAGCGGCGACGAAATGCAACTCCGAGACCGCGATACGTTGCAGTTGCTGCGATTTCATGCACGGGCGTCTCTCGCGGACGCAGCTGGGGCTCAAAGGGGCATGGGTTCGCGCAGCGGGCTTCAGTTCCGCTGAGGGATGACGCGGGCGATGTCGCGGACGACGGCGCGGGTCTCGGCGGGCCAGGCCAGCCACGTGACCAGGGGCAGCTCCGGCTCGGTGAGCGGTAGCCAGGGCCAGTCCGGCAGCAGCCGGTGTGCGGAGTGCTCGACCAGCAGCACCGCATCGGCCTTGACCGCTTCGGCGCAGGCCAGGGCGTGTTCGGAGAACTGGGTGAACTGCCAGAGCGGCACCGCGCCCGCGGCGTGCGCCGCCATGACGAGCCGGTCGTCGACGACGGGGACCTGCTGCCGGCCGTGGGCGAGGACGCGCAGGTTGTCCAAGTCCTGCATCCTGCAGGTCGTTCCCGAGGCGAGGGGGTGCCCGGGGCGCGCGGCGACGCCGAAGGGCACCTCGAACAGCACTGTGCCGCGCAGTTTGCCGGCCGGTTGTTCGCGGACCATCCCGATGTCGAGGTGGCCCTCGCGGATCATCCGCAGCTGCTCGGAGCTGCCGGCCTCGATCAACGTGATCGAGGCGTGCGGGACCTCGGTCTCCAGCGCGGCCAGGACGTCGAGCAGCCACCTCTCCGGCAAGCCCGGTGGGACGCCGATGTGCACGACTTCGCGGGTGTGGCTCGTCGCGGAGCGCGCCATGTCGGGCGCGGCGTCGGCGAGGCGCAGCAGCAGCAACGCGTGCCGGTGCAGCGCCACCCCGGCAGGGGTCAGCGACGTGCCTGCCGCGTTGCGCTCGAACAAGGCCGCGCCGATGTCGCTCTCGAGCTGGCGGATCTGCCGGCTCAGCGACGGCTGGGTGAGGTGCAGCCGCTCCGCCGCCTGGGTGAGGGACCCTTCCGCCGCGACCGCGACGAAGTACCGGAGGTGGCGCAGCTCCATCGGTCTCCTCACTCTCCATGCCATGCCTGGCAGGCATGGCATGTCTTGACAACGGGTATTGGACGGCTCCGCGCGAACGCGGTCTACTCATCTGCAGTCGGAGTTCTACCTCGATCTTACGCAGTCCCGGCGTGCGGACGGGCCGCGTGACCAATCGCCGCACGCGGCACCGGGCATGTCTGACAGGCAGGTGTCGCAGTGTCGAAGAAGGGGCCTCAACGATGAGTCTCACCTCGGAGCCGGTCATCGACCGGCGGCCGTACCGCTGGGTGGTGCTCGCCCTGTCCTGGGCGGCGTTCACCATGACCGCGGTGGATCGGTCGACCTGGGGGCCGGCCTCGGTGTCGGTCGGCGAACACCTGGGTGTCTCCCTCGCCGGACTCGGTGTCTTCGCCACCGGGTACTACGTCGGCTACGTCATCTCCAACGCCGCGGGCGGGGTGCTGACCGACTGGCTCGGACCCCGCGTGGTGATCGGCTGCTCGCTGTTCGCCGCAGGCGGTTTCATGGTCCTGTTCGGCGAAACCGACTCGATGGCCACGGGTATCGCCTTCCAAGCCGCGGTCGGCGTGTTCGCGGGATGCGACTACTCCGCCGGGGTCAAGCTGATCTCGCAGTGGTTCCCGTCCCAGGACCGCGGATTCGCCATGGGCGTGTTCATGACGGCCACCTCGCTGGGTGCCGTGATCGCCAACGCGGTCGTGCCGAGCCTCATCGCCGCCTCCGGGTGGCGCACCTCCTACCACGTGTTCGGTGCCGCATCGATGGTCGTCGCGGTTCTGTGCTTCGCGCTGCTCCGCAACGGCACGCAGGCCACCAGCGCACCGCGGGAGGTGCCGAACCTGCGTCCGCTGGCCCGCAACCGCGACCTGTGGTTGCTCGGACTGGCCGGTTTCGGTGGCCTGTGGGGCACGTACGGGTTCATCACGTGGTCCAACGCGTTGATGGTCAAGGGAAGTCACATCTCCGCGGTGCAGGCCGGAATCGTGGTCGTGATCTTCGGAATCGCGGCGAGCGTCGCCAAACCCCTCATGGGCCTGGTCTCCGACGTATTCGGCGACAGACGGAGAATCCCCACCGCCATCGTGCTCGGCGCCTTCGTCGTGGCGCTGCTGGGCTTCGGAACCCGAGATAGCCTGACCGGATTCCTCTGGATGGCACCGCTGCTCGGAGTCGCGGCCTACGGCTACAGCCCGCTGATGGTCGCGCTGATCCCCAAGCTCGCCGGAGTGCGGCTCGCGGGCTCCGCCGCCGGGGCCACGAACGCGTTCTGGCAGCTGGGCAGCACGATCGTTCCGGTCGTGCTCGGTGCGGTGTTCCAGGCGACGCAGTCGTTCTTCCTGGCCTTCGCCACCCTAGCCGCCGGTCCGCTGCTTGGCATGGTGCTCATGCTCGGCGTCCGGGAAAACCGGTCGACCGAACCGATGTCCGCGGTCAAGACCGAAGCCGCCGCCCGGTAGGAAAGGAAATCCAAGGGTGATCGAGAACTACGACGTCATCGTCGCAGGAGGCGGTTCCGCGGGCATCGCGGCCGCGATCGGAGCCTCCCGCGCGGGGTCGCGCACGCTGCTGATCGACCGCGGCCCCTGCCTCGGCGGAGCGGCCACGCTGCGGAACGTGGTGACCTACTGCGGACTGCACACCGAAGACCGCAGGCAGGTCACGTTCGGAGTTGCCGAGGAGATGCTCGCCGGGCTGAGAGAACTGGGCGCGGTGACCGAGCCGCAGCGGTTCAAGGCGGTCGCGGTCGTATTCGACCCGGAAGCCGTCAAGCGCGTCGCGGACCAGCTGTGCCACGACGCGGGCGTCGACGTGCTGCTGCACTCCCACCTCCTCGAAGCCGAGCGGGAGGACGACCGGATCACCGCGGTGCGGGTGGCCGACCACTCCGGGGTGCACG
Source organism: Saccharopolyspora sp. NPDC049357 (assembly GCF_040677225.1). NCBI lineage: Bacteria > Bacillati > Actinomycetota > Actinomycetes > Pseudonocardiales > Pseudonocardiaceae > Saccharopolyspora > Saccharopolyspora sp. NPDC049357. Next base: position 75,942 of record NZ_JBFAQJ010000001.1, on the reverse strand, counting down.
AGCACGCGGCCGCGGCGTTCGTCGACGCCACCGGCGAGGCGGACCTGGCCCACCACGGCGGCGCGGAGGTCCGCTACGGCAACGACGGGTGGGTTCTCAACGGCACGCTCGGCGTTCGCTTCGGCGGCATTCCCGCCGATGCGCCGGTCACGCGCGACGCGCTCGCCGCGGCTGTGCGGGCGGCCAAGGAGGACGGCGCCCAGGGCCTCACCGGTGAGACGGGCCTCATCGCGCGGATGCCGGTGTCCGGGGACCTGATCACCTATCTCGCCGATGAGGGGTACGACGCGCGCGATGCCGCTGAGACGAGTCGCGCGGAGCGCAGCGCCCGGCAGCAGGCGCAGGCGTACCTCGCAGTCGTCCGCGGTCTGCCGGGCTGCGGCAACGCCTACATAGTCAGCACCGGGCCCGAACTGGGCACCCGGGAGTCCCGCCACCTCGTGGGCCGGGAGCAGCTGACCGAGAAGGACGTCCTGCAGCCCGGACCGGTGGAGGAGGCAGTGGCGGTGGGCGCCTGGCCGATCGAGTCCCACCCCGGCCCGGGACTGCCCGTGGAGTGGAACTACATCGCCGACCCCGGCTACTACGGGATCCCGCTCGGCGTGCTGCGCAGCCGCAACACGCAGAACCTGGTCGCCGGTGGGCGCACCGTCGACGGTGACCGCGGCGCCGGAGCGTCCCTGCGAGTCATGGGAACCGCTTTCGCCACCGGGCAGGCCGCAGGCGTCGCCGCGGCCTTCATCGCCCGTGACGGTGACGTCGAGAACACCGCAGTGCGAGGCGAACTCGACCGCCAGGGCGCCCGGCTGCCGAGCTGAAACACCGACAACCCGCCACTTCTCCGCCACCAGGCGCATCATGGACGGGTTCCGGATCGAAAGAACTGCTCTTTACTTGCTGCCGAACGAAATTCAGTCGATCCACGAAACCGCGAAGGTGGTTGACCGGGCCACCTGCTCAACGACTACGCCGTCGAGCAGGTGGCCCAGCGGCCGGACGGGTTGACGTCCTTCTCGGCTCATGCAGGACCCGCCGGAGCGGCTCGGGCCGCGTGAGCGCCGAACTTCCACGACCACCGAACCACAATCACCGGTCGAGTGTCCTTTGAGGACGACATCGCCGAAAGGTCCTGGCCACCGGGTGAACCGAACTCGCCAGCAAATCGCGTTCGGCGGTGAACGGCAACTCTCGGAAGCGGTTGCGTCCGTCACCGGGAGCTCGTCGCTCGTGCTGGGTTGCGGGGGACGGTTCTGCGCGGCGAGCGCATGGTGCCTGAAATCGGCATGGGACCGCCGACTTGCAGCGCTGATAGAGGCTCTTTATCGGAGCCTTTCAAAATTCGTCTAGCCAGATTTCCCCGATCTGTTTGATCGAGCGGTGCACAGCTGAGAACCTCTGCGGAAGCACACAACGAAAGAGGTCCTGCTGCCACGGTGCAGGATGTGTCACATCGCTTCCGGCGCGGGCCGCGCCGAGCTTGAGTCAGCGGCGCAGGATGAAATCGTGATGCCGGCGCATCGACGGCCGGCGACGCCCTGTGCGGGCGTCCTGTGAGGAGGTTCATCACACCCGTCGAAACTCGTCGTTCCCCACGCGGGAGTGGCGATGCATTCCGCTCGTGCCGAAGTTCTCCAAGCTGGTGAATCAGGGTTTCAAAATGAAAACATCGCAAAACAAACGTGCGACGAATCATACCGTTTTCGCGGTATCGATCGCCGTTTCGGCGCTGGTCGTCTTGTGGGGAGCGGTGGACCCCAACGGGTTCGGGACCGTGACAACTCAGCTCTTCGACTACGTCGTATCGGATTTGAGCTGGTTCTTCCTGCTCACCGCGAACATTTTCCTCGTGTTCGTCATCTACCTCGGACTGAGCGGCTACGGGCGGATCAAGCTCGGTGCGGATCGGGACAAGCCGGAATTCGGCCGGTTGTCCTGGTTCGCCATGATGTTCCAGGCGGGGATGGGTCCGGCGATCATCTTCTGGGGCCTGGCCGAACCGCTGTCGCACTACGTCGACGTTCCCTTCGGTCTCGCTCCGCCCGGCAGCGACGAAGCCGCCGGGGTGGCGATCCAGTACTCGTTCTTCCACTGGGCGCTGCACCCGTGGGCGATCTACGCGGTCGCCGGCCTGGCCGTGGCCTACTTCACCCACCGCAAGAACGAGCGGGGGCTGCTCAGCGCGATCTTCCGGCCGCTGCTCGGCGATCGCGTCGACGGACCGCTGGGCAAGGTCATCGACGTGCTGGCGGTGCTGGCGGTGGTGTTCGGCATCGCCGTGGCGCTGGGTCAGGCAGGCCTGCAGATGACCGCGGGACTGGGCGAGACCTTCGGGTTGCCCACCGGGATCGTCGTGCAGCTGATCGTGCTGGCCCTGACCACGGCCGCGTTCATGGGTTCGGCGACGACGCGGATCGAGCACGGCATCAAGTGGCTGTCGAACATCAGCATGCTCATCGCCCCGGTCCTGCTGATCTTCTACGTCGTCGTGGGCCCGAGCGTCACCCAGATCAACGCCTTCACCGAGGGCCTCGGCGACTACCTGGGCAACATCCTGCCGATGAGCTTCCGGCTGGACGCCTTCAGCCCGGACAACGGGTGGATGGGCAGCTGGACCGTCTTCTACTGGTCCTGGTGGATCGCCTGGGCCCCGTACGTGGGTCTGTTCATGGCGCGCATCTCGCGCGGTCGCACGATCCGCGAGTTCGTCGCGGCCACCGTGCTGGTGCCCAGCCTGGTGAGCATGATCTGGATCGCGGTGTTCGGCGGCGCCGCGCTGCAGCTGGCGCGCAGCGGTCTGGCCGGTGATATCGCGCGGACCGTTCAGGAGAGCCCCGCGGCCGGGATGTTCGTGTTCATCCAGCAGTACCCGATGGCCGGAATCATGTCGGTGATCACGCTGATCGTGCTGTGGGTGTTCTTCGTAGCGGGCGCCGACGCGGGCACGGTGGTGCTGGGCGAGTTGTCCACGGGCGGCGAGCCGAACCCCAAGACCTGGGTGCGGCAGCTGTGGGGCGTGCTGCTCGCCGGGGTCGCGGCGGTGCTGCTGGTCTCCGGTGGCCTCGACGGGCTGCAGAAGGCCTCGGTGCTCACCGGGACGCCCTTCGCGATCATCCTGGTCGGCATCTGCGCGGCCTTCTACAAGACCCTCCGGGACGAGCACGGCCCCACCAGTGCCCGGGCGCCGGTCTCCGGTGCCCACGCAGCGCCCGAGGAACCCCCGCAGGAAGTCGAGGTCGCCGCGGTGAGCGCGGAACCGACCCGGACCGAGGACCGATGATCTCGCCGGTTCCCTCGCCATTAGGAGAAGTTCGAAGATGCGGCGGTGGCGGCCGGTACCGCCACCGCCGCGTTCGCCGACATCCACGTTGAGGGATTGACGCAGTACCGGGCGGTGGAGCTTAGGCGAGCATGTGCGGACGATGCAGCTCCACGCAGCGGTTGGACTTCGCCTCCGGCTCGTCTTGATCCTCCGTCGTCAATCCGGTTGTTTCCCGTCCGGCGGCTGGTGGAAACCCTCGAGGTGGCAATGCACGACCGCGTTGCGGAGGTACGTCATGAAGTACGACGAGTTCATCGCGAACGTCCGCCGGCTCGGCGAGTACGAGTCGACCGAGCGCGCCGACCACGTCACGCGTTGTGTTCTGGGTGTGCTGGGTGCCCGCATCACCGCTGAGGAGGCCGAGGACCTCGCCGCGCAACTCCCCGGTGATCTGGCCGACGCCGTGCGCTCGGAGGAACGCCCCATGCACGACCTGTCACCGGACGAGTTCGCCGGCGCAGTCGCCGCGCGCTTGGGAGGAGCGAGCACCGAGACGGCCCGTTGGGACGTCAGCGCCGTGCTCACCACGGTGACCGAGAGCATCGATGGCGGCGAGCTCAACCACGTTCTCAGCCAACTGCCCAGCGGTTTCGCCACGTTCTTCGGTCACCCTGAACTGGCCTGACGGGCGGCTGGGGGCCCGCATTTGGCCAGCGGGCCCGCCCTCTCGTCATCCGCCCGGAGAAGAGGTGGTGCCCCGGTTCTCCGGGGCACCGCGGTCCAGCGCTTCTTGTGGGGCTGATTGCTCTCAACCGTTCTCGTGCTGCAGTCGCTTCAGCAGCATCTCCTTGCCCTGCTCACCGGCCTTCACGTTGTTCTCCTGAATCCGGTGCAGCCATTTGGCGAGTTCCTCGTCGCCTTGCGACTCGGCATCCTTGACGTACTGCTCCAGCATCCACGCGTGGTGCAAGGACAGCTGCAACACGGTGATGAGGTTGTAGTTCTTGTCCTTCACCGGGCTTTCAGGTTCGCCGGCCATGGGATCCTCCTAGTCGCGGATTTCCGCTCGCACCCATTGGGTTGGCAGCAGCGGAGATGGCCAAACCCGGTCACGACGGCCGGTGTCCGCGCGCGCCGTACACCTGCGTGGCGATCTCGTGGTGCAGGTCCTCGAGCTCGGTGAGCTGCTGCTGGGCGCGATCGAGCAGCGTTCGCAGGTGTTGCGCGTCGAGGTCGGGTTCCTGCTCGGCAGCCGCGAGGAGGGTCCGCCAAGCGGTCGTCTTCCCCTGCACTCCCAAGTAGAGGGCTTCGATCTCGATCAACGCGCTGAGCGGCGAGCGCCGGAACACCCCTGCGTTCGGTTTGAACCGACCGGCCTTTTCGCCCAACCACGCCGCGAAGACCTTGTAGTGCGCGGTTCTGGTGCCGAGCACGGCCATGATGTTCCGCAGACTTCGGCGATCGGACTGTATTTCCTCGCTCAACGCCCTGACGCGCGCCGAGATGTCGGGTGTTCGTCCCCGGTTGGCACGCGCGGCACGAGCGGCCAGCTCCACGCCACCGGTGGCGCCGGCGAGGTGGTCGTTGAGGTAGATCGACAGCAACTTCCGCCGTGAGATGCTAGTCGGTGGTGTCTCCACGATCATTTCCTTTCTCGGCCGGTTCGTGCGTGACCTCGAAGAACGCGCTGCCGCTACCACGCGGGCGATCTCGGAACAGCTCTGCGCCCTCGCTGCTGAGGTCGTCCCCGCGGGCGAGGTGGTGGTGGCGCCGCGCGGTCATCGGGAGTTGTCGCGGACCACGACCACCGGGCAGCGCGCGTGGTGGACGACGTGCTGGCTGACCGAGCCCAGCAGGGCTTCGGTGAAGCCGCCGTGCCCGCGGTGGCCGACCGCGATCAGGTCGGCACCCACCTCCTCGGCCAGGTCCAGCAGAGCGCTCGCCGGGTGACCGTTGGCGACGTTCTTGCTGACCGCGAGGTCGGAGTCCGGGTCGAGGACGTCAGTGATGATCTGGTCCAGTGCTGCGGCGGTGCGCCGGGAGATGTCGTCGCTGTCGGGGACTTCCCAGTTGTAGATCAGCGGGACGTCCCAGGTCATGAGGGTGGCGAGAGTCCCGCCGAGTTGGTCGGCGTGCCAAGCCGCCCAGCGCAGCGCTGACTTCGACGCGGGCGAGCCGTCCACGCCGACCACGATCGTGTACTGGTGCTGTTGGTCCATCGCAGCCTCCCGGGTGTCTCGGATGCCCCGGCTCGTGTCGTCGGCGAACAGCGGTTCGATCCTGCGTGCCGGTCGTGGGCCGCTACGGGCGCTCGGACGGCGGCCCCACTGTGATGGTGGGGCTTCTCCGGTTTCCCGGCATGGTCGAAAGTAATCAAGTGGCAGCGTTTTTCGTGATCACGCTGGTGAAAGGGAAGAAATGCCCTGTTGTTGATGTCCGATGGTGCTCACCGTGTGCCGTGCACCCGGAGTTCGTCATGGGGGAGCAGAGGGGAATGCAGGAGCGGTACCGGTTCGCGGGCATCAGCTGGCTCGTGCACGCGCTGGGGATGCGGCGAAACCCGGTGCGGCGTCCGGTGGATGTGGCCGTGGCCGTGGCCATGCTCGGGCTGCTCGTCGCGGCGCTGACCGTCGTGCCCCTGCTGGCCCTGTCCTCCGGCGAGTCCGAGTACGCCGCCCAACGACGGGAAGCCGCCGCTGCGATGAGCAACCACCGGATGGTCGACGCCGTTGTGACCTCAGCCCCTGAGGTGGTCGGCTCCGAATCCGGCGGAGGTGCGAGCGTGCGCGCTGATGTCCGGTGGACGGGCCACGACGGCCGCCCGCGCGCTGAGCGTGCCGAGGTGCCCTCCAGCAGCCACGTGGGCAGTCGCGTGCCGGTGTCGGTCGACGGTGCTGACCGCGTGGCGCCGACCCCGCCGACGGAGGCCACCAGCAGCGCATCAGCGACGGGCACCGCGGTCGGTGTGCTCGTTCTGGGCCTCCTCGGCTGCGCCGGGATCATGAAGACCGTTCGCGCGGTCGCCGACGGTTGGGCCCGGCGTCGCTGGGAGTGGGAGTGGGCGCACGTCGAGTCCGATTGGACCGGGCCGGGACGGGGCTGACGATTGACGACCCGCGGTGAGGTCCGCACCACGACCAAATGCCCTTATCCGAGTGCGGTGCGAAGCCCACTCTTGAGTCGGAAGCAGCCCTCCGCGGGCGGCCCTTCTCCGCGGGGCGAGGTCATCGGAGCGAGGAGATCGCTGTGATCGCGAGCAAGTTCGTCGTAGGCGTGGATGGCTCGGAGGCGAGTCGTCGTGCGCTGGAGTGGGCGTTGCGGGAGGCACGCGCGCGTGGCGCTTCGGTCGTCGTGATCATGGTGTGGCAGTCGCACTCGGTGCTGGCCGGCCCCGCCCCGCTGATGATGAACCCCAGGCTGGCGCCCCACGAGGTTCGTGATCGGCACTGGCGGGAACTGAACCGCGTCGTCGAGGAGTGCCTGGCGGGCGCGTCCACGCCCGAGTTGCGTGAAGAGCTCGTGGAAGGGCACCCGGAAGATGTGCTGGCCGAGAAGTCGGCAGACGCCACGATGCTCGTCCTCGGCGACAGAGGACACGGCACCCGTGCGATGTTGGGAAGCACGGCGTTGCGCTGCATCCACAACGCGCGGTGTCCCGTCCTGATCATCCCCAGCGGCTTCGAACTCGGGGGAGTCGGTCCGGAAGGGACACGGGCTTCTGAAGCTGTGGATCCCGTTCTCGGTTGACCCGTGCGCGGCAGCGAGTTCGGACGCCACATCTGGTTGTTCGGCAGTGGACCGATCGGTCAGCAGTCGATCGACTCGGCGTTCAGGCACTGCGGGACAGGGATGGCCGCCTGGGCCAAGAAGATCGGCTGATCTGACGCATCAACCGTCGCCTCTCGGGAGTGGAAATGAGCAATCCGAGTCTCAAACCGGTGGTCGTGGGCGTCGACGGCTCGTCGTCGGCCGTCCACGCGGTGCGGTGGGCTGCGGCTGAGGCGCATCGCAGGAACGCGCGGCTGCGGATCGTGTACGCCGACGTGCTCTCGTTGGTCTACCTTCCCGATCTGCCGGGCTACCCACTTCCCGTGCCGTACATCCAGGCCGCGCAGCGCCAGGGCAAGGAGTGGCTCCACCGGGCGGCCGATGTCGCCAAGTCGGAGGTGGCCGGCCTGCGGGTGGAGACCGAGATCCATGTTGGACAGGCGGGGGCCGTGCTGGTCGACGAGTCGCACGAGGCGCAATTGGTCGTGGTGGGCAGTCGGGGTTTGGGTGGGTTCACCGGGCTGGTGGTCGGGTCGGTGGCGGTGGCGCTCAGCGCTCACGGGCACTGCCCGGTCGCGATGGTCCGCGGCCCCGGCACAGCGGTGCCCGAAGCCCCGGTCGTCGTCGGAGTGGACGGGTCCTCCACCGGCGAAGCGGCGTTGACCACGGCGTTCGAATGCGCGGCGCGGCGCGGTGTGGTGTTGAGAGCGGTGCGCACCTGGAACTCCATCGATGCGGAGGCGGCGTGGTGGTCCGAGGGGGAGGGCTGGGACAGCGCGCAGACCGACCAGGAACGGTGGCTGGCCGAGCAGCTGGCGGGCTGGTGCGAGAAGTTCCCCGACGTCGAGGTCCACCGCTACGTGTCCCACGACAAACCCGCCCGAGCGCTTCTCCAGCACGCCCAGCATGCGCAACTGGTGGTGGTGGGTGCGCGGGGGCGTGGCGGGTTCACCGGCTTGCTGCTCGGATCGACGAGCCAGCAACTGCTGCAGCATTCGCCCTGCCCGGTGATCGTTGCGCGCTGAAGCCCGTCGGCACGTCCGCGCGTGATGAGCGAGCCAGCGCGTAGCCGACTGCGAAGAGCCTGCGGCTGAGGTCTGTCCGGGCAGGTGGTCGCGGGGCCGGGGTGGCCGTCTGGCTGGGACTTCTGGCACTGGCCGCACTCATCGTTCAAGCGCACGTTAGCGGTGTGCGGTTCCGCGATGGAGTCGGACCGTCGGGAACAACTGGAGGTATCGATGTCCGAGCAGCAGACACGGACCGCGGAGGGCCGCGGGGCCGTGCCCAAGCCGCGCTCGCAATACGGTGGGGCGATCCAGGGCTCGGGCGCGGGAATGGACTGGGTGCGCTTCGGCGGCGTGATGATGGCGGTGCTCGGCGGATTCGGTGTGATCGAAGGTTTGGCCGCGTTGTTCTCCCCGACCTATTTCGTCTCCGTCGGAGGCGCGGTTTTGGCCGTCGACCTCGCCGCGTGGGGATTCGTGCACATCATCATGGGCGCGCTCGTGCTGGCGACCGGGTTGTCCTTGCTGGGCAATGCCCCGGGTTGGGCGCGCGCTGTGGGGGTCGGGCTGGTGGCGGTCAACATGATCGTGCAGCTGGCCTGGCTTCCGGCTTTCCCGATCTGGTCGATCCTTCTGCTCGTGATCGACGTGCTCATCATCTACGCGCTGATCGCGACCTGGAGCGCCCAGACCGAGCGGTGACGTCTCGAGTAGTGGCAGGCGGCAGCTCACGAGATCCCGAACGGATCCCGCCGCTGCCGCCCACGCCGCCCTGCGGCCGTGGTTAGGCGATCAGACCCGAGTTCGGTGTGTCGCCTGAGTCGCGTGGCTCCGCGACTCGAGGAGCAAGGGAGCGAGCGGGGATGGTGGACAGCGGTGGCCGACCCGGCGTCGGCGGGCAGGGATCGGCGGGGAGCCCAACGGGTCCCGGCCAGGGTCCGGGGGGTGCGGCTTTGCCGCGGGGTGTGGTGATCCTGCTGGGGGCGGCTGCGGCGGTGGTCACCGTGGCCGGGATGTACTGGGTGTCGTGGCTGCTCGGGCCACTGCTGCTGGCGCTGGTGATCGTGATCGCGGTGTACCCGATCAAGACCTGGCTGGAGGGCAAGGGGTGGCCGACGTGGGCAGCCGTCTTGTCACTGCTCGTGGTCATCTTCGGGTCGTTGCTGGCGCTCACGGCGTTCCTGGCCGCCTCGGTGAGCCAGCTCGGCGCACTGCTGGCCGAGAATTCCGGGAAGGCACAGCAGCTGGTGGCCTCGCTGTCCGCCCAGCTGACCAAGCTGGGTATCAATCCCGCCCAATCCCGGGACACGGCCGGCTCAGCGGATCTGAGCAAGTTCGCCGACCAGATCGGCGCAGTGTTCTCCAGCGTTGGCTCGATCCTGAGCGGCCTGGTGTTCATCCTGGCCCTGTTGCTGTTCCTGACCGCGGAGTCCGGCGGCACTGCCCGCCGAATAGGCATGATCGCGAAGGATCGCCCGCACATGATCACCGCACTGGCGGGTTTCGCCCACGGCACCCGCAGCTACCTGGGGGTCACAGCGGTGTTCGGGCTGATCGTCGCGGTGCTCGACACCACCGCGCTGGCGATCATGGGGATTCCGCTGGCCGTGCTGTGGGGCGTGCTCGCGTTCATCACCAACTTCATCCCGAACATCGGGTTCGTCATCGGGCTCGTGCCCCCGGCCCTGCTGGCCCTGCTCACCGGCGGCTGGCAGCTCGCGCTCGCGGTCGTGGTGGTCTACTGCGTGCTCAACCTGGTCATCCAGTCGCTGATTCAACCGCGGTTCATCGGCGACTCCGTCGGTCTGTCGGCTACCGTGACGTTCCTGGCGTTGTTGTTCTGGGCCTGGATCCTCGGCCCGCTGGGCGCGCTGCTGGCCATCCCGCTCACCCTGCTGGTCAAGGCCGTTCTGGTCGACGCCGACCCCCGCGCGCAATGGGTGGAGGCCCTGCTCGGCGCCGAACCGGCGACCCCCAAGACCAAGAAGGACAAGCAGGCCAGGCAGAGCCGTCGACCCCGCCGCCACTTCCGCATCCCCCATCGTCCCAAGCCCGCCGACGTGGCGACCCCGCCGGCATGAGCGGCGCGACCATCGTGCCACCGACGTCACCTGTCACCCGAACGCCGCGGCGACGGGTGATCGTCGTATCGATCCGAGCGACGCTGACCGTGGTCTTGCTCGTCGCGGTCTACTACCTGTTGCCACTCACAGCCAGGCCCGGTGGTTACACGCTGCTGGGCCTGCTGGTCGGGCTGGCGGCGATCACCGGGCTGATCGTGTGGCAGATTCGCGCGATCGTGCGCTCCCGCAATCCCGGGCTGCGGGCTCTCGAGACGCTGACCCTGGTGATCCCGGCCTTCCTGCTGATCTTCTCCGCCGGCTACTTCCTGGCCTCGCAGACGAACCCGGCGGTGTTCTCCGAACCGCTGACCCGCAGCGACGCCCTCTACTTCACCATCACCGTGTTCGCCACCGTGGGTTTCGGCGACATCCACCCCGTCGCTGAGCCCCTGCGCCTCGTCGTCGCCGTCCAGATGCTCGCCGACCTGCTCCTCCTCGGACTCGTCCTGCAGGCCGTCCTCAACGCCGTGCGCAGGGGACAAGAGAGAAACGCAGCAGCCGGTCCCAGCGCGGACAACCGCGCGGGCAAGGCGTAAGCGCATGAGGCGGCACACGGCGCTCAACACGTTCGACTGCCACTCCGGTCCGGTGGTCTTCGTCCGCAGTCCGACCTGGGCAGCGCCTGGTCGGCGTTTCTGACGAGGAGGTGATGGGCATGGTCGGTGGTGACCAGGAAGACAGGCCGCAGCGGTTGCCACGTGCGATCTACGAGAGGGAGCTGTTCCGCTTGCAAGCGGAGTTGGTCGAGCTGCAGGTATGGGTCCGGCAGGAGCGAGCCCGGCTGGTGGTCGTGTTCGAAGGACGGGACGCGGCTGGCAAGGGAAGCACGATCAAACGAGTCGCCGAGCACCTCAACCCGCGCGTGGCGCGCATCGTCGCGCTGCCGACTCCGACGGAGCGGGAGCGCGGGGAGTGGTACTTCCAGCGCTACGTCGCGCACCTGCCCGCTGCGGGCGAGATCGCTCTGTTCGACCGCAGTTGGTACAACCGCGCGGGTGTGGAGCACGTCATGGGCTTCTGCACGGATGAGGAACATCGGCGCTTCCTGCGGCAGTGCCCGGTGTTCGAGCAACTGCTGATCGAGGACGGGATCCTGCTGCGGAAGTACTGGTTCTCCGTGAGCAGGACCGAACAGCAACGACGTCTGCGCAAGCGCAACGCGGATCCGATGCGGCGGTGGAAGCTGTCCCGGATGGACCTGGAGTCGATGACTCGCTGGGAGCAGTACTCCGAAGCTCGGGACGAGATGCTGGAAGCAACCGATACTCCACGATCCCCTTGGTACCTGGTCGAGAGCGAGGACAAGCGCCGCGCTCGGCTCAACGTGATCGCGCACCTGCTTTCGACCGTGCCGTACAGCGAGGTACCGCGTCCTCGGTTCGAGCTGCCCGCTCTGCCGCCGCTGTCCGGGCGTCGGCGGCCGTCTCGCGAGCACTACACCTACGTGCCGGACCACGCCGCAACGCTCTGAAGGGTGTTGCAGCGTCGATCGCACCGGTTCTTCGAGTGCGGCGCGGCGCCCTACGACCCACCATGGGTGGGCGCCCGCTCCGCAGCGCCTGCGCCGGCAGAGCCCTCGATGTGATGAGTCCCGGAGCGGATGTCGAACAAGGAGATGCCGATGCCTCAGCAGGAGATGGTCGGACGACGCTTGGCGCGACGACTGACCTGGTTGGACCCGGTCGAGGACAAGCTCCAGCCGCTGGTGCGCGACGCGCTTCGCAAGACCATGCCGCTGAGGAACCTCCTGGACGGGACCTGGCTGGGCGCTCCGCTGCACCCCGCGTTGACCGACGTCCCGGTGGGGGCGATGGCGACGGCGCTGATCCTCGATGCCGCCGAGTCGCTCACGGGCTCGCAACGATGCGGCGAGGCCGCGGACGGCGCGCTTGCGGTGGGGGTGTTGGCGACCCTGCCCGCGGCGCTGACCGGCACCTCCGACTGGCGTGACCTCATGGGTGAGACCAGGCGGGTCGCGAGTGCGCACGCCCTGCTCAACGTTGGCGGCCTCGTGCTGAACATCGCGTCCCTCGTGGGACGCGTGCGGGGCAGTCGTCGATGTGCCAAGGCGAGCTCCGGAGCAGCCTTCGCGCTGTCCTCGATCGCGGCTCACATCGGAGGCGAGTTGAGCTACGGCATGAGCGTCCGGGTCAACCACGACGCGGCGCACACCGGTCCTGCCGAGTTCACCGACGTCCTCGCGGAGGAAGACCTGGCGTCCGATGCGCTGATGCGGCTGGAGGTCGACGGTGAGTCCGTGCTGCTCGCGCGCTCCCGCACGGGCGCACCGGTCGCGATCGCGGCGGTGTGCAGCCACGCCGGAGGCCCGTTGGAGGAGGGCGAGCGGGATGGTGACCGGGTGGTGTGCCCCTGGCACGGCTCTTGCTTCGAGATGGAGACCGGCGAGGTCGTCAACGGCCCGGCCGTCTTCCCGCAGCCGCGGTACGAGACCCGGGTGAGCGCCGGTCGGATCTCGATCCGGCGCGCCCAGCCCTGAGCACGGGGGTCGACCACCGACGCCCCTCTCAGATCGTTCGCCGGTCCTGCACCTGACCGGAAAGTCCGTGGATGATCACCGCTCCGCCGTCGCCGTGGCGGAGCTGCGAACACGCCTCGTCGATCGCGTCGCACTGCCGTGGAACGTGGAACTCAGCACCGGCACCGGTGACCTTCCAGCCACCTGCGCGCTGGTCCGGCACCACGTGACATTCACCCGTCTCGCGTTGACCTGCAGGCACGGATCTCGCTCCCCAACGTCGGGTCCACTTCAACCGCTGTGATTCCCGGCTGCGGCGCGGCACAAACCCCGCCGCGCTTGAGCCGCCGTGGTTTCGAGACGGCGCGTCCGGGGTAGGAACCGTGCTGCGTGGTCTGGGCGGGAGCCCAGACCGTTCGGCCTGGGAGGACACCGTGTTCGTACGCGACCTCGACGACGTCACCGGCACCGAAGACGATGTCGAGACACCGAACTGGCGCAGCAAGCGCCTCGTGCTCGCCAAGCACGGCGCTGGCTTCTCGGTGCACGAGACGACGCTCCAGGCGAACACCGTCAACGACTTCTGGTACGCCAACCACGTCGAGGCCGTGTTCATCACCCACGGGGAAGGTGAGCTCACCGACCAGGAGACCGGCGAGATCTACCAGCTCGGTCCCGGAACGGTGTACCTGCTCGACGGGCACGAGCACCACCAGCTGCGCCCGACGACCGAGATGCGCGCGGTCTGCGTGTTCAGCCCGCCGCTCACGGGCAGGGAGGTCCACGACGAGGACGGCGTGTACCCGCTGATCACCGACAGGTGAGCCCGGCCGCGGTGGCGCGCGACCATCACCGGAGCGCGTCCGAGGCGGTGCGGAGATCGTTCCGGAAGTCGAGGTACGCGGCCTCGCGGTCCGTGGCGCGCAGGACCGAAGAGGGGTGCACCGTCGCGAGGACGTAGTCCGGGCCGTGCTCGCCGAGTTCGAAGCGTTCCGGGAAGTCGAGCAGGACTCCGCGGTTGCGGGTGACGCGGAAGGACTCACCGAACAGCGCCTTGGCCGCGGTCGCGCCCAGGCAGACGACGAGTTCCGGCTTCACCAGGCGCAGTTCGGCGGCGAACCAGGGCAGGCACGCGCGCACCTCGCCCACGCTCGGCTTCTTGTGGATGCGCCGCTTCCCCCTCTCCGCGGGGACGAACTTGAAGTGCTTCACCACGTTGGTCAGGTACACGTCGTCGCGGCGCAGACCGGCTTCGCGGAACGCCCGGTCGAGCGTGCGCCCGGCGGGGCCGACGAAGGGGTGGCCCTCCACGTCCTCGGAAGCACCTGGCTGCTCACCGACCAGCAGGACCCGAGCTCGAGCAGCGCCCTGACCGAAAACGGCTTGGGTCGCGTTCTCGTGGAGGCCGCATCCCCGGCAGGCCTGGACCGCGCTCTCCATCGCGGACAGACCACCGGTCGCGGGCACGAACGCCTCGGCGCCGGCTTCTCGCTGCGGCATGGGTCCCTCCAGTTCTGGTGTGTCCGCGCACCCCGTTCGGGTACCCGAGCGCAGCAGCGGCAACCGAACAGCACCTGACAGCGGGGGCGAGCGCGCTCCGCACGTGGAGCAGCCGTCGACGGGCAGAGCCAACGTCGCTGAGCGTGGTACGAATGGCGATGGCCGATGTGCTCGCGTGCAGCCGGTTCGCGACTCGGTCCGCAGTCCTTCCACGAGAGGAACGAGGTCGATGAGCGAGCGGACACCGGACCCCGATGTCGAGCAGCTGACGATCTGGCGCAACGTGCTCGACGCTCTGGGGCAGCTCGACGCGGCTTGGGGGAGCGTGGTGGATTCCTCCGAAGACAGCGATGGTGAGGCGGGTTCGCCTCCGCGCTTTCCGGACGGGCTCGCTCTGGCGCTCACCAGTGCGGGCATGAAGGGTTCCCAGGTGCTGGCCGGTCTCGCCGATGCGCTGAACGAGCGGTCAGGCGAGGACTTCTCGGAAGTCGCCTCGGCCCAGGCCGAGGTGGAAGCGCTCTGGAACGCGGTCCACGCCCGGATGAGCGAGAACGAGTCGGACCAGGACTGATCCACCAGCCGACCGGCACGTCCCGGACGCTCACCGACTAGGAACTCGTCGAGAGGCCGAGGCCTGGGGTGGCGAGGGCGACTCAACCTCCGCTTCGTCCGGCGGCTCACGAGGCTGTTCCGGGCTTGGCGGCGCGTGGTCGGACGTGTGAGCCGGGCTCGATGCGAACCGGCCGCGAGACCAGTCGGCCAGCCGCGCTCGCAACGAACGGCCATCGGGGTCGATCATCAGTCGGCCCAGGGGGACCGCCCACAACCGCGTTGCCGCGGACTTCGCGCGCCGGGGGTGGCTGCGCAATTGCCCACGTGGGCGAGGTGTGCTCCGCCCGGATTCGTGCCACGCGTCGAGCTCTGCTGCGGCGCTGCGCAACACCTCAACGCCTTTCTGGGGATCGGTCAGTCCCGAGTCGTCCCCGGACTCCCGTCCCAGGTGCTCTCGCCACAGCCGAAGGCGCAGTTCGCGCGCGAAGCCGGTCGCCGGTCGCCGGTCGTCGAGCACCGCTGCGGTCAGCTCGGTGTCGTAGGTCCAGGAACGGCGGTTGAGGTTCGCCGATCCCACGGCCGCCCAGCTGTCGTCCATGACGCACACCTTCGAGTGCAGGTAGGTCGGGAGTCCTCTGTCGTTCTCCAGCTCGAAGACGTCGACCCGATCGCCACCGGCCTCGTACAGCAGCTTCAGCGCCTTGTCCTGCGCGGCATCGCAGGTGGCGACTTCCACGGCGCCGCCCTTCTCGGGGTGAGCGGGCACCACGGCGACCAGGCGCAGCTCGGGTTCGCGGCGCAGTGCCGCGGCGAAGGCTTCAGCCACCATCGGTGACCAGAGGAACTGGTCCTCGACGTAGACGAGTCGCCGGGCGCGCCGGAGGGCCTTGGCGTAGCCCCTCGCGACGCTGCGTTCCCCGCTCCTGGCGAACAGGTACGGAGGGTGTTTGGTCGGGTAGGTGCGCAGCAGCTGCACCGAGTGCGGCCCGCTGCGAGCGGGTCGGGGCAGCCGTTCGGGAAGATCCTCGGCCTCGGGCTCGCCGGGGCCGAAGCGGCGCCGGAGCCGGGCGAGCGGCCCGCGCAGGCGGATCGCGGCGTCCTGCCAGCGTTCTCGGAAGCAGTGCTCGACGTCGTCGACCGCGGGGCCCCGCACCTGGAGGTGCGCGTCGTGCCAGGCCGGTCGCTCGCCGTAGCGCTCGTTGTCGATGGAGTGCTGGACGTCGCCGTCACCGCGATGTTCGTGCTCGTCCAACCGGCTCGGGCACGGGTCGATCCCGCCCAGGAACGCGATGTCGGTCTCCGGACGCCGCGGGCGCCGGATGACGAGGAACTTCTGGTGGTGACAGCCCGCCGGGCGAACTCGCTGGTCCAGCACCACGCCGGCGCCCATCTCCCGCAACGAGGAGGCGAAATCCCGGTTGGCGGAAACGAGGTCGTGGTCGAGGTCCAGGTAGGGCCACCACAGCAGCGCGTGGACCGATGCGCCCTCGCGCAGCACGCGCGCGAACTGCGCCCGCATCGTCGTTCCGGTCCCGTCGAGCCGCTTGTCCTGATCGACGATCCACGCCGAGAGGTAGACCTGGTCACCGGCGTGGACGTCGGACAGTTCGGCGATGAGCCGGGGGAAGTACTCCGCACCGTCGATCAAGGGGTGCGCGAGGTTGCCCTCGGACCACGCGACGTTGCCCGGGCCGAGGCCGTCGAGCCTCGACCACGGGTTGCCGCGCTCGGTGCGCGTCAGGAACCACTGGGCCGGGGCATCTCTGCGCGTTCCGGTCATGTGCCTGCCGGAAGTGATGGGTGTGCAGCGGATTTCGTCGGCCGCTCCTCTCGAGGTCGGAGGTGGGCTGCACGTGCTCAGAACCAGTGGGGTCGGCCGCCGATGGCGTGGCCCGTGCGGCCGGCGATGGCGAGCACGGCGCCGAGGACGACGGCGACGATGCCGAGGATCCAGATGATCTGAACACCGGTGAGGTATCCGACGATGAGGAGCACGATTCCGAGCGTGATCATGGCTTCGTCCTTTCCCGGTGGGGTGCTCGTCCTCCAGACGTACCCACCGAGATCAAGGTCTACGCATCGGTGACCGAGGAACGACGCGGAAATCGGCGGTTCACGTCGGGTCGGTCAGGTCGCGCAGGAACAGGCCGGGGGCGGGTTTGGGCGCGAACCACGTCGATTTCGGTGGCATCAGGAGGCCCGCGTCGGAGACCGCCATGATCTGCTCGACGCTGGGCGGGCGGGCTGCGAACAGCACCGCCCCGTCGGCGGGGTGGCGGCAGCTCTCGGGCGGGCCGTTGCCGCACGAGGTCGGTGAGATCCCGAGCTCGGGCAGCACTTCCTCGTCGAGCGAGACGATGTCCAGCGAGGTGCGCACGTGCCCGTCCGGGCCGCGCGGCCGCAGCTTCAGCCGGTAGACCTCGTCGGCGAAGCGCACCACCACGACACCCGGCTCCGGGATCGCCGCCGAGGACCCATCCCACCTCTCCAGCACCGCCGAGGAGCCCAGCTTCGCGAGCACCCGTGCAGCCGATTCACCGGACGCGGGAAGGCAGCGGTGGTAGCCGAAGACCCGCATCTCGTCGGCGGGGAACAGCGCGGCCAGCGTGAACGCGGCCGGGTGGTCCGGGTCGACGTGGTGGCGCGTGGCGCAGCGCTGGGCCGCGGCCATCCGGTGGTGGCCGTCGGCGATGTAGAGCGCGTCGAGGCCGCGCAGGCCCAGCTCGGTGGCCCGCGCGAGAACGGCGTCTCGGGAGAACCATGCCGTGTGCCGCGTGCCGTCTGCGGCCGTGAGGTCCACGTCGGGCTCGGTCCGGGTGACGCTCTCGGTGACCGAGCGCAGGACTCGGTCCGGGGAGTGCGCGAGAGTCACGGGCGTCCGCTCGATCCCGGACTTCGCGGTGAACTCCTCCAGCAGCCGTTCGCGGTCGGGCTGGGTGGCCTCGTGCGGCCGGATCCGACCGGCCCGGTATTCCTCGACCGAGACCTCCACGACGACACCGGTCTGCTGGTGGTTCTCGTTCGCGATGCGGTAGACGACCGCGGCCGGACCGGGCATGCGCTGGTACCGACCCGAGTCGAGCGCTTCCCGGATCTGCGTCGCACCGGCCGGGTTCTCGCCGCCACGGCGGTCCACCCGGAGGCCGCGCGGCAGCCGCGCGATGACTCCTGCGTCGGTCGCCTCGGTGCGCGGGGTGCTCATGACCGGTCGTTCGCGGGGAGGGACGGGGCGAACTCCCGGGGTTGCGGGTTCACGCAGTGCAAGGCGGTGCCCGCCTTCGCGTACTCCTCGATCACGTGCACGGCCTCGGCGGCGACGGCCGCCTGGGCTTGCTCGGTCGACGCTCCGATGTGGTGGGTGCCGCAGACGTTCGGGTGTGCGGCGAGGCGCGACCGGAAGGTGCCCGTGCCGGTGGCGGGTTCGTCGGCGTAGACGTCGATCCCGGCACGCACTCCTTTGGTGTCCATCGCCTCGATCAGCGCGTCCTCGTCGATCAGGTCGCCGCGCGCGGTGTTGAGGATGATCGTGCCGGGGCGCACCTGCGCCAGCAGCTCCCGGTCGACGAGCCGCCTGGTGGTGTCGGTGGCGGGCACGTGCAGCGACAGCACGTCGCAGGTGCGCGCGAGTTCGGGGAGGTCGTCGACGAAGGTGATCCCGATGTCCTGGGCGCGTTCCAGGGTCTGCCGGTCGCGGTCGGGCTTGGTCACGGCGTGCACCCGCGTTCCGAACGCGGCGGCGCGTTCGGCGAACGCGAGGCCGACCTGACCGAGCCCGACGACGCCGACGTCACGACCGAAGATCCCGCGCGCGTGCGAGTAGCGCTTCTTGTCCCACCTGCCGGCGCGCAGGTCGGCCACGCCGTCCGCGATGTTCCGGTCGATGGCCAGCAGCAGCGCGCACGCGAGCTCGGCGACGGCGATCGCGTTGCGCCCGGGCACGTTGCAGACGTGGATGCCCAGGCGGGAGGCGGCGTCGCTGTCGATCGTGTTGGTTCCCGAGCCGGCTCTGATCACCAGCCGCAGCGCGTGGGCGGATTCCAGCGCCTGAGCTGTGACGCGGGTGCTGCGCACGACCAGCGACTCGTACCCGGCGATCTCCGCGGGCAGTTGGTCGGCGGTCATGTCCGGCTCGTAGACGCAGTCGTGCGCTGCGGCGAGTCGGTTCCGGTGTTCCTCGGGGAAGGCGTCGGCGACCAGGATCCTCATCGGGCCCTCCAGACGATCAGCGCACCGCGCGGCGGGGTGGAGACGCGGGAATCCGTGTTGCCCATAGCGCACCTCGGTGCTAATGACGCAATGGTGCGGGTGGCGTTCCGGGTGCGTCAACATCTCGTTCAGGGCACACGTTCGATGGGAGTCGTCGCGTCAGCGATGACTGAAATCAACCCCGCCTTCGAGCGGCAGGGCTCACCGTTCCGGAATCTCGCCCGGTGGGATGTCGGCCGGGAGATGATGGGTCGCCTTGCCCTCGCCCTGTTCGGTTTCCGGTGCTTCCTCCGCGTCCGGCCTGATCCGGTCGCCGGTGCCCTCGTCGTAGGACGTGTCGTCGTCGGTGCCTGCGGCGGGGATCTGCGTCACCGGTTCACCTTCTGCCGGAGTCGGCTCGTGTTCGCCACGTGTCCCGCGCGCCATGATTACCTCCCAACACGTGCTGCTCGAACGCCCGTCGAGTTACCCGAAGGGGCGATGGCCGCAAACCAGCCCGCGTCCGCCGGCCCGGTGTTGCGGTGACGGTTTCGCGGGTAGCCCGGAGGCGATCGGCGCGAGTGCTGCTGCGCGATGGAAAAGATCGTGACTTCACCTTCGGCGGCAGGAAGGCAGGTGCGGGAGTGCGAACCGCAGCGCGGTCACAGGTCGTCGTGATCACAGGTGCGACCGGTGGGGTGGGGCGGGCCGTGGCCCGCGAATACGCTCGGCGTGCTCGGGGCGTGGCCTTGCTGGCTCGGGGTGGCACCGGGTTGAAGGCGGCTGCTGAGGAGGTCCGTGCCGCCGGATGCGCAGCGTTGCCCGTGGAGGTCGATGTCGCCGATGAGGAGCAGGTCAGCGACGCCGCCGACGAGGTCGAGGAGCGTCTGGGCCCGATCGACGTCTGGGTGAACGCGGCGTTCACCTCGGTGTTCGCACCGTTCTCGAAGATCGCTCCGGAGGAGTTCCGCCGCGTCGTGGAAGTGGACCTGCTCGGATTCGTCCACGGGACGCACGCGGCGCTGGAACGGATGCGTCCGCGCGATCGAGGAACGATCGTGCAGGTGGGTTCAGCGCTGGCCTATCGGGGAGTGCCGTTGCAGTCGGCCTACTGCGCGTCCAAGCACGCCGTGCAGGGCTTCCACGAGTCGCTGCGGTGCGAGCTGCTGCACGAGGGCAGTGGTGTGCGGGTGACGATGGTGCAGCTCCCCGCCGTGAACACGCCGCAGTTCTCCTGGGTGCTGTCGCGGTTGCCGAAGCATCCGCAGCCGCTGCCACCGATCTTCCAGCCGGAGGTGGCCGCCCGGGCCGTGGTGCACGCCGCCGACCACCCCCAGCGTCGCGAGTACTGGTGCGGGGGCAGCACCGTGGCCACCTTGATCGCCAACGCGCTCGCGCCGGGAGCTCTGGACCGCTACCTCGCCCGCTGCGGTGTCGCGGCCCAGCAGACGGACGTGGTCGCCGATCCTGATCGGACCGCGAACCTGTGGGCACCCGCCGACGGAGATTCGGGCCGCGACTACGGAGCACGGGGTGTGTTCGACGACAAGTCGAAGACCCGCAGTTGGCAGCTGTGGGCGTCGCAACGCCACGGTGCCCTGGCCCTCGCGGCGGTCGGTGCGGCCGCGTTGGCGGCTGCCGTGGCGTCGAGGCAACGGCGACTCTGACGTTCAGCCCGAAGTCACCGGCCCGAGGGCGTTTCTCGCTCGGCCACCGGCGGCGGGGTCACGACGCCAGGGAGGCTGTGAGGGAGATCGTCGTGCCCGCGAGGGCCTGGCTCACGGGGCAGTTGGCCTTGGCGTCCTCGGCTGCTTTGCGGAAGGCGTCCTCGTCAACACCGGGCACGTCGGCCTGGACCGTGAGGTGGATGCCGGTGATGCCCTCGCCCGGTGTGAAGGTGACCTCCGCTCGGGTGTTGAGCTTGGTGGGCGGCGTGCCGGCTTGGCTGAGTCCGTTCGAGAGCGCCATGGAGTAGCAGCTGGAATGGGCGGCGGCGATGAGCTCCTCGGGACTCGTCTTGCCGTTGGGCTGCTCCGCGCGGGACGGCCAGGACACCGGGTACTGCCCGATCTCGGAGGAGTCCAGGGCCACGGTGCCGGTTCCTTCCACCAGGTTGCCTTCCCAGGTGGTGTGTGCGGTGCGCGTGGTGGTCATTCCGGTTCCTTCCGTGTCGACAGAACGGGGACGCTCCCCGAGGGTGAGCGTCCCCAGCATCCGACCAAACCTGACCGCCCGCACGTCGCGCCTCGACGGTCCCGTGGTTGGCGAGGAGTCAGGTCTTGATGCCGACGGCGGCCCAGATCTTGGTCCGCTCCGGTTCCGCGAGGGTTTCGTGGGGTTCTGAGCGCCACTCCGAGCAGTACACGGCTCCGGGTTCGACGATGTCGAATCCGGTGAACAGCTCGGAGGCCTGGGCGCGGGGCCGGTAGGTGACCGGAACGCTCGTCTCGTCGAAGATCGCTTCGACCTCGCGCATCTGTTCCGGCAGGTCCTCATCGGTGAGGTGGCTGATCGCGAGCGCGCTCCCGGGGACGAGCCCCCGGCGGTACCGGGCGAGCAGGTCGGTGACGTCATCACCGACCCAGTGCAGCACCGCGGCCATCATCAAGGCGACCGGTTGCGAGAAGTCGAGCAGTCCCGCCGTCTCCGGTGCGTTGAGCACGGCTTCGGGATCGCGCAGGTCCTCCTCGATGATCGCCGTGTTGGGCTGATCCTGGAGCAGGCGCCGGGTGTGCGCGGCGGCGATCGGTTCGTTGTCCACGTAGACCACGCGGGCATCGGGGTTCATCTCGTGCGCGGCGTCGTGGACGTTGCCGACGGTCGGAACGCCCGAACCGAGGTCGAGGAACTGGGTGATGCCGCGTTCCAGGCAGAAGCGCACGGCGCGACGCAGGAATGCGCGGTTGGAGCGGACAACGGTCCGCGCGTCGGGATCGACCTCCAGCAGCTTGTGGAACGCCTCCCGGTCGGAGGCGAAGTTGTGGTCGCCGCCCAGGCCGTAGTCGTAGATGCGTGCCGGATTCGGCAGCGAGATGTTGACCTCGTGCTTCGAAAGCCCGATGGCATCACGGGAACCGGTCGGATCAGCGGACGCATCGAGGTGCTCGCCGAACCGGTGCTCTGGCATCGTTCCCCCCTGGTGGATCGTGATCGCGGGCAGCGATCTTACGCAACCGGGCACACCACCCGGGAGTGCTCCATGAGGGTGATGGTCGGCTGCGACCGGAGGGGGCGCGTCCGAATCGAAGTGGACCGGGCGGATTCGGGCTGGGTCAGCGTGGGCTCCGCCCCTCACTGGGCGTCGTGACCTCGGTCGTGCCACTCGCGCATGTGCGTGGCGTGCGTGCGCAGGTAGGCGCCGGGTTTGAAGAAGTGGTCGTAGAAGTCCAGGTCGAGGTGGTGGGCTTGGACGTAGTTGAGGATGAACACCGTTGGCACCGTTGCGGGGAACTTGCCGAAGGTGTCGAAGAGGTACTGGGCCTGGAGCGCCACGCAGGCCTTGAACGCATCGTCGTGGACCTGGGCGCTCCCCCGGAACCCGGGGCTGTCGGTCCAGGCGCCCGGCGTGTCGCGGTGGAACGGACCGCCGGGTCCGAACTTGCGTTCCGCGAAGGCCTCCACCGCCGCCCTCATGTCCGGGTGGTGAGGTGGGCAGTAGGCCTCGAAGACCCCTTCGCGGCCGGTGGGGTTGGGCGTCGACCAGCGCTCGTCCTCGTCGTAGCGGAATCCGAGGCCGGGCACGTCGGGATCGCCCGAGGCGCCGAGCATCGAGAATCGGTCGATCCCGTCGAACATCCAGCCGCCGAGTCCCATCGCCTGCAGCATCAGCACACCCGCGTAGCAGGCGGTCGCGAGCTCGGCCGTGGCTTCGGTGAGCGCGTACTGCTCGGTGAAGGTCAGCGGGAACGGCTCGTCGACGTCGACCAGTCCGCTGAACTCGTCGAGGCCGGGGATCGTGCGGTCGTTGATGTCGTCGTAGATCGCGTAGCCGTTCTGGACGAAGAAGCACAGCACGGCGATGAGGTGTTGTGCCAGGTCGGCTACCGGGATGACCAGCAGCGAGCCGGGAACGTTGACGCACCAGGTGTTGTGCCCCTCGAGGTGGGGCTCCTCGGCGGGCAGGTGCAGCCTCGCGGTCGAAAGCTGTTGTGACCGCGCGCGGTGGCGCTCGACCATCAGCTCGGGGGTGACCTCCTCGACCGCCGGGTCGACCAGTGCGCCCGCGTCGCGGGTGGGGAAGTAGTAGAGGCCCGAGTCGTCGGTGAAGAACAATTCGGCGGTGTGGAACCCGGCCGCGGAGGGGAAGGTGCGCCCGGCCGCTCCTCCGGCGTAGTTGGAGACGTGCGGTGCGTAGCGGGCGTGCCGGGTGATCGAGTGGTGCCAGCCCGTCGTGCCGCCCATCGCGCTGAGCACGAGCATCCGTTCGAGCTCCGTGAGCGAAAGGGGTTCGTGCCGGGAGCGGTAGGCGAGGGGGCCGTCGGGGATCTCGGCGCCCACGGCGAAGCGCCGGGAGCGGCGACCGAAGAGCGCTTCCACCAGCGGGAAGGCCGCTAGGTCCGCCATCGCGTCGGTTCCGGCGGGCATCCTCTGGTTGAACCTCACCACGACTGATCATCCCCGTCTCTCGGTGTCGCGGTTCAGTCCAGCGCCGGCGCGGCGAAGCGACCAGAGTCGGAGGTCATCGTTCGCAGTCCACGCTTCGGATCCCGGGTCGAGCAGCACGACCATCGGTCGGAGCAGCATCGCGAGCGCCCGCTAAGGTCTTCCCGCGTGACTACTGCTGAGCAGGTCGAGCGGCTGACGGTGCGGGTGGCGCGGTGGCGGCGGATCATGGCCCTGTGCCTCAGCCCCGTGCTCGGGGCCCTCACCTTCTTCGGATTTCCCGTGCCGCAGGCGGACGGGGCGGGGTACGCGTTCCGCGGGGTGTTGACGGTCCTCGTGCTCGGGCTGGTGTGGGTCCTGATGCTGCGGACGCGGTTGCTGCTCACGGCGGACGAGATCAGCCAGACCGCGTTCGGCGCGCCTCGGAGGCGGGTGGCGTTGGCGGAGGTAGCCGAGGTGCTGCGCGTGCGGGTCGTGGTCGCCGGGGAGGGTGGTGCCAAGACCTGGTTCTTCCTGGTCGATCGGGACCGGCGGCGGCTTTTGGCGATCCGCGAGGAGACCTACGACGGCGCGGAGCTGGCCGGCCTGCTCGAACGGCTCGGGCGCCCGGTGGTGGAGCTGCGCGGTGAGCTCACGGCCAAGGAGCTGGAGCGGCGGCGACCGGGGTTGGTGCCGTGGCACCTGCGGCATCCGGTCCTGATCGGGCTCACGGCCGGGTTCGCGATCGTGGCGCTGGCCGCGGTCGTGGCGATCGTGCTGAGCAGTTGATCAGCACGATCGCTCGCCTTCACGAGTCCTGTCCGGCTTCGGGCAGCGTGGCGATCCGCTGGGCGACGTCGACGAGATCGTGTCCGACGACGTCGGCCGGGATGAACACGTCGCTGTAGACGCCTTCGAGGCGGTCGGCCCAGCCGGTGGTGAGTCCGGCTCGTTTGGCGCCGTGGCAGTCGAACGCGTGCACGGCCACCAGGGCCACCTCGTGCGGGGCGCGGCCGATCTGGCTGAGGGCGTGGTCGTAGACGCGGACCGGCGGTTTCCAGCTGTGGACGTCGGCCACGCTGATGACCTGGTCGATGTGGTGATCGAGTGCGTTGTGCTCGAGGAATCGGGTCGTGGTCTCGGTGGTGCCGTTGCTCAGGCAGACCATGGAGATGCCCGCGTCGGCGAGCGTGCGCATGGCGGGTTCGACATCGGGGTGCGCGGGGAGTTCGTGGAACCCGGCCAGGACGTGGGCGATGGTGTCGTCGTCGAGGTCGCCGCGGGAGAGCGTCTTCAACGCTGCCGCGGCGACGGCGGGAAAGGGCTCGTAGTCACCGGCGAGGGTCAGGGCCATGCCGTCGCGCAGGAGCCGGTCGAACCAGCGCTCGACCAGTTCGGGGGCGAGTCCCGCGTCTGCGAACCGGGGCCGCAGCGGTTCCAGGGACATGAGCGTTTCGACGACGTCGAACGCCACCGTGCGAGGTCGAGTGGGCATGACTTCCTCCTGTCCCGGTGTGGTGGTCATTCAGGTGGGTTGAGGCGGATGCCCGCGAGCTGGGTGGCTTGGGCGACGAGGCGGTCGCGGCTGTCCCAGACGAAGCAGGACTCGTCGACGCGGTTGTCGTCGATGAGCTGCGCTTTGTGCAGGATTCGCACCGGGCCGGGTGCGGGCAGCGCCCGAACGTAGGCGGTGAGTTCCAGGGTGGGCACCCAGCCGGTGATCGCGATGTTCATGGTGGCGGGTGGGAAGGAGTCGACGGCGTAGAGCAGTGAGATCGGGTCGAAGTGCTCCCCCTCGGGAAGCTCGAGCCATCCGCGCAGCACGCCGGAGCCGGTCGGGGTGCCCCGGCTGAAACCGAAGTCGTCCGGATGGATGCGCAGGTCGACCTGGTCCATGATGGCCACGCCGCGAGCCCCGTTGACCGGCTCGCAGTCGTGCTGCGCGAAGGACGCCGGTTCGGGCATGCCGTCGCTCCACTGCGGAGTCGCGTCCGACGCGAGTGCTCCGATGGTGAACGTGGCTTCGACGCAGGGGGTGTCGTCCTGGGTCATGCGGGCGCGCACTTGGCTCGCCGAGCGCCCGGTTCGCAGCACCTCCGTGGCGAGGTGGACGGGACCGGGTTTGGGGGAGCTCAGGTAGTGCGCGCTGGCGGCGAGCACGTGCTGGTGCGTCGCCGACTGCGTTGCCGCGCGTCCGAGCATCGCGAGCAGGTAGCCGCCGTTGGGTTTGCCGCCGATGGTCCACTCCGGATCGGCGTCGGCGGTGTACACGCCCGGTGAGATCTCGTCGATCCGGCTGACGTCGGCGAAAGTGGTCGTGGTCATGGTCGAATCCGTTCGCTGGTGGTGCGTGTCAGTTCCGGGTCGCGTCGTCCAGGATGGCCAGGGCGTTGGTGATGCCCTGGTCGAGGATCGCATCGGAGAGGTTCGGGTCGGCCATCGCGCGGGCGAGCTGCAGCGTCCCGAAGAGCGTGGCGAAGAGGCTGAGGACTCGCGTGCGCGCCGAGTCCGGGTCGTCCGGCGCGATCCGCGCGGCGATGTCGTCGGCGATGGTCACCAGGCCGTCGGTGTAGGCCTGCTTGACGGTGTCGTCGCAGCGCGCGATCTCGTCGAGCAGGGCTGCGGACGGGCAGCCGCGCTCGGGGGCGTCGCGATGCCCGGGCGAGAGGTAGTCGCGGATGAACCGCTCGACGCCGGCCCTGTCCGGTGCGCGTTCGTCGAGCATCGCTCGTTGCCCGGTCAGCTGCTCCGCGACGACGGTCGTGACGAGGTCGTCCTTGGACGTGAAGTGCTTGTAGAAGGCGCCGTTGGTCAGGCCCGCGTCCTTCATGAGCGTGGCGACTCCGGAGCCGTCGAGGCCGTCCTGCTTGAACCGGCGGCCGGAGGTCTCGATGATCCTCCGCCGCGTGGCGTCCTTGTGCTCCTTGTCGTACCGCACCGCTCCTCCTCCGCACGTGCTGGTCCGCCGCTGGCGGTCCGTGCTAGTTTAAATGGAGTACGGTCGTAATTCAATGGCGCGTGATCTCGACGCCGGGTGAGCGCAGGAGGCAGGTCGCGATGAAGGCGTTCGTCGTCGAGTCCTACGGTGCGGACGGTCTGCGCGCGGCGGACGTGCCCGACCCGGTGCCGGGAGAGCGGGACGTCCTCGTCCAGGTCCGGGCGGCCGGGATCAACCCGTTGGACAAGATGGTCCGCAACGGCGAGTTCAAGCAGCTGCTGCGCTACGAGCGACCCTTCGTCCTCGGTCACGACGTCGCCGGTGTCGTGACGCAGGTGGGCGCCTCGGTCCGCCGGTTCGAGGTCGGTGACGAGGTCTACGCCCGGCCTCGCGATCTTCGGATCGGCGCGTTCGCGGAGTTCATCGCGATGGACGAGGACGACGTGGCGCACAAGCCCCGGTCGTTGTCGTTCGAGGAGGCCGCCGCGGTGCCGCTCGTGGCGCTGGCGGCCTGGCAGGCCCTCGTCGACCTCGCCCACGTCGAGGCCGGGCAGAAGGTCCTCGTGCACGCCGGGGCCGGCGGCTTGGGTTCGACCGTCGTTCAGGTGGCCAAGCACCTGGGTGCCCACGTCGCCACCACCGCGCGCGCCGAGAACGCCGCGGCCGTGCGGGAACTCGGCGCCGACGAGGTGATCGATTACCGGACGACGGACTTCAGCGACGTGCTCGCCGGTTACGACGTCGTGCTCGATTCGCTGGGTGGGGCCAACCTGGAGAAGTCGCTGTCGGTGCTCAAGCCGGGCGGGCTGGCGATCAGCGTGGTCGGCCCGCCCGACCCCGCCTTCGCCGAGCAACTGGGCCGCCCCGTGCTGAAGCCGGTCCTGTCGCTGATGAGCCGCAAGATCCGCAAGCAGGCCAAGAAGCTCGGGGTGCGCTACTCGTTCTTCTTCATGCGCGCCAACGGGACTCAGCTGGCGGAACTGGCCGACCTCTACGGCAGCGCAACGTTGCGCCCCGTGCTCGACCGGACCTTCCCCTTCGCCGACCTCCTGGAAGCCATGGCGCACGTCGAGCGGGGACGCGCCAACGGCAAGGTCGTCGTCACCCTGGACTGACTCGTCCGGGCTGGATCTCACGCAGTTTGGAGCTGGAAGATGACCGAGATCAAAGGTGCCGTCGCACTCGTCACGGGCGGCAGCCGCGGCATCGGCAAGGCGCTCGTGGAGGAGCTGTTCGCGCGCGGTGCGAGCAAGGTCTACGCCACGGCCCGCGACCCGAGAACCGTGACACATCCTGACGCCGTGCCGGTGCGGCTGGAGGTCACCGACCCCGACTCCGTCGCCGCCGTCGCCGAGCAGGCGGGGGACGTCACGATTCTGATCAACAACGCGGGCGGTTCCGTCGGTGTTCCGATGCTGGGCTCCTCGATCGAGGACATCCGGCGGGAGTTCGAGACGAACTTCTACGGCCCGCTGCTGGTCTCCCGCGCCTTCGTGCCGATCATCGAGCGCAACGGCGGCGGTCACGTCCTCAACGCCCACTCGGTGCTGTCCTGGTTGGGCAACGGCGGGTCCTACAGCGCTTCCAAGGCCGCCCTGTGGTCGCAGACGAACTCGCTGCGCCTGGAGCTGCACTCGCGCGGCATCGCCGTCACCGGCCTGCACATGGGGTACGTGGACACCGACATGGCCGCCGGGGTCGACGCCCCCAAGGTCAGTGCGGCCGAGGTCGCCCGGCTGGCGGTCGAGGGCATCCAGGTGGGAGCGCACGAGGTGCTCGCCGACGACCTCTCGCGGCGGGTCAAGGCAGGACTGTCCGCCGACCTGACCGCCCTGTACCCGCAGCTCGCCGGCTGAATCCCGGCCGCGCGGTCTGCTGGGCTGAGCACGATCAACCGATGTCGCGTTCCGGGGTGGGTCTGGAGCGTGGCGGTTTCGGCGGTTGCGGTGCAACGTTCAGGCGCGCGACACCGGTGGGCCAGGCGGCGATCAGGTCCGCGATACCGGATGTCCGCAGTATTCTCCCGTCTTTCCGGACAAAACTGGCGCTGACGAGGGGATCGACCTATGTTGCACCGGGTCGCGGCGGTGGCCGCAGCCGCGCTGCTCACGACGATGACGGTGACGACGGCGGTGACCGCGGCTCCAGCGGAGCCGACCGCCACCGTCACCAACATCGCCCACCGCGGGGCTTCCGCCTACGCGCCGGAGAACACCCTGGAGGCCGTCCGGCTGGGTGCCGAGATGCGGGCCGACCTCGTCGAGATCGACGTTCAGCAGACCAAGGACGAGCAGCTGGTCGTCATCCACGACACCACGCTGTCGCGCACCACGGACGTCGAGCAGAAGTTCCCCGACCGGGCGCCGTGGCGGGTCTCGGACTTCACGCTGGAGGAGATCCGCACGCTCGACGCGGGCTCCTGGAAGGACCCGCGCTACGCCGGCGCCGTCGTGCCCACCTTCGCCGAGGTCCTCGACGAGCTGGAGCTCACCGCGTCCGGCCTGTTGTTGGAGGCCAAGGCGCCGGAGCTCTACCCGGGCATCGCCGAGCGGATCGCCGGTGAGCTGCAGCAGCGTCCTCAGTGGATGCAGCCCGACCCGATGGCGCAGCACCTGGTGGTGCAGAGCTTCAACTGGGACTTCATCCGCCACTTCCACGGCCTGCTCCCGGCGGTCCAGGTGGGTGTGCTGGGTGCGCCGACCACCGACCAGCTCGCTGAGGTGGCCACCTACTCCAACCAGGTCAACCCGCACCACTCGGCCGCGACCCCGGAGTACGTCGCCGCTGTTCACGAGCACGGCATGCGCATCAACCCGTACACGGTCAACGACCCGGCCCTGATGCGGACGCTGATCGCCAACCGCGTCGACGGCATCATCAGCGACCGACCCGACGTCCTCCGCGAGGAGATCCGCAACACCACCCCAGCACCCTGACAACCGGCTCCCGCCCGGCACCCGGGAAAACCGTGGTAATCAGAAACCCGATTACCGCGGTTTTCCGGCACCCGATCACGGCGGTAATCCGGGTCCCCGATCACGGGGTGGGGCCGTCCAGGCCCGTGGTGGTCACCCGGCTTCCCGGATTTCAGAGGAAATCCGGGTTCCGAGTTCCATGGAAATCCGAGAGAGGACTTCCACTGAAATCGGGGAACCTAGCCGGCGGTGAGACACGACCACTTGCACCGAAAACCCGAGACCCCGGTCCCCGGTTGCCGCGGTGATCGGGGAAGCCGGTGTGGAACGCGGCGGTGCGGTGGTTCAGCGTTCGCCGGGTGAGTGCGGTTGTTGCGTCAGCGGTGACGCCCCGACCAGGGACGTTCTGGTCGGGGCGTCACCGGTGCAGGGGTGGGGTGGGTCAGGCGTTGTGCAGGCGGTCCCAGGGGCCGGTGATGGCGTAGAGGACGCCGGGGGTCTGGACGCTGGCGAAGAGGGTGTTGCCGTCGGGGGAGTAGACGGGGCCGCAGAACTCGCTGTACTCGGGCTCGGCGTCGGTGCCGGTGTTGATCTCGTTGCGGGCCAGCGGGTAGGTCTGGCCTTCGAAGGTCGCTCCGAACAGGTGCTGCTGCCCGTCGCCGTCCTCGGCGAGGATCAGGCCGTTGCCGCGGGAGGAGACGGTGATGTTGTCGGGGCCGTCGAAGCTGGCGCTGTCGTCCTGGTCGTACTCGAAGCGCAGCTTGAGCTCGATGGTCTGGTTGCGCGGGTTGTAGAACCACACCTGACCGTCGTGCGGGGTGCCCGGGCTGTCTTCGAGGCGGGCGTAGCTGCAGACGAAGTAGGCTCCACCGTCGCCCCACCAGGCGCCTTCGAGCTTGCGCCCGCGGGTGATCTGGTCGTCGGTGAACTGCTCGCGGATCGAGGTCGTGGCCGCGGCGCGGTCCGCCACGGCCACCCAGGTCACGCCGTAGGTGGTGCCGACCTCGGTCGCGCGGGACAGGTCGTCGACGTGCTGACCGGACTTGTCGGCGGCCTTCATCGCTTCGAAGGTGCCGTCGTCGTCGCCGAGCGCGCGGAGCTTGCCAGGGCCCAGCGGCAGTGCGGAGGCAGGCGGGGTGAAGCGGTAGAACAGGCCGTTCGGGCCCGACGCGTCTTCGGTCTGGTAGATGTGCCCGGTGTTCGGGTCGACGACGGCTGCCTCGTGGGAGAACCGGCCGAGCGCCTTGATCGGCTTCGGGTTCTGGTTCGCCTCGCGGTTGTAGGGGTCGACCTCGAAGGTGTAGCCGTGGTCGAACTGCTGACCGCTCTCACCGGCCTTGTCCTCGGTCTCCTCGCAGCTCAACCAGGTGTTCCACGGGGTGCGGCCACCCGCGCAGTTGGTGGAGGTGCCGGCCAGTGCGACGTACTCGGTGACGCGGTTGCCCTCGGCGTCGACCTCGACCACGGTGCAGCCGCCGGGGGAGACCGGGTCGTAGGTGAGGCCGTCGAGCCGGGGCACCGGGAACTCGGGGTTCTGGCTGACCTTGATCTCGTGGTTGTACACGATCACGCTGCCGCCGTCCGGGCGGATGAAAGCGGCCATGCCGTCGTGCTTCTGCGGCGTGGCTTCGCCGGATTCGAGCTTCGTCTTGCCGGCTTCGGTGACGATCTTGTAGCTGAACCCGGCGGGAAGCGACAGCAGTCCCGCGGGATCGGGTACCAGCGGCCCGTAACCGGCGGGCTGGCCGTTCTCGGCCGAGGCCGGGGCGGCGGCGGTGACTGCTCCGACGTTGCCGACGAGGGCGATCCCGATGCCGCCCAGCAGCGAGCGGTTGACGAACTGCCTGCGAGAGAGATCCATGTGCGACTCCACGTGAGAACGATCGGAACAGCCAGCCTCGTCAGTCGGCGGGTACGTTCGATGAACCCGGTAAAGCGAATGGACGTCGGCACCGCGAATTCGGCACTTGTCGAACTTCCTCGGCCGGATCCGGGTGCGGTGCGGCTCGCGTATTGACATGGACGTCAACGTCAACGAGTGTTGGTCGGGATCACGTGCCGTCACTCGTTCCGGAGGGGCTGCTTTGACCACATCCATCCCCGAGGTCGGCCATCCGGCATCGGCCTGCGACGACCCGGAATCCGTTCCCGGACAAGGCTTGTCAACCCCCTGATGTCCGCTTCCCGGGCGCGCGCCGAAGGTCGGCACCGAGGTCACGACAATGGAGTCGTGACGACAAGTGATGCCCAGGAGCGCGCGCGGGCCAATCGCCGGGAGACGTCGGGCCCTCGGCGCGAGGAGCTGCTCGCTGCCGCCGCCGCGTGCTTCGACGACCTCGGCTACACGGCGACCACGGTCGAGCTGATCGCGGCTCGGGCGCAGACCTCGCGCCCGACGTTCTACGCCTACTTGCGGTCCAAGGACGAGGCGTTCCTCGCGGTCACCGAGCAGGTCTGCGCCCAGCTCGAATCCACCCAGCAGCTAGACGGGATCGAGTCCCTCCCGCCGGTCACCGTGCTGCGGTCGACCACTCGCGCGTTCGCCGAGGCGATCTTCGCCAACGGGTCGCTCGTGGCGCAGATCGACAGCCGTGCCGGGGTCGACCCCGACGTGGACGCGCTGTGGAGCACGCTGCGGCGTCGGCTGGAGCGGCGCTTCACCAACTACCTGTCCGGGCTGGACCCGGCCACGATCGATCCCTGCGTGCCACCCCAGCAGCTGGTGTCGATGCTGAGCGACTCGATCGTCCGCGGCGCCGCCCGCCTCGGTCACGCTCCCGACGAGGACCGCGAGCAGTTCATCAACGATCACATCCGGCTCACCGAGCGCGCCGTCGGCGTCGTCGCCGACTCGCGGCCCGAACCGTAGGAGGCCCGAATGCCGTCGTCCCGCCGTGAAGAGGCTTTAGCCGAGGTCCGCCGCCTGCAGGCGGCCAACTGGCCGGAGCAGGTGCCGGGCACCGTCGTGCACCCCGTCGAGGTTCCCGCTCTGCCCGAACACCTCCGGCACTGGGCCAAGACCCGCCCGGACACCATCGCGATCTCGTTCTACGGCCGCGACATCACCTACGCCGAATACGACGAGCTGAGCGACCGCTTCGCCGGATGGCTCGGCGAACGCGGTGTGGCGGCAGGGGACCGGGTCGGCGTGTTCCTGAGCAACTGCCCCCAGTTCCTCATCGCGATGGTGGGCGTTCTCAAGGCGGGCGCGGTGCACGTGCCGATCAACCCCATGTTCCGGGGCCACGAGCTGCGGTACGAGCTGGACGACGCCGGTGTGACGGTGCTGCTGGCGCAAGATGAGTTCGCCGACCTCGTGGAATCGGTGCGCGGCGACACGCCCGTGCGGCACGTGGCCTACACCGGTCTCGCCGACCTGCTCACGGCCGAACCCGACGTGCCGGTGCCGTTCGAGCTCACCGCCGAGCGCTCGGACTGGGCCGACATCAGCGCCTCGGCGCCCGCTGAAGCGCGGCCCAGCGATCCCGACGCGCTGGCGGCGCTCAACTACACCGGCGGGACGACCGGGCTGCCGAAGGGCTGCGAGCACACCCAGCGGCACATGGTCTACACGGCGGCGACGGCCAGCGCGGCCGGCGGGACGCAGGTGGGCGATCCCGGTGTCGTGTCGCTGAACTTCCTGCCGGTGTTCTGGATCGCCGGCGAGGACTTCGGCGTCCTCAAACCGCTGGTCAACGGCCAGCAGGTCGTGCTGATGACGCGCTGGGACCCGGCCACGGCCGTCACCCTGGTCGAGCGCCACGGCGTGACCGACCTGGTCGCCACGGTCGACAACTACGTGGAGCTGATGGACGAGCCGGGTTTCGAGGGCGAGCGGCTGTCGTCGCTGCGCAACGCGCTCGCGGTCTCGTTCGTGCTGAAGCTGACCCCGGAGGTCAGGGCGGGGTGGCGGGACGCCACCGGCAGCGTCCTGAGGGAGGCGTCGTACGGCATGACCGAGACGCACACGGCCGACACCTTCACGCTCGGGTTCCAGGACGGCGATCGGGACCTGCACGCGGACCCGGTGTTCTGCGGGCTGCCCGTGCCGGGCACCGATGTGCTGATCGTCGACGACTCCGGTGATCCCGTGCCGGTCGGCACGTCGGGGGAGATCATCGTGCGGAGCCCGTCGATCCTGACCGGCTACTACGGCCGACCCGACGCGACCGCGGAGACGATCCGCGACGGCTGGCTGCACACCGGCGACGTGGGACGGCTCGACGAGTGGGGAGCCCTGCACTACCTGGCGCGCGCCAAGGAGATGATCAAGACCAACGGGATGAGCGTGTTCCCGTCCGAGGTCGAAGCCCTGCTGCGCCTGCACCCGGCGATCCGGTCGGTCTCGGTGGTGCCTCGTCCCGACCGCGCGAAAGGCCAAGTGGCGGTGGCTTTCGTGGTGGTGGACAGCAGCGCCGCGAGCGAGGACCTGCGCGCGTGGGCGAAGGACAACATGGCCGGGTACAAGGTGCCCGAATTCGTCGTCGTCGACCAGCTGCCGATGACGGCCACGGGCAAGGTGCGCAAGGGCGAACTGCTCGACCGCGCCGCAGAACTGCCCGCCGCCCGTGACCGCGCGTAGACCGAGGGGTTCGTGACGATGAAGAAGCTCCTGATCGCCAATCGCGGTGAGATCGCGCTGCGCGTCGTGCGCACCGCGCGCGAGATGAGGGTCAGCACCGTGGCCCTGTACGCGGAGGACGACGCGGACACGCCGCACGTGCACGCCGCCGACGAGGCGTTTCCGCTGGCCGGAGCCGGTCCGGCCGCCTACCTCGATCACGCGGCGGTGCTGGCCGCCGCCGCGCGGTCCGGCGCCGACGCCGTGCACCCCGGCTACGGGTTCCTCTCGGAGAACGCGGAATTCGCGCGAGCCTGCGCCGCGGCGCAGGTCGGCTTCGCAGGACCGGATCCGGCGGTCCTGGAGACCCTGGGCGACAAGGTGTCGGCCCGCGCCGCCGCGGTCGCCGTGGACGCGCCGGTGCTGCCCGCCACCGCCGGTGCCGCGACGGTCGAGGAGGTGCGCGCGTTCCTCGCCGAGAACCCGGGCGGCATCATGATCAAGGCGCTGGCCGGTGGTGGCGGGCGCGGCATGCGGGTGGTGCGCGACGCCGCTGCGGTGGACGAGGCGTACCGGGCGTGCGCGGACGAGGCCGAACTGGGCTTCGGGAACCGAGAGGTGTTCGCGGAGGCCCTGTTCGACGGTGCCCGGCACGTCGAGGTCCAAGTGGTCGCGGACGGCACGGCGGCCCTGGCGCTCGGTGACCGGGACTGCAGCCTGCAACGGCGGCACCAGAAGCTGCTCGAAATCGCTCCCGCAGCAGGCTTGGATCCGGCGGCGCGTCGTGGTGCGCACGAGGCCGCGGTGCGGTTGTGCCGAAGCCTCGGGTACCGCGGTCTGGCCACGGTGGAGTTCCTGGTGCGGGGCGAGGAGCTAGCGTTCCTGGAGGTCAACCCCCGAATCCAGGTGGAGCACACCATCACCGAGGAGATCACCGGCGTGGATCTCGTGGCCGCGCAGCTCGCCCTCGCGGACGGAGCCGGGCTGCACGACCTCGCGCTCCCGGACGGCGTGGTGGCGGACGCGTCCGGTGTTCGCGGCGAACCCGCGGCCGTCGCGAACACGGCGGTGCAGGCCCGGGTGAACCTGGAGACGATGACCGCCGACGGCGGCGCCGCGCCGACCGCGGGCACGCTCACGACGTTCACCCCGCCCACCGGGCCGGGAGTCCGCGTGGACACCTTCGGTCTGCCGGGCCTGGTCGTGAGCCCGCGGTACGACTCCCTGCTGGCCAAGGTGATCGTGCGCGCGGGAACCCGCACCACCGCGCTCGCCAAGCTCGACGCGGCCTTGGGCGAGTTCGCGATCGACGGGGCCGCCACGAACATCCCCTTCCTGCGCGCCCTGCTCGCCGACGACGAGCTGCGCGCGGGTCCCGTGAGCACCGCGTTCCTGGCGGACAACGTCGAACGACTGGTGGCCGAAGCGGGCGCGAGCACCTCCGCGCCCTCATCCGGCACCGCGTTGGAGCTGGGGCCGGGGGAGGAGGTCGTTCGCGCCCCGATGGCGGGCACCGTCGTCTCGGCCGCCGATGAAGGCGAGGAGGTTCCCGCGGGCGGCCAGCTGGCGGTGCTGGAGGCAATGAAGATGGAGCACGTCCTGTCCGCCGAACACGCGACGCGAGTGGTGCGCCCGTTGGTGCCGCCGGGCCGCACGGTGGCTCCGGGCGATCCGCTCTTGGTGTTCGCGCGGACCGACGAGGTGGAGGCCGAATCGGCCTTCGAGCTCGATCTGGACTCCTCCCGGCCGGACCTCGACGAGTTGCGCGAGCGGCAGGCCATCACCCAGGACTCGGCGCGCCCCGAGGCGGTGGCCAAGCGTCACCGCCTCGGTCGCCGGACCGCGCGCGAGAACATCAGCGATCTGGTGGATCCGGGCAGCTTCGTCGAGTACGGGTCCCTGGTGCTCGCGGCCCAGCGCAGCCGACGGTCCGAACAGGACCTGATCACCAACACTCCGGCCGACGGGCTGGTCGGCGGCGTCGCGACCATCGGCGCGGACCGGTTCGGCCGGGCGGCGGCCGAGGCCGTGGTGATCTCCTACGACTACACGGTGCTCGCCGGGACGCAAGGGATGCGCAACCACGCCAAGACCGACCGGATCCTCGGGGTGGCCCGGGATCGGGAGGTTCCCGTGGTGCTGTTCGCCGAGGGTGGTGGTGGCCGACCCGGCGACACCGACGTGGATGTCGTTGCGGGGTTGGACGTTCCGACGTTCCGCCTGCTGGGTTCGCTGCGCGGCGCTGCGCCGACGGTGGCGATCGCCTCCGGTCGCTGCTTCGCCGGGAACGCGGCCCTGGCCGGTGCCTGCGACGTGGTGATCGCGACCCCCGAGGCGAACATCGGCATGGGCGGGCCCGCGATGATTTCCGGCGGTGGGCTGGGGGAGTACCGGCCCGAGGACATCGGCCCCATCGACGTGCAGCGCCGCAACGGTGTCGTCGACCTGGTCGCCAGGGACGACGAGCACGCCGTCGACCTGGCGCGCCGGTACCTGGCGTACTTCCAGAGCCCGCTGACCCCGGGCGAGGGCGTCGAGTGGCAGGCGCCCGATCCGCGGCTGGCCCGGCACGTGGTGCCCGAGAACCGGTTGCGCGCGTACGACGTCCGCAGCGCCATCGACGCCATCGTCGACGTGGACTCGGTGCTGGAGCTGCGCCCGGACTACGGCGTGGGCATCGTGACGGCGTTGGTCCGGGTGGAGGGCGTGGCGCACGGCCTGGTGGCCAACAGCAGTCACCACCTGGGCGGCGCGATCGACGCCGAGGCGGCGGACAAGCTGGCCGACTTCCTGACGCTCTGCGAATCGGGCGGGTTGCCGATCGTCTCCCTCTGCGACACACCGGGATTCATGGTGGGACCGCAGGCGGAGGAGGACGCGACGGTCAAGCGCTTCGGCGAGCTGTTCGTGCTCGGCGCTCGCCTGACGGTGCCGTTCGGCGCGGTCGTGCTCCGCAAGGGCTACGGGCTGGGCGCGATGGCGATGACCGGCGGCTCCTTCCGGGCCCCGCAGTTCACCGTGGCCTGGCCGACCGGTGAGATCGGCGGGATGGGTCTGGAGGGATCGGTCCGGCTGGGCTACAGCAAGGAGCTCGCAGCCGCACCCGACGAGGCCGCACGGCAGCAGCTCTACGACAGCCTGGTCGCCGAGGCCTACGAGCGCGGCCGCGCGCTGCGCGCGGCCACCACCTTCGAGCTCGACGACGTCATCGACCCGGCCGACACCCGCCGCTGGATCAGCACGCTCCGGCCCCGCGACTGACCCCTGCGAGGTGCTGAGGCGCAACAGGTCGGGGAGACTGTCCGTTCGAGGTTGCTCAAAAGCACTGCGGGCGAACCCGGCTCGGGCGGGGATCTGACCTATTGAGACACCGCATGTATCAATCCGGCGGAAACATGTATTTCACCTTCGTGATTCAGGCGCTTACGGTTCGGTAGATCTCAGATTCACGTGGTCTCACCAACGTCTCTTCCAGCTTGGATTCGAGGGCAAAGCAATGAGCAACCCACTGAGTGGGGAGTCGGACTCGCGGCCATCGGCCGCGGGGACCGGGACCGCGGAGCACTCCGCCGCCGCGGCTGCGGAGCAGAAGGGCGATGCTCTCGACTCCGCTGGCAAGCGCCACTGGTGGCTCTTGGCCCTGGGACCGGTGGCCGGCCTGGTGCTGGCTCTGGTCCTGCCGTCCTCGTTGCCCTTCGAGGGCCGTGCGGTGGCCGGTTGCGCGCTCTGGATGGCGATCTGGTGGATGACCGAGGCCGCCCCCATCCCGGTGACCTCGTTGCTGCCCTTGGTCCTGTTCCCGATGTTCGGCATGGCCAGCATGAAGGAGGTCGCGGCTCCCTACGCGGACTCGGTCGTCTTCCTCGTGCTGGGCGGCGTCATCCTCGGCCTGGCCACGGAGAAGGCCAACCTGCACCTGCGCGTGGCGTTGCTGACCATCCGGGCCGTGGGCACCCGGCCTGCTCAGATCGTGTTCGGTCTGATGGCCGCATCCGCCTTCATCTCGGCCTGGGTGTCCAACACCGCGACGGCCGTGATCATGGTGCCGATCGCGGTGTCCATCCTGCGGTTGGTGCGCTCGGTCGACGAGCAGGCCGCGGGCAAGAAGTTCGCCGCGTCGATGCTGCTGGGCGTCGCCTACGGCGTGACCATCGGATCGACCGCGACCCTGATCGGGCAACCTCCGATGGCCCTGATGAAGGCCTACCTCGGCAAGGCCCACGACTTCGACCTGCAGTTCGGCCACTGGATGCTGGTGGGCGTTCCGTGGGCGATCGTCCTGCTCTTCGTGGCCTGGCTCGTGCTGACCAAGCTGGTCTTCCGCGCCGAGGTGGACGAGATCCCCGGCGGTGCCGAGATGATCCGGTCCGAACTGGCGAAGCTCGGACGCATGACCACGCCGGAACGCCGCGTGGGCACCATCTTCCTGTTCGCGATCTCGTTCTGGGTCTTCGTGCCCTTCATCGCTGACATCCCGGTCGTGGCGCAGGCCTTGCCGTTCCTCGGCAGGATCTCCGACACCCAGGTCGCCATGGCCGCCGCCGTCGCCTGCTTCCTGGTTCCTGCGGAGAAGCGCTCCGCCAACGGTGACGGCACTCCGCTCCTGCGCTGGTCCGCGGCCAAGGAGATCCCGTGGGGCTTGCTGCTGCTGTTCGGTGGCGGTTTGTCGCTGTCGGCGATGTTCACCGCCACCGGCTTCAGCGAGTGGCTCGGCCGGCAGGTCGGCGGCCTCGTCGGCGTGCCGTCCTGGCTGGTGCTCCTCGTTGTCGTCGTCGTCAGCCTCGCGCTGACCGAGCTCACGTCGAACACGGCCACCGCGGCCGCGTTCTTCCCGATCTTCGGTGCCGTGGCCGTCGGCCTGGGCCTGGACCCGCTGTTCATGACCATCGCGGTGACCCTCGCGGTGTGCTCGGCCTACATGCTGCCGGTGGCCACCCCGTCGAACGCCGTGGCCTTCGGCTCGGGCGAGGTCTCCATCAAGCAGATGGTCCGGGCCGGCGTCTGGCTCAACGCGCTCTCGCTGGTGCTGATCATGCTGGTCATGTACACGCTGGTGCCGCTGCTGTTCGGCTCCGCCCTGTAGCGGTGGCGGATGTCCCGTGCGGCACTCCGCGGGAACTTCGTCGCGGGGGTCTCCCGTCAGATCTTGCCCCCGTGCTCCACGGTGCGGTGTCCGAGTTGTCGGCTGAACTCGGCGCAGAAGCTCTCGGAGAGCGATGGCCAGTCCCAGAAGTCGAAGGCCAGGGCGCCCACGGCGAATGCGGGATTCCACTGCCACTCGGTGACCGGGACGGAGGCGCCGCAGGCGGAGCAGGGTGCGGCCCCCTCACCGGTCTCCTCCCAGGCGGCGATGGCGTCCTCGAACGGCTGCCAGACCTCGCTGTTCGTCTCGTACTCCGTCGGGTAGTTGATGACCACCGTCTCGCTCTGGCACCGCGGGCAGAAGGCGCTCGAGGCCGAGTCGATCCCCTCACCGCCGACGTAGTGGGCCCGACCGACGATGACGGCCACCGGGCCCGGCAACCAGTCCGGGTTCGAGGAGTCGTCAACGGCTCGCGCCCAGTTGGGGCCTCGCACGTAGCCCTTGTCCACGGGGTGGCTGAACACCCGGTCGCTGGACATCTCACGCGTGATCAGGCCTTCGGAGACCATCCAGTCGACCATCCGCTCCGCGAGCCGCCCGGCGTCCTCGCCGGTGACCTCCACATCGACGATCCGCTCGAAGTAGTCGCCCATTAAATCCGCCGCCTCTCGATCAGTGATCGACACTGTGCCATCACCCTCGGACACCTGTCCTGGAATCGGAGGAAACGCCGGGAGTTCGAAACCGGTAACGGTGTGAAAAAGGCTCCTGACTCGCGGCGTTCGATCCTCTAGCGTCACCCGGACGAATCCGCCGGGTGACGTTGAGTTCATCCGGGCGAGGTGCCGTGCGCACCAGTGCCGGGAGGGTGGTCGCTGCATGACAGAGCGGGCGTTGACCAGGAAGTCGAGGCGCCGTCGAGGCGCTGGGGTGGTCGCAGTTGCGATCGCGGCGGTGATGGTGCCTGCGGTGCCGCCGGCCCAGGCGTCGGGCGTGGCGTACCCGGACGCGGAGTGGAGCGAGGCGTGGATCTCCTCCCCGTCGAGCGCGGGCGAGGCGACGCTGCACGCGGACGTCCTGCGGCCCAAGGGCTCCAAGCCCACCGACAAGACGCCGGTGATCCTCTCGATCGGGCCCTACTTCAACCACTCCGGTCAGACCGGGCCCGCCGGGGCTGTCGAAGGCACGCCGTACGACCCGATCGGGCCCAACGACGGCCCATCGGAGCGGTTCCGGGACTTCGTCGAGGGCTCCGGGCTGCTGGAGAAGGGCTACACGTTCGTCATGGTGGACCTGCGCGGCTTCGGCGGCTCCTCCGGCTGCCTGGACTGGTCGGGACCGGGCGAGAAGGCGGACGTGGTCAACGCCGTGCAGTGGGCGGCGAGCCAGCCGTGGTCGACGGGCCGGGTCGGCATGTACGGCAAGTCCTACGACGGGTTGACCGGGCTGGTCGGGGTCAACGAACGGCCTCCGGGCCTGGCCGCGGTGGTCAGCCAGGAACCGGTGTACGACGACTACCGGTACCTCTACGGCGACGGGATGCGCCGGCTGAACTCGGTCGCGACGCCCGCCCTCTACGACGGCATCGCCGCCACACCGGGCCCGATCACCGATGCTCCTCGGTACAACCTCCAGAGCCTCAGCGATCCGGTCTGCCTCGCCCAGAACTTCGCGCAGCAGGCAGGCGATGACAGGCACGACTCGGCCTTCTGGCAGGAGCGCAACCTGATCCCCGGTGCCGTGGGGTCCAACGTGCCGCTGTTCCTCACCCAGGGCCTGACCGAGAACAACACGGTCGCCGACGGGATGCAGGAGTACCTGGACAACCACCCGGGCTACGAGCGGAGCTGGCTGGGCCCGTGGGAGCACGTGCGCGGCAACGACGTCGACGAGACCGGTCGCCTGAAGATGGGGCGTCAGGGCTGGTTCGACGAGGTCATGCGCTTCTACGACCGCTTCCTCAAGGATCAGGCGCCGGCCGTCCCGGACCCGCCGCACGCGGTGCAGACCAACGACGGCGCGTGGCGCTCGGAGGCCCAGTGGCCTGCGGCGGACATGAGCGAGTTCCGGACGCCGTTGAAGGGCGGCACCTACGTCGACCACGCCCAGTCGGTCTCGACCGCGGCCAACTCCTCGTCCGGACAGCCCACCGATCCGGCCGTGACCTCGGGGGTGTGGACCGTGTCGAATCCGCTGCCGCACGACGTGCACCTCTCGGGCTCACCGGCAGCCTCGATCGACGTGACGACGTCGATGCCCAACGCCAACCTGGTGGTCGACGTCTACGACCTCGGTCCGGACGGCACGGGACCGTTGATCACGCGCCAGGGACACCTCGTGCGCGAGGCGGGTGAGTCGACCGTTCCGCTGCGCCTCTGGGGTGCCGACTGGAAGCTGCCCGCCGGTCACC
Source organism: Saccharopolyspora sp. NPDC049357 (assembly GCF_040677225.1). NCBI lineage: Bacteria > Bacillati > Actinomycetota > Actinomycetes > Pseudonocardiales > Pseudonocardiaceae > Saccharopolyspora > Saccharopolyspora sp. NPDC049357. Next base: position 34,587 of record NZ_JBFAQJ010000001.1, on the reverse strand, counting down.
GCATCGGCGTGCGCGTCACCGACAACAACCAGGACTGGTGGGCCATGGCGGCACCCAGCGGTCAGACCGTCACGGTCCGCGGCGGCTCGGTGGACCTGCCCTTCCTCGAGCACCGCCGGACGATGACCGTTCAGGGCGCACCGGGCGTGCAGCTCGCCGGCTACCTCGAGCAGCAGCGGGCCGGCGCCCCGGCCGATGCCGTGGGTGGTGCCGTCGACTTCGCCCTGCCGGGCCCGCTGGTGGATCCGCCGCCGGACTCGGTGTTCACCGGCGGCTACGTCGAGCCGGTCGGCGGGCACTGACCGCGGGACACCGCGGCGGGGCGACTCGATCTGGAGTCGCCCCGCCGCGGTCTTTGATGTCACCGACGAGAACGGTTGACCTTGGCGGAATCCGGACGGGTTCAAGAGGGAAACCGCGACGAGCGCCGGGATTCGCCGCCGCACGCGCGATCTCAGGATCGCGAACCACCGGTGCCGTCAGCTGGCTTCGGAGGTCGTTTCCCCTGCGGTGCGGCGTTCGCGCTGTTCGAGGGCGTCGATCGCCGAGCCGGTGAGGCTGCGCTCGATGTGGGCGCGCATCAGCTCTCGCGCACCGGCGCCATCGCCGGCTTCGACGAGGTCGACCAGGTCGTGGTGTTCGCGGTGGTCCCGCGTGCGAGGTTCCTCGCCGGGCGGCAGCTCCAGGCCGATGCGGCGGTAGCGATCGGACTTGTCCCAGAGGTCGTCGAGCATCCTGATCAGCACGTCGTTGCGCGAGGCCAGGTAGAGGGCCCGGTGGAACGCGCGGTGCGCGGTCAGCGCCTCCTCGCCCCAGGCGCGGGTGACGGGTAGCAGGCGCGCTGCGGCTGCGCGCAGCTTGGCGAGGTCGTCGTCGCTGCGCCGCTCAGCGGCCAGCTCGGCGGCCGTGGGGTCGAGGGAGAGGCGGACCTCGAACAGCTGGCGAGCCTCACCGGCGCTCATGCTCGCCACTCGGGCGTCGCGTTGGGAGTCGAGGTCGATCAGGCCTTCGCTGCTGAGCCTGCGGACCGCTTCGCGCAGCGGGGTGAGGCTCATGTCGAGTTCGGCGGCGAGTTCGTGCTGGGCGAGCCGGGATCCGGGCAGCAGCGTTCCGGAGAGGATGCGCTCGCGGAGCTCGACGTAGGCGACGTCGCCCTTGCTGGAGAACGCGTGCGCGCCGCCCATCTCTCGCTTCTCCTCCGCGCTGAATCAGGGGTTGTGCTGGAACTCGTCCCGACTCTAGCATCGGCGTGCAATTTATAAATTACAACGAGGAGTGGTCCGATGAAGATCACCGCAGTGCACGAGGGCACCGTCCCGATCAGCTCGTCGATCCGCAACGCCTGGATCGACTTCAGCTCGATGGACTGCTCCATCGTCGCGGTCGTGTCGGACGTGATGCGGGACGGCGAACCGGTGGTCGGCTACGGGTTCAACTCCAACGGCCGCTACAGCGCCGGGGAGATCCTGCGCCGCAGGGTCGTTCCCCGGCTGCTGGACGCCGACCCGGAGGCGCTGCTCGCCGAGGATGGTCAGCTCGATCCCACCCGCGCGTGGGACTTCATGATGAGCAACGAGAAGCCCGGCGGGCACGGCGAGCGCTCGGTGGCTGTGGGCGTGGTCGACATGGCGCTGTTCGACCTCGCCTCGAAGCTCGCCGACCAGCCCCTCCACCGCTGGCTCGCGGACCGCTACGGAGACGGTGAGCCCGATGACTCGGTGTTCGTCTACGCCGCGGGCGGCTACTACGCACCCGGAAAGACCCTGCGCGACCTGCAGGACGAGATGCGGGGGTTCCTCGACCAGGGCTACAGCGTGGTCAAGATGAAGATCGGCGGGGCGAGCCTCGCCGAAGACCTCGAACGCATCGAGGCCGTGCTGCAGGTCCTCGACGGTGACGGCTCGCGCCTGGCCGTCGACGTGAACGGCCGATTCGACCTGGCGACTGCGCTCGAATACGGCAAGGCCATCGAGCCCTACGGCCTGTTCTGGTACGAGGAGGTCGGCGACCCGCTGGACTACCAGCTCAACGCCTCCCTCTGCGAGCACTACGCGGGCCCGGTCGCGACCGGTGAGAACCTCTTCTCGCTGCAGGACGCGCGCAACCTGATCCGCTACGGGGGTCTGCGTCCGGATCGCGACTACATCCAGGTCGATCCCGCGTTGAGCTACGGGCTCACCGAGTACCTGCGGGTCCAGGAGATGCTCAAGCAGCACGGTTGGTCCTCGCGACGCTGCATCCCGCACGGAGGCCACCAGTTCTCCCTGCACATCGCCGCAGCGCTCAAGCTCGGCGGAAACGAGTCCTACCCGGGCGAGTTCCAGCCGACCGGCGGGTTCGCCGACGGTGCGGTGGTCGAGAACAGCTACGTCGGCCTGACCGAAACGCCCGGCATCGGATTCGAGCGCAAGGCCGCCTTCCACGAAGTCCTGCGCGCGCTGCACAGCTGAGCCACGGCGGGGCCGCCACCTGCGGTCCCGCTCCGCGGGCCAGGTGCTCCGGCACCGGCCTCCCGATCGGTTTCCACCCGCCCACAACGTCGTGCAAGGGAGCAACAACGATGTCGTCTACGACAGTCCCGGATCGCCCGCAGCGATCCCGTTTTCGCAAGCTGATGGGCGAACTCTGGTTCCAGGTCGTGGTCGCCGCAGTCCTGGGTGTGGCCGTCGGCCTGGCGTTCCCGTCCGTGGGAGATGACCTCAAGCCGCTCAACGACTGGTTCATCGCCCTGGTCAAGATGATCGTGGTCCCGGTGGTCTTCTGCGTGATCACCACGGGCATCGCCGCGATGGACAACCTGCGCAAGGCAGGTCGCATCGGGGCCAAGGCGATCGGCTACTTCCTGGTGCTGTCCCTGGTGTCCATGTTGATCGGTCTCGTGGTCGGCAACGTGTTCCGGCCGGGCGAGGGGATGAACGTCGACCCCGCGACCCTGGACGCGGGCAGCATCCCCGCGGAGGTCACCGAAGAGCACGCGAGTTTCACGGGGTTCGTCTCCAGCCTCATCCCCGATTCCCTGTTCGGCGCCATCACCGGAGATGCGATCCTCTCGGCGTTGGTGGTCTCGATCGTCTTCGGCGTCGCGCTGAACATGGCCGGTCCTCAGGCAGCGCCGCTGACCCGGGGGATCTCGGCCCTGTCGGGAGTGGTGTTCCGCATCGTCGGCTGGGTCATGCGGTTGGCGCCGCTCGGCACCTTCGGCGCTCTGGCCACCGTCGTGGCCACCTACGGCGCGGGCAGTCTGCAGCAGCTCGGCTACTTGATCCTGCTGTTCACGGCGACCTGCCTGGTCTACGTGATCGTCGTGCTCGGCGCGATCATGCGAGCCTGCAAGCTGAGCCTGTTCGGCCTGATGCGGTTCCTCAAGGCCGAACTGCTCGTCGCGTTGTCGACCTGCTCCAGCGAAGCTGTCCTGCCCCAGCTGGTCCGGAAGCTGGAGATGATGGGAATCGGGCGGCCGGTCGTCGGCATCGTCATCCCGTCCGGGTTCTCGTTCAACCTCGACGGGTCGGCGGTCTACTTGACGATGGCGTCGTTGTTCCTGGCCCAGGCCTTGGGCATCGACCTGTCCTGGCAGCAGCAGCTGGTCATGGTCGGCGTCATGATGCTGACCAGCAAGGGCACCGCCGGGATCGCCGGCGGCGCGTTCATCGTGCTGGCCAGCACGATCACCGCGGTCGGCCACATGCCGCTGGCCGCCCTCGCCCTCATCGTCGGCATCGATCGCATCCTCAACGAGGGCCGCGTGTTCATCAACGTCCTCGGCAACGCCGTCGCCGCGATCGTCATCGGCAAGTGGGAGAAGGACTTCGACGTCGACAGGGCCAACGCTGTCCTGCGCGCAGGACCGGCCGAACTCGAGCAGATCGAAGCCGAGCACGACGCGGCCGACAACCGCGCCGTCGCCAGCCGGCCGCAGGGCTGATGTGAACCGAACCCGGAGGTTCGCCGGCGTGTGGAACGCCGGCGAACCTCCCGTGGTCGATCTGGGGCGACGGGCGTCAAGGCCGAGGACCGCCGGGACCTCGGCGACGTCCACTCGATCCGCCGCCTGGCCGGCTGGCCGATCTCCCGTGAATCCGCACGCCTGATCTCCTCGATGGCACTGCCCCGGTGGGAATACCCCCGGGGGTAATGTAGGTTGGAGGTGTCGAAGGGAGATGGTTGTCGTGGAGATGAAGCCTGAGATGGTGGGTGATGCGCTGACTCGGCTGCGCCGGGCGCGCGGTCAGCTCAACGGCGTGATCGAGGCCATGGAGGAGGGGCGCGACTGCGCTGAGGTGCTCACCCAGCTCGCGGCGGTTTCGCGTGCTCTGGACCGCGCCGGGTTCAAGATCGTGGCCAGCGGGATGCGCTACTGCCAGCAGGCTCGCGACGACGGCGACGAACCGCCGATGACGGAGCAGGAGCTGGAGCGGCTGTTCTTGGCGCTCGCCTGAGGCTGCCCGTCTTCGCTGGATGCGGATATGTGTGACCGATGGATACCCCCGTGGGTATTGAATGCGAACGCGCTTCCGGCGTCGGTGCCGCGGGCCGACGCCGGCTACGAGATCGAGAGGGTGCATGGCGGTGACGGAGAGGAACCCGGTGAAGCAGGAGGACCGCTCGTCCGGTGGCCTGGCGGTCGAGGTGATCGAGACGTCCTCGCTGGGCGATCGCAGTTACCTGGCCACCGACGGCCAGGTGGCGGTGGTGGTCGATCCGCAGCGCGACGTCGATCGGGTGATCGCCGCGGCCGGACGGCTCGGTGTCCGCATCGCGCTGGTCGTGGAGACCCACGTGCACAACGACTACGTTTCCGGTGGTCTGGAACTGGCTCGGCTGACCGGTGCCGAGTACGGGGTTGCCGCTGCCGACGAGGTGCCGTTCGAGCGGCGCCCGCTGTCCGACGGGGACGTCGTGGAGCTGTCATCGCGCATGCGGCTGCGGGCGATGGCAACGCCAGGGCACACCTTCCACCACCTGTCCTACGCCTTGGAGGGCGAGAACGGTCCGGTGGGCGTGTTCACCGGAGGTTCGCTGCTGTTCGGCACGACCGGGCGCACCGACCTGCTGGGAGCGCAGCACAGCGAGGAGTTGGCGCGCCACCAGCACGCTTCCGCGCGCAAGCTCGCGGCGATCCTGCCCGACGGGGCGCAGATCTGGCCGACCCACGGCTTCGGCAGCTTCTGCTCGGCCACGCAGGCGTCCGGTGATGCGGCGACCTTGGGCGAGCAGAAGCGCAGCAACCCGGCCCTGGTGCTGGCCGAGGGCGATTTCGTCGAGCAGACGTTGGCCGGACTGGACGCCTACCCGGCCTACTACGCGCACATGGGTGCGCAGAACACGGCCGGTCCGGAACCGCTCGATCTGCGCGAGCCGGCGCGCGCCGAACCGGAGGAGCTGCGGCGCCGCCTCCAGCACGGTGAGTGGGTCGTGGACCTTCGCTCCCGCAAGGCCTTCGTCGTCTCGCACCTGGCGGGCACGGTCGGCCTCGGCCTGGACGGGCCGATGGCGACCTGGCTGGGCTGGATGATCGACTGGGGAGCCCCGATCACGCTCGTCGGTGAGTCCCGCGAGCAGGTCGCCGAAGCGCAGCGGGAGCTCGCCCGAATCGGCATCGACAAGTTCGCCGCGGCGGCGGTGGGCAGCCCCGAGCAGCTCGCGGCCGATCCAGGTCAACTGCGCAGCACCACGACCGCGACCTTCGCGGACCTGGCCGCGGCTCTGGACGGCAATCCCGACGGGAAGCCCGCGCCGGAGGTGGTGCTCGACGTGCGCACCAACAACGAGTTCGCGGCCTCGCACGTCACCGGCGCGGTGCACATCCCGCTCTACGAGCTCAAGGACAGGATCAGCGAGATCCCGGCAGGTGCGGTGTGGGTGCACTGCGGCAGCGGCTACCGCGCCACCGCTGCGGCTTCGCTGCTGGAGGCCCGCGATCTCGCTGTCGTGCTCGTGGACGACGCGTTCGGCGCCGCCGCCGAGGCGGGCGTTCCGATGACCGACCAGAGCTGACCCGGGCACCCGGGACAGGTGGTTTCGTTGTACCTGGCGGTGGTGTTCGGTGCCGCGATCGGGCTGGTGCTGGGTTTGCTCGGGGCGGGAGGTTCGATCCTCGCCGTGCCGGCCCTGGTCTACGGCGTCGGACAACCCCTGCAGACGGCCGTTCCGACCTCGCTGGCGGTGATCGCGCTGTCCTCGCTGGGCAGTCTGCTGCCGCGTGAGCGTCGCGCGTCGGTGCGGTGGCCGGTCGCGCTCCTCTTCGGTGCGGCCGGGGTGCCCGCCGCCTTCGGCGGTGCCGCGCTCGGCAGGCTCTTCCCGCAGCGCTGGCTGCTCCTGGCCTTCGCAGCGCTGATGATCGTCGTCGCGGTCCGGATGCTGCGCGGCGACGAGAACCACTCCGGTGCCTGCCGTGCCCGAGACGGTCGCGTGAACTGGCGTTCCTGCGTGCCGAAATCAGTGCTCGCCGGAGCGGCCGTCGGTGTGCTGACCGGACTTTTCGGCGTCGGTGGCGGCTTCATCGTCGTCCCGGTGCTGACGCTGCTGCTGGGCTTGGGCGCTCAGCAAGCGGTCGCCACGTCGCTGGTCGTCGTCCTGATCAACTCGGCGGCCGGGCTCACCGCCCACCTGGACGCGGTCGACAGCATCGATCACCGGGTGCTGCTGTTGTTCGCCACGTCGGCCCTGGTGGTCTCCCTCGTGGCGGCACGGCTGTCCACGAGGCTCAACGCCTCCGCGGTGCGCCGTGGTTTCGCCTTCGTCGTCCTCGCCGTCGCCGCGTTCGTCGCTGCGGCCGCGATCGTCAACCCCTCGGCCTTGGGCTGAGATCCGCCTGCTTCCGAAAAACGGGGGCACGAACCAGAAAGAAGTGATGATCATGTGTCGTCGTGTGGACTGCCGCACCTGCGGCAAACCGACCTACGCGGGTTGCGGCCAGCACGTGGAGCAGGTACTCGGAGGAGTGCCGAAGTCCCAGCGATGCCACTGCACGTCGAAACCGGGAGCTGCGAGCAGACTCCTCCGAAAGATGTTCCGCCTCGGCTAGCCGACCGGGCTCGGATGTTCGCGATCACGGTCGGTGGTGTGATCGGTTGGGGTCGCTGTGCTGAGCTAGTGCGGTCCCGGCGATGGAGTGGCCGATGGACGAAATCACCGGCCTCGCATCGACGTCTCGCTGGAATGCGCTGCGGGGGCTGAGAGAGCGCGACGAAGAGCCCGGTCTGGTGGCGAAGTTGCTTACCGTCACTCGCGGTACTCGCCGCGTGGGCCATCCGATAGGAAACTCGCCAGCCAGGCCGAAGCCGCCAGGAACAGCCCGCCCAGAGCCAGTGCCCGTACGAGGGAGGCGGTCGGGATGCGTTCGAGATCGTGCGGCAGGAACTTGCGCCGGGTCAGCATCGGCCCAACCCCGGAATGCCACCAGTGCCTCCACAACGCCGGCTGGCGAGCGAGCAGCGCTACCGCGGGGAACGGGTTGAACTTCGCGCGTCGGCACCTGATGCGGCCATCGTCGTCGAGCGTGAGTTGATCTGTGATTTCGAGGTGGAGGGGCCACCGGCCTAGAGTTCCGGTGAGAAGCAAGCTGATGCGCACAGTGCGTCCGTCGGCAGTCCACCGGGTCACCTGGCCCTTCAGGTCCGGGACCAGCTCGATCAGCCTCCCGTACTCCTCCGCCAGAGCGTGCCGACCCACGCGGTTTCGGAGCAAGGGCTGGACCAGCTTCACCTCGTCGGCGAGCAGATCGTCCCAGGCGTGGGGATGTGGGGTGTGCCATCCATCGGCGAACGCAGCTACAGCGGCTTTGACGGCCACGTCGTCTGCGGAGTTCTGAAGGCCCACCGCTACTCCTCTCGAACGTGGCGCCTGCCCGATCTTTTCATGCCGTCACTCTCCACGGGGCGAAGGATAACCGGAGTTGCGAGTCCCGACAGCTGCGGTGCTCAGCGGCGGCCGATGGTGCCGTGCCAGGACTCGGTGAGGACGTCGAGCATCTGCTCGCGTTCCTCGTGGCATCGCACCGCGAACTCGACGAGCGCACCACCGACGGCGACCCGCACCACCCGCGCACCCGCGCCGTGCCGGTCGAACCCGGTGAGGTCGAGGAGTACGTGCTGCGGCTCTACCCGTTCGCCGCCACGTTCCTGTCCGGGCACCGGCTGGTCGCCGAGCTATCCAACGCCGAGCCGCTGGCCGACGCGCACAACGCGCTGCTCCCGCCGGACGCCTTCCACCTGCCGGTCGGGCACCCGGTGACCCACAAGGTCTACCGGGACGCGCAGCACCCGTCCCGGCTGGTCCTGCCGTGCACGGTCTGACCGCTGGGCGATCACCGGGCCGCGGTTGCGCAGGGAGTCCTTCGGCCAGTCGGTCATGGCCTGCGCGGGAGCGGCTGCACGGCTCTGGAATCGGGTATTCTGCATGGCAGAATCGGAAGCGGAGGGTTGATGGCGACGGAGATGAAGCAGCCCCCGGTGTACGCCATCGCCAGCGTTGATCACGCGTTGCGGCTGGCGACGATCCTGCAGCTCGAAGGCGGTCTGAGCGTCGCCGACGCTGCTGCGCGCCTGGGTGTCGCGCGATCGACCGCCCACCGGTTGCTGGCGATGCTCGTCTACCGGGATTTCGCCGCGCAGGACGACAGCAAGGTCTACCGCCCTGGTCCTGTCCTGGAGCTCGCCTCGCATTCGCGGTCGACGGCCTCCCGGCTGCGGCAGGCGGCTCTGCCGCACCTGCACCGGCTCGTCGACGAGTTGGGGGAGTCGGTCAACCTGACGGTGCGCACCGGGAGCACCACCCGGTTCATCGCCTGCGCGGAGTGCCAGCAGGCGCTGCGGGTGGGCTCCCGCGAGGGGATGGTCTTCCCCGCGCACCAGACCACCGCGGGTCTGCTGCTGCTCTCCGAGCTCACCGACGACGAGCTCGACTCCACCTACGCCGGTGCGGCTCAGACCGAGTTGCCCGACCTGGACGCGCTGCGCCGGGAGTTGGCGAAGGTCCGGCGCAACGGATTCGCGCTCAACCAGGGGCGTTCGGAGCGCGGGGTCGTGGCCATCGGCGTGCCCGTCCGTTCTCCGGAGGGTGCTGCGATCGCTGGGTTGTCGGTTTCGATGCCCAGCGTGCGGTACGACCGAGGGCGGCTGCGGCCGATCGTCGCGATCCTCGCCTCGGTCGCGAGCGCGCTGGAGAAGGACCTGAACGAGCGCTGACCACGGCCTCCGGTTGCTCACGCGTGCGGAACCGGGCAATTCTTCACAGCAGAACTACCTGTTCCTCAGTCGAGGTCCGTCGCAGGGTGGAACGCGCTACCCGGTGCTCCGGGCGGAGCTCAGCGGGCGCCCCAGGCCCGCGGAGTTCGACGCGAAGAGGAGTTCAGACCAGTGCAGTTCTACCTTGACGGTTACAAGCCCGGCGACCCGTTCGTGGACGAGCCCCACCCGTCCGTCGCGGAGCGGCCTCCCGGGCTGCCGGACACCGCTGACGTGGTGATCATCGGCTGCGGTCCGGCCGGCCTGGTCCTGGCTGCCCAGCTCGCGCAGTTCCCGGAGCTCCGCACGGTGATCGTCGACCGGCGGGACGGACCGCTGGAAGTCGGCCAGGCCGACGGGGTCGCCTGCCGCACCGTGGAGATGTTCGAGGCGTTCGGCCTGGCCGACCAGCTCATCCACGAGGGCTACCAGGTCAACGAGGTGAGCTTCTGGCGGCCGGACCCCGAGGGCAGCGGCGCGATCGTGCGCGCCGGGCGCGTCGACGACGTGGAGGAGGGCATCTCGGAGATGCCGCACATGATCGTCAACCAGGCCCGGATGCTGGCCTACCTGCGCGACCACATGAGCCGCTCGGCGAGTCGAGCCGAGCCGTACTACGGGTTGCACGCCACCGACGTCCAGGTCGACACCGACGGCGAGCACCCGGTCGCGGTCACGCTGCAGCACGTCGAGAACTTCGAGCCCACAGGCGAGACCTCGACGATCCGGGCCAAGTACGTGGTGGGCTGCGACGGTTCGCGCAGCGGGACCCGGGAGGCCATCGGCCGCCGCCTGGAGGGGGACGCGACCAACAGCTCGTGGGGTGTGCTGGACGTCCTGGCCGTGACCGATTTCCCCGACATCCGGCTCAAGTCGGCCATCCACTCCGAGCAGGGCAGCATCCTGATCATCCCGCGCGAAGGCGGGTACCTGGTGCGGCTCTACATCGAGCTCGACAACGACCGCGACGCCGAGATGCTGCGCGACCGCAGCGCGACGCCGGAGAAGCTCGCCGCGGTCGCCAACCGGATCCTGCACCCCTACTCGATCGAGGTGAAGCACGTCGGCTGGTGGGCGGTCTACGAGATCGGCCAGCGCCTCTGCGACCGCTTCGACGACGCGGACGAGGCGCGTGAGCCGAGGGTGTTCATCGCCGGCGACGCCTGCCACACCCACAGCGCGAAGGCCGGGCAGGGCATGAACGTCTCGATGGCCGACGCATGGAACCTCGGGTGGAAGCTGGGCACGGTGCTGCGCGGCACGTCGCGCCCCGAACTGCTGCGCACCTACTCAGAGGAGCGGCAGGCCGTCGCCCAGCAGCTCATCGACTTCGACCGCGAGTTCGCGGGCCTGTTCAGCGCCCGCTCGGACGGCGATGAGGGTGGCGCGGATCCGGAGAAGTTCCAGCACTACTTCCGCGAGCAGGGCCGGTTCACCGCCGGGGTCGCCGTGCGCTACCAGCCTTCCCCGCTCACCGCGGCATCACCTCATCAGGGTCTGGCGGAGGGGTTCCCGCTGGGAATGCGGTTCCACTCGGCGCCGGTGATCCGCCTGGCCGACGCCAAGCCGGTGCACCTCGGGCACGCGGCCCGCGCCGACGGCGCCTGGCGCCTCTACGCGTTCGCCGACCGCGCCCACCCGGGAAGTGCCGACTCCCGGCTGCGGTATCTGGCCCGGTTCCTGGCCTCCGGAGGTTCGCCGATCGCCCGGTTCACCCCACCCGGTGCCGACCCCGACTCGGTGATCGACGTCCGGGCGGTGCTGCAGCAGGGACATCGCGACATCGCGGTCGACGACCTGCCGTCGGTCCTCCTGCCGCGCAAGGGACCGTTCGAGCTCGTCGACTACGAGAAGGTCTTCTGCCCCGACCCGGCCACCGACGTCTTCGACCTGCGCGGTCTGGACAGGGAACGCGGCGCCCTCGTGGTCGTCCGTCCTGACCAGTACGTGGCCCACGTCCTCCCGCTCGACGCCCACGAGGAACTCGTCGACTTCCTCCGCGGAGTCCTCGTCGAGGCCGCAACGTCCCCGGCCCTCTCCGGCGGGAGCTAGAGCGAGCGGCAGCGGTGGCGGGTCGGGCTGGTTCGGTGGGATCGTGGCGTCATCCCGCACCTGGGGGCGCACCGTGCATCTCGATCCCGAACTGGCCGCTGCCGTGCCCGCGTTGCCTGACCTGCACATCCACGACCTCGACGGCGCTCGAGCGCGGATGGCGGAGCTGGCCGCGAACGTTCCGCAGGAGGTGCCCGGCGAGGTCACCACGACCGACCACGAGGTTGCGGGTGCCGAGGGCGTGCCGGTGCCGGTCCGGGTCTTCCGCCCGTCCGACGCGCCCGGCCCGCTGCCCGCCGTGCTCCTGCTGCACGGGGGCGGGTTCGTGATGGGAGGCGTGGATTCCCTCACCGCGCAGGCGGTGGACCTGTGCGCGCACGTGCCCGCGGTCGTCGTCGCCGTCGACTACCGCCTGGCCCCCGAGCATCCGTACCCGGCGGCGTTGCGGGACTGCGAGGCCGCGCTCGGCTGGATCGCGTCGGAGTCCGAGCCGCTGGGCGTGGACGCCGCGCGCATCGGGGTGTACGGCATGAGCGCGGGTGGCGGGCTCGTCGCCGCCCTGACCATGCTTGTCCGGGACCGGGGCGGCCCGCCGGTGCGCTTCCAGGTGCTCGACGCCCCGGAGGTCGACGACCGCGTCGAGACGTTCTCGGCACGCACGTTCGACGCGACACCGCTGTGGAACCACGACGACGCGGTGCTGAGCTGGCGGCACTACCTGCGCGGCTGGAACGGGGACATCCCCGCGTACGCCGCCCCGGCCCGCGCGGACGACCTGTCCGGCCTGCCCGCGGCCTACGTGTCGGTGTACGAGAACGATCCGCTGCGCGACGAGGGCTTGGCCTACGCCTCCGGCCTGCTGCGCGCGGGCGTGTCCGTCGAACTGCACCTGTTCCCCGGCACTTTCCACCGCTCGACGGTGCTCACGGGTGCGGCGGTGTCCCAGCGCCAAGCCACCGAAACCCGCGACGCGCTCCGCCGCGCTCTGCACCCGGCACCATGACGGCACGTCGACCGAATGAAGCGACCGTGAAGATTTCATCGGATCGGGGGGGACTGGGAGTACCTGGCTCAGTGGACACTCCCAGGCAGGTCGCGGCGGGCTTAGCGTCGAGGGCATGACGATTTCGACGTTCAGGCTGAACAACGATGTGGTGATGCCGTCGGTCGGGTTCGGCGTTTTCCAGTCGGCGCCGGAGGAGACGACCGCGGCGGTCGAGGAGGCGTTGCGGGTCGGTTACCGGCACATCGACACCGCTGCGGCGTACGGCAACGAGCGCGAGGTCGGTGAGGCGGTTCGTCGTTCGGGTCTGTCCCGGGACGAGGTGTTCCTGGAGACCAAGGTCTGGATCTCCGATTACGGTTACGACGCGGCGTTGCACGCCTTCGACAAGGCGGTCGGCAAGCTCGGCGTCGAGCAGTTGGACCTGCTGATCCTGCACCAGGCGCTGCCCGGTGAGTTCGACCTGACGATCCAGGCGTACCGGGCGCTGGAGAAGCTGCACGCCGACGGCAAGGTCCGGGCGATCGGTGTCTCGAACTTCATGCCCGGCCACCTGGACCGGCTGCTGAGCGAGACCAGCGTGGTGCCTGCGGTGAACCAGATCGAGGTGCACCCGTACTTCCGCCAGTCCGAGCTGCTGGCTTACGACACCGAACGGGGCATCCTCAACCAGGCTTGGTCGCCGATCGGCGGGATCACCTTCTACCGCGACGGTTCAAAGGGGTCCACGTTGGAGGATCCGGTGATCGGCGAGATCGCCGACGGGCACGGCAAGACTCCGGCGCAGGTGATGCTGCGGTGGCACCTGCAGCAGGGCCGCCAGGTGATTCCGAAGTCGGTCACCCCGACGCGCATCGCGGAGAACTTCCAGATCTTCGACTTCGAGCTCACGGCTGAACAACTCGCGGCGATCGACGATCTGGACACCGGAATCCGGGGTGGACCGGAGCCGGAGGAGATCACCCGCGAGAACTTCGGCATCGAGATCCCGGAAGCATGAGGAGGAACCGCACGATGCACACGCGCACGCTTGGCCAGGGGCTGGAGGTCTCGGCGATCGGTCTGGGCTGCATGGGCATGTCCCAGAGCTACGGCCCCAACCCGGGTGACCGCGACGAGATGATCGGAGTGATCCGCTACGCCGTCGAGGAAGCGGGCATCGACTTCTTCGACACCGCCGAGGTCTACGGGCCCTACGTCAACGAGGAGCTCGTCGGCGAGGCGCTGCGGCCGCTGCGGGACCGGGTCGTGATCGCCACCAAGTTCGGCTGGGACATCCAGGACGGGAAGATGGTCGGCACGAACTCCCGGCCCGAGCAGATCCGCCGGGTCGCCGACGAGTCGCTGGGGCGGCTGGGCATCGACGTGATCGACCTGTTCTACCAGCACCGGGTGGACCCGGACGTGCCGATCGAGGACGTCGCCGGGACGGTGGCCGAGCTGGTGGAGGCGGGGAAGGTCCGGCACTTCGGGCTGTCGGAGGCCGGTGCGGGCACGATCCGCCGCGCGCACGCGGTGCACCCGGTGACCGCGGTGCAGAGCGAGTACTCGCTGTGGACCCGCGATCCCGAGCCGGAGGTGCTGCCCGCCTGCGCGGAGCTGGGCATCGGTTTCGTGCCGTTCAGCCCGCTCGGCAAGGGCTTCCTGACCGGCACGGTGAGCACCTCGGAGTTCGCCGAGGGCGACATCCGCAACACCATCCCGCGCTTCGACGCCGACAACCTCGACGCCAACCAGACGCTGGTCGACCAGGTCCGGAGGCTCGCCGAGGACAAGGGCGTCACCCCAGGTCAGATCGCTCTGGGTTGGTTGCTGGCTCAGCAGCCGTGGATCGTCCCGATCCCCGGTACGCGCCGTCCCGGCCGCATCGACGAGAACGCCGGTTCCACTCGGGTCGCCCTGTCGGCCGATGAGGTCGCCGACCTCGACGCCCTGGCTGCGCGGACCGGGGTCAGGGGTGACCGCTACAACCCCGTGGGCATGTCCATGGTCGGTCTCTGACCTGCGCGGGGGCGTCGGCACCCGGCTCGTCGCTCACGTGATGGTGAGGAAGCCCGTTGAAGCGCAATCGCCTTCAGCGGGCTTCCGTCGCGATCGGACGCGGTAGCTGCCGCACCAGGCCTCACGGTGCCTCGTACCGGGCAACCCACCGGGTTCTCCCGGGTAATGCCAGTACCTGGCTGTGCTGCGGTGAGCGGCTTACGTTGGGTGCATGGGCAAGACCGACCACCGCGCGGAGGTCCGCGAGTTCCTCAGCTCGCGGCGGGCGCGCATCACACCGGAGAAAGCAGGACTCCCGGCCTACGGCGGAAATCGGCGGGTCAAGGGCCTGCGCCGCGAGGAGGTCGCCATGCTCGCGGGCATCTCGGTGGACTACTACGTCCGGATGGAGCGCGGCAGCCTGGCCGGTGCGTCCGAGAGCGTGCTGGACAACGTGGCGCGGGCGCTTCAGCTGGACGAGGCCGAGCGAGAGCACCTGTTCGCCTTGGCTCGTGCGGCCGGGCCTGGTCGTCGGCGGCGCACCAGCGTGCCGACCAGCGTGCGTGCGACCGTGCAGCAGGTCCTCGATGCGATCAGCGACGCCCCGGCGTGGGTGCGGAACGACCGCCACGACGTGGTGGCGATGAACGACCTCGCTCGTGCGCTGTACGCGCCGGTGCTGGCCGATCCCCGGCGGCCGGCGAACACCACGCGGTTCGTCTACCTCGATCCGGCAGCCCGGGACTTCTTCGTGGACTGGGACAAGGTCGCCAACGACGCCGCGGCGATGCTCCGCTTGCAGGCGGGTCGCAATCCGCACGACCGCGCGCTGATCGAGTTGGTGGGGGAGCTGTCGACGCAGAGCGAGCTGTTCCGCGAGCGGTGGGCCTCGCACGACGTGCAGCTGCACCGCAGCGGCCGCAAGCGCCTGCGCCACCCGGTCGTCGGGCAGCTCGACCTGGACTACGAGTCGATGGAACTGCCCTCGGAACCGGGCCTGACGCTCAACATCTACACGGCACCGGCCGACAGCCCGACCGCGGATGCGCTGAAGCTGCTCGCCAGCTGGGCCGCCACCCAGGACCACGCCGACCTCGACCCGGCCGAAACCGACAAGAGCTGACGGGAGCGCCGAGCGGCCGAACTGTCTTCGTGGCAGTCTATTTCATGATCGCGGCGCAGGAATCTCGTGGCCTGCGCTGTTCTCGAGGCGGTGGCCTGCGTGATCGTTCGATCGTCGAGGCCAGGGCCGCTGCGTCTCCAGAAAATGTGATCCGCCTGCTTGAGGTGAGATGGGTGTGTGAGATCAGTGCTGTCTTCAGCGCGGATCGCGTTGACGTCGGACGTTGAACGTTCAAATCTTGTGGCAGCAATGCTGCTCTTTTCGGGTGCTGTGATGCAATTCTAGCCAAGTCCATCTGTTCGTTTTGATACGGCCTTCGGGTTATTGGGAAATGAGTGAAAAACAAGGTTCCGTGCGCGCGGAAGATTGGTCGTTTTGGGATTGGGTCCGCTGTCACCCCTGGTAGAGTCGCGAACCTCGCAACTGATCCATCTCCCCAGGTTCAATGCTTGGCCGCGTGGTAAACGATGCCTGCGGCCCAAGATCGAAATATTGAGGGGGTGAGCGAATGAAGAAGAAGACGGTGCACAACTCCCCGCACGTGATCGGCGGCGGCACCACCGGCGTGCGGATCTCGAAGTAGCGGATAAGTGGGGCGGCTGTGGGATGCACGCATGCCTCGCCGCTCCACCCCGTTTCGCAGTCGTCGCTGTCCGAGTCGGAGGTGTGATCGAGTGGACGTGATGTTGGTCAACATGCCGTGGGCATCGGTTTCGTATCCGTCACTGGCATGCGGAATACTTAAAGCGGCTGCCGAACGCGGCGGGGATCATCGAGTCACTGTCGTGGATGCGAACCTCGATTTCTTCGATTGGATGCACGGAGAGTTCGGCGCCAGCCTGCGTGAGTACGACTTCTTCAGTCTTGACAGCTACTTCCAGGGCTGTGGTGACTGGGTCTTCACGTCTGCGCTCTACGACGATCGGGCATGGCGTGTCGAGGAGTTTTGGGCGGCGCATCGCGCAGACGTCGACGAGGCGCAGCTTCGGCTGTGCGTTCAACTGCACGAGCTCGTGCCGGATTGGATCTCGACCTATGCCAAGAACCTGGCGGAGTCCGCCAACGCTCTCGTGGGCCTCACCACGACGTTTCAGCAGAATGCGGCCTCGCTTGCGTTGGCTCGTGAGCTGAAGCGGATCGATCCTGCATTGCGGACTGTGCTGGGCGGGGCGAACTGCGAAGGACCGCAGGGCGCGGCCTGGCATCGGAACTTCGAGTTCGTCGACTTCGTCATCCGCGGGGAAGGTGAGGCTGCGTTCCCAGCTTTGCTTGACGCTCTCGCTTCCGGTGACGGTTTTCCGGAGATTCCGGGGCTGTGCTGGCGTCACAAGTCGGAGGCCGGAGCGAATGCGCCGAGCGCTGCCCCGTTACCGCCGGGGAGCATCGTTTCGCCTGACTTCGGTGATTACTTCGACCGGCACTCTTCCTGTTCTGCATCCACCGAGGTGGAACCCAAGTTGGTCGTCGAAGGATCCCGTGGTTGCTGGTGGGGAGAAAAGCACCACTGCACGTTCTGCGGTCTCAACGGGGCTTTCATGGAGTTTCGCAGCAAGAGCCCGAAGCGGTTCTACGACGAGTTGCTCGAACTCGTGGCTCAGCACCAGGTGCTCGATATCTACCTCGTGGACAACATCCTTGACATGAGCTACCTCAACACGGTCTTGCCCGCACTCGTCGAATCCGGGTGCGATCTGCGGATCCAATGCGAGGTCAAGTCTAACCTCCGATTCGATCAGATGCGCCTGCTCGTCGATGCCGGCATCGTCCAGGTGCAGCCAGGCATCGAGAACCTCAGCACTCGCGTCCTCAGGATTATGGACAAGGGCGTGACTGGCTGCCAGAACGTGCGGTTTCTCCGTGACGCCAGTTCGCTGGGCCTCACCGTGATGTGGAACTACCTGTACGGATTCCCTGGCGAGTCGGAGTCGGACTACATTGCTGTGCTCGATCAAATGACTGCGTTGCACCATCTCCCGCCGATGGACGGCGCGGATCGCATTGCCCTGGAGCGTTTCAGTCCCTATTTCGACCGCCTGGACCTGGGTTTCTCGGAGCGCAGCCCTGACCCCCAGTACGCACGAAACTACGATCTGCCATCTGCAGAACTCGCCGATATCGCCTACTTGTTCACCAGTGAGCCCGCAGGAATCGGGGCCGATGCCGAAAAGCACTTGTTGGATGCTGCGGATGCCTGGCGGGCTGCTCATCCGGCAAGCGCCCTGGAATGTGTGCGGATGGATGCCGAGATCGTGATCACGGACGACCGTCCCGGGTTCGGCCAGCACGAACTCGTGCTGGCCGGCACCGATGTGGCCGTGTTCGATTTGCT
Source organism: Saccharopolyspora sp. NPDC049357 (assembly GCF_040677225.1). NCBI lineage: Bacteria > Bacillati > Actinomycetota > Actinomycetes > Pseudonocardiales > Pseudonocardiaceae > Saccharopolyspora > Saccharopolyspora sp. NPDC049357. Next base: position 16,873 of record NZ_JBFAQJ010000001.1, on the reverse strand, counting down.
TGATCGCCCTAGGGGTTTGTCAACACTCCAGAAGCAATTCGGCCCGGGAATCCAGGACACGTTGAACTCCTGGCTGGCACTCGGTCTGGTCTTCACCGATGACGGGCACTACGTGCACGTCGTGTCCGAAGCCAACAATCAGCGGCAGCTGAGGGTCGGGTGAACGCGTGGAGATCGAAGCTCATTTGCACCACCGAGGTCGCCTCGGTCGCGAACCGGTGATGCGTCAACGAATTTCGACTGCGGCGCCCGAGCAGGCGGAGGCGTTGTTCACAGACCGCATCCGTCGAGTCGTGTTCACGGAGCCGATCGGGCTGACCGACGACACGGCCCGCCGGCCTCTCGATCTGCTTCGCGAACTGGCAGCTTGGGGCATGCCGGTCGAGTGGACGGCTGCCGCGATTCCGCTCGAGTGGAAGTGGTTCGCGCATCTACCTCCGCCTTCGGGAACGAGTGCTGAGGTAGATGCGTGGTGCACCGCGTTCCATCCGGGGAAATGCGTTTTGCGGCAGGGACCTGGGTTCATCCAGATCCGTGATCGACGATCCGGCGTGCTCGACTGTTACACGATCGATGAGCCCTACCTGCAAGACGTTGTGCACCAACTCGCCGCCGGGTTGAACCCGAACGAGTGTGACCCCGCTGCGGTCGCCCTTCTCATCGAACACGGCCTGGTGGTTCGGGTCGGAGACCTCGCGTGGTGGGCCCCGGCGCGCCTTCGCCGCTGGCCGGTACCGGCAATGGCTCTGTGACCGCGGTGAACAGCTGTGAGCGTGTGGAGGGGAACGAGGCGTGAGCGAAATGGGTGCATCGGCGACGGGCCTCCGTAGCCGTGCGTTCCGGCGTCTCCTCGCGGCATGGGGTGCCTCGTCGATTGGAGACGGGGTGCTCACGGCAGCGTTGCCGTTGTTCACCGCGGTGAGCATTCGCGATCCGCTGTCGGTGTCGATCGTGGCGGTGGCGTCGGTGTTGCCCTGGTTGGTCGTCGCCCTGCCCGCCGGGGCGCTTGTAGATCGGTGGCCTCCGCGGACCACACTGATCCTCAGCCTCGTTGTCCGCAGCGGTCTGACCTTGTCGTTGGGCGCGTTGATCACGCTGGGAAGCGCGAACGTCGCCGTCTTGGCAGTATGCGCGTTCATGCTGAGCAGCGCGGAGACCTTCGCTGACGCTGCCGGGCAGACGCTGTTGGTGACGTTGGCCGGTCGGTCTGAACTAGAGCGTGCCAACGGGCGCGTGGTCAGCGCAGAGACCGCGGGGGTGGAGATCGCGGGCCCCTTGGCCGCCGCGGGGTTGTTCGCGTGGAGGCCGGAATTCTGCTTTCTTGCCGTAGGAATCACGTTCGTCGTCGCGGGGCTTCTGACCGCGACGGTGAGCGTCCGCATCGAACGACCGGAGAAGAGGGAGATCACAGCGCTGCGCACTGAGGTTCTCGAAGGCATGCGGTTTCTCGTGCGGCAGCGCACGCTGCGGGTGGTGGTCGGCGTCGTCGGGGTGACCGCCTTCGTGACCAGCGGAGTCAACGCCGTGGCGTTCCTCTATGCCATCGATTCGCTGCGTCTTCCGGCGGCGTCGGTCGCTACTTTGCTCGTATGCACCGCGGTCGGAGCGCTCGCTGCAGCGCCGCTCGCGTCCAGGCTGGCGCTGCGATGGGGCAGTGGGCGGGTGATGATCTGCGCTCTCGTTGTTCTGGCCGTCGGCATCGCGACCTTGGGTGCCGGAGGATCTCAGTGGGTTGCCTGGGTGGCGTACCTGGTCATGGGCGTCGGTGCTGGCGCGTGGAACGTGCTTTCCTCGGCCAATCGTCAACGGCTCACGCCACGATCGCTGATGGGGCGAGTGACCAGTGCGCACCGGGTGCTGGCGTGGGGACTTATGCCACTCGGTGCGGCACTCGCGGGTCCGGTCGCCTCGATGACCTCACTGCGTGCGGTCATCATCGGAGCGGCCGTCCTCGTCATAGCGATCGCTGTGCTCTCGGCTCCGAGACTGCTCGGGTTGGCCCGGGCGATCAACCACGCCGAGGCCGGTGAGGTCGTCGAATCGTCACCTGGGTAGGGACTCCTGGGTGGGTGACGGCATGCGGCTGCGCAGTGCGCAGTTCGGAGTCCGGGATGATCAGCGTGGGCGGGCTACTGCGGCGTAGCAGGCGGAGCGTTCCGGGTGGTCGCCCGGCGGGGTCTCGGGGCGCCACTCGACGGTGTAGACGACGCCCGGGTCGATGAGGTCGAAGTCGGCGAGCAGGCTCTCGATCTCGGTTCTGCTGCGGAGCGTCATCGGGTTCCGGCTGTCGTCGAAGAACGGGGCCGCGGCCCGCATCTCGGGCAGGTCGCTGGTGAGGTGCGAGGCGATCAGGTACGAGCCGGGTGCCATGGGGGCCTGGTAGTCGCGCAGGAGGCGTTGGGGTGCGGCCGCGTCGTTGACGTAGTGGAGCATGCCGACCATCAGCAGGGCCGTGGGCTGCTGGAAGTCGATGAGCCGCAGCGTGTCCGGGTGTTCGAGGATCTTGTGCGGTGCCCGGATGTCCTCGCTGAGGATGACGACGCGCGGGTTGGCGGTGAGCATGCTGCGGGCGTGCGCCACGGCGACGGGATCGTGGTCGACGTAGACGACGCGGGACTCGGGATCGACCTCCTGGACCACCTCGTGCACGTTGCCGACCGTGGGGATTCCGGAGCCGAGGTCCAAGAACTGCCGGATGCCCTGGTCGAGGCAGAACCGGAGCGCGCGGTGCAGGAACGCGCGGTTGGCCCTGGCCGCGTCGCTGAGGTACGGGAAGACTTCCAGCGCAGCGTCCTGGGCCCGTCGGTCGGATTCGAAGTTGTGCGCGCCGCCGAGGGCGTAGTCGTAGATCCGCGCCACGCTCGGCTGGTTCCAGTCGATCTGCGAAGGAACCCAACTCGGAACTTCCTCCACCGCGCCTCTCCTCGATCGGTTCCCAGCGGGGGAGCGGAGTATGCCACGTCGGTGACCGAGGCATCCAGGGTTACCGGATCGATCCTGCGCATCGGCGCTCGGTCGTCGAGGCCAGGGCCGCTGCGGCGGTCAGTGCGATCGCGAGCGCGAGGGGCAGGTGGACGGCGGGGCCGATGATGGTTCCGGCGAGCGCTGTGCCCGCGGAGCCGGCGGTGATCTTGAGCGCGCCGGTCCAGACGAAGACCTGACCGCGCATCTCGGGAGGGGCGTACTCGTTGCGGGCTGCGAGGGTCGAGGCGAAGAAGTAGCCGTTGGCGATGCCGGCGGTCGCGTAGGCGGCGGTGGCGAGGCTGAAGGAGGGGGCGAGGACGACTGCGACCAGGGTGACGGCCACGACGGCGGCCAGCCGTGTCATGAGCCGGTCGGCGTTGCCTTCGAGCGGGCGGGCCATGACTCCGACGGATCCGGCGAGGTTGCCCAGACCGTAGGCGGCGGTGAGCATTCCGGCGGCTGCGGCGCCGGTGCCGAGCAGACCCGTGCTCGCGACCGCGGTGATCGGCAGGGCGGCCACGCTGAACGCGACGATCATGGTCAGGTAGAGGGTCCGGCGCAGCGGGCCGGTGGAGAGCATCACCGCGAGCGTGCGCGCCGGACGCGGCACGTCCCGGGCGTCGGCAGCCGGTGGTGAGGGCGGCAGCAGCATCACGAAAGCGGCTGCGAGGCAGGTGCCCGCGGCCAGCACGAGAGCTGCGGTCAGCGGTGAGGCCCAGGCGGAGACCGCTGCCACGACGCTCGGCCCGACCGTGCCGCCGATGCCGTAGGTGGCGACGTCCCATCCTTGCGCCCGGCGCTGGCTGGTGCGGCTGGGACCGGCGATGGCGGGCAACCGGCTGCTGATGCCTCCGGTCAGCAGCGGGCCGAGCAGACCGGAGGCGATGAGCAGCACCGCGGGCACGAGCGCGTGCGCCACGGGGTAGAGCAGGACTGCCGCGGCGAGCGTGGCGCCGTGGACCACGCTCGCCAGCGCGATCACGCGGCGGCCGTCTCGTGCCGTGTCGAGACTGCGAGCCACGAAGGGGCCGAGCAGGTGCGGTGCGGTGATGCAGGCGCCGAGCGCACCGGCCAGCCAGCCCGCATCTCCGCTGGTGGTGACGAGCAGGACGATGGCCACGACCGCGCCACCGTCGGCCGTGCGCGCCAGGGTCGCGGCCAGGACGTACCGCAGCAGGGCGCCGCTGCGGGTTCGCGTGGTCGTGCTCTCCTCGGTCATCGCCTCCCGAACCACCCTCAGCGAAGTTCGAGTCGCCGGACGACTCGGGCGACCGCGGCGCGATCGTCGTCGGGCAGTTCGCGCAGCGGTCGCGGCAGGTTGGGATGCCCCACGAGACCGAGGATTTCGGCGATCGCGGAGACCACGCGGAGGCTGCCGTGGCGGCCGAACAGCTCCCACAGCGGTTGCAGCCGTTGGGACTCCGCGGCGGCCGAGGCCGCGTCACCGGCCTCGGCCGCGCGGGTGATCGCCAGGGCGGGTTCGGGCAGAGTCCCGGCCACGACGGAGTACCAGGTGTGGCACCCGGCGTTGAGACCGGTTGCGGCCAGCGGATCCCCGCTGACACCGACCGTCACCGACGGCAGCGACGTGCGGAGGGCGGCGACGCGTTGCTCGGCTGCTCCGGGGTCGGTGGGCACCCCGGGGATCTTGATGGAGGCGACGTGGGGGAGCTCGGCGATGCGGGCGTAGAGGGCGTCGGTGAAGGTGAAGTGCGTGGTCCCGGGGTTGTCGTAGACCACCAGTGGAACCGAGAGCTCGGCGGTGACGTCCTCGTAGAGCCCGAACACCTCGTCCTCGGTGAGCGCTTGGTAGGACACCGGCGCCAGCAGCACGCCCGAAGCGCCCGCCTCTTGGGCGTCCTCGGCGAGTTCGAGGACGTCGCGGGTGCGCAGCGACCCGATGCCGACGATCACCGGGATCGTTCCCGCGTGGTCGACGGCCAGTCGCGCCGCGCGGGCGCGCTCGGCGCGGTCCAGGTACGGGTACGAGCCGGTCGAGCCGAGCGCGGTGATCGAATCGACGCGCGCAGCGGCGAGCCGCTCGACGAGCCCGGCGAAGGACTCCTCGTCGATGCCGCGCTCGGTGATGGGCGTGAGCGGGAACGCGCTGAGACCGGTGAACATGAATCCTCCCGAAGGTCAGGCCGGCAGCGCGGTGTGGAGCGCTGCGCGGAGCAGGTGTCGGTGGTGTGGGAAGGGAGCGTGCTCGTCCGGAGCGGACATTCAGGTTCCCTTCTTCGAGTGCAGGACCGCGGCGAGGTCGGCGGCGAACGCCTGAGCCTGCTGCGGGCTGATGTTCGAGGTGGTCACCCGCAGCGCTCCCGCGCCGCGCTCGGTGATCGCGAAGTCGGAACCGCCTCGCACCGCCCAGCCGCGCGCGGCCAGCGCGTCGATCAGCCGCTTTTCCCGTCGTCCCACCGGGATCCAGGCGTTGAGCCCGTCGCGGTCCGGTGGCAGGTGGATGCCGTGCTCGTGCAGCGCACCGGTCAGCGAGCGCAGGCGCTCGGCGTAGGTGTCGCGGGCGTGCCGCAGCAGCCGCGCGGTCTCCTCGTCGTGCAGCATCGTCGCCACGATGTGCTGCAGGGCGTGGCTGATCCAGCCCGCCGTCGAGCTCAGCCGTGCGCTCAACTGGGCCGCGCTGTCCTCATCGGACAGCACGAACGCCAGTCGCAGGTCTGGTCCGAGGAACTTCGACATCGACCGCACCAGGGCCCAGCGCGGCGCGGTCGCCGGGGTGATGCGGTGGTAGGGCCGGGCCGAGATCGCCGAGAAGTGGTCGTCCTCGATGACCAGCACCTCCGGGTGCCGGGACAGCAGTTCTCGCAGCTCGTCGGCGCGTTCGCCGGTGAGGCTCGCGCCGGTCGGGTTGTGCGCCCGCGGCGTGCACACGACCGCCCGAACGCCGACCTCCAGCGCCCGGGACAGCCCCTCCGGCGTCATCCCGTCCGCGTCCACGGCCACCGGAACGCTCCGGTAGCCGTTCAGCCGCATCGTGCCGATGCTCGACAGGAAGCACGGATCCTCGACCGCCACCGCATCACCGCGAGTGAGGTGCGCGCCGAGCAGGCGCTCCACCGCATCGGCCGCGCCGTGGGTGAGCACGAGCCCGCGCGGAACGGCCCCGACCTCGGGGGCCATCTCGGAGTCGGCCCACGCCGCCAGGCGCTCGTTGATCGGCGGATGCCCGTACAACGCCGGCACGTACCCGGAGCCGAAGGCCGCCCGGGGATCGGGCAGCAGCTCGGTCGCCGGGTTGCCGTCGGCGAGGTTGACCAGCTCACGAGCGGCCCCGCGGCCCTCGCCGTCCAGCGCGGGAACTCCGAGCACGACGGTTCCACCCCGACGCCGCGTCTCGACGAGCCCCGCCGCGGCCAGCTGCGCGTAGGCGGCCGCGACCGTGTTGCGGTTGACCCCCAGGTCGGCGGCGAGCCCGCGGATCGGCGGCAGCGCGGCACCTTTCGCCAAACCGCCGGAGTTGATCAGCCTGCGGATCGACTCGACGATCTCCGCAGCGCTGGACCCGGCGATCGCCTCGGGATGTTCTCTGCGCGCCACCCCGACGACGTTAAATGTCCTAGGACATAAAAGCGATCGCGAGTGGCATGGCTCACGAACCGGGCGGTGGTCGATGCAATTTGGGGCATCTGTGGTTTCAGTGGTGAATGAAATCAACTCGGGTTCGCCCCCACAAGCCGGGGCGCGGGAGGTGGTTCCCGCGCCCCGGCCGGTGTTCGTGATGTCAGCGCGCGATCAAGCGGGCTGGGGCGGTGGAGGCGTGGTGGAGCGCCCATTCGAGCGGGCCGCGGTGCAGCAGCGCCCGCCAGGCGGTCGTGATCAGCACGGTCGCGGCGACCAGCACCAGCCAGGGGGCGTAGGGGTTCTCGACGCTCAGCCGTCCCAGCTGCTCGGCTCCGAACGCCGTCAGGGCGAGCAGGTGCCCGGCGTAGGCGGTCAGCGCGAGCGCCCCGACCGAGGAGATCGGCAGCAGCAACCCGCGCAGTCGCTGACCGAACAGGCACAGCCCGATCACCGCGATGGCCACCCCGCCGGCACCGATGATCTCGAACGGGGTGCCGCTGTGCGCGGCGGCGGTGAGCAACCAGACGGCGGACGTGGTCGGCGCGGTCCCCAGGCTGGACGACATGACCGCGTCGAGGATCTCCGGCGGGAGCCCGTCAGGAAGCGTCGACAGCAGGCTCTCCTCACCACCGAAGAGGTTCATCGCGACCCACGAGCCGCCGTAGCCGAGCGCTCCCAGGCCCACGCCCGAGGCGATCAGCTTGCCGCGCACCGCGAGCAGGTCGAGCCTGCCCAACGTCATGCCGATGAGCAGGAACGGCAGCCAGGTCAGCACCGGGTACGCCCCGGTGAGCAGCACGCCGTGGAAGACGGTCCACAGTCCTTCCGCCGAACCGAAGTCGCCGAAGTTCGGGGCGTATCCGAGCTGGTTGGTGTCGATCCCGCTCCGCAACGCGAACGACAGCAGCGGTGCGCCGATCGCCAGCACCGCGGCCAGGATCGCCAGCGCACCCGCGCGCAGCCGCAGCAGCGGGATCGAGAGCAGGAACAGCACCCCGTAGAACGCCAGGATCACCATCGCGGGCACCTGAAGCGTGGTCAGCGCGATGCCGAGCAGGAACAGCAGGACCGCGCGGACGGCGATGCGCACCCTGGCGCCGCGCATCCGGTTCCGGTCGAAGGGCTGAGATCCGCCGCTGAGCAGCGAGATCGACACCCCGGCGAGCACCGCGAACAGTGCCGCCGCGCGGCCGGCCGCGAGTGCGGACGGCCAGGCGGTGGGTGGCATGACGTGCGCGGCGAACATGCCGAACACCGCGAGCCCCCGCGCCACGTCCAGGCCGACCAGCCTGACCTGGTGCGCCCGCTTCGGAGGATCGTGTTCGCTGGTGATGATCTGCGTCGTCGAATTCACGTGCGAGACAGTCGCACTCGCGGTCGGGTCCGCGGATCGGCCGCGAGGCCCGATCGACTAGCACTTTGGGACAGTTCCGGTCTACTACTCCTGGACGACGCGGCAGCAGCGGCTCCGCCCACGGAGTCTTATGTGGACAGAGATCCGGTGTGGATCCGTCAGCTCGGGAGCAGGTGGCCTCCTTCGCTCTCCCAAACTGCTTCCGACGACTCCTCCGTCGAGGTCGGATCATCGGCCAGCAGCTCGGCGGGGGAGGCGACGCTGTTGTGCTCGGCCGCCCTCGCCAGGGCCGCGTTCCCGCGGGGTTCGGTCGTGTCGGCGGGGATGAGCAGCAGGACCAGGTGGTGCCCGCTCGGGTCCGTCAGGCTGACCGTGCGCCGGTCGAGCGTGCGGAAGCCTTCGAGGCGCACCTGGTGCCCCTGGACGCGGAGCTTCCTGGGGGCCGGGTTCCACGCGGTCAGGTTGTAGGCGAGCCGGGTCATCGGTCCCGAGGTGGCGGTGAGCGCGGTGAGCAGCGACGTGAACTCCGTCGCCGGGTCCGTCGAACGCGGCCACCAGGCGCCGTCGACGAATCCCCGCGAGCTGCTCGCGGGCTTGAGGGTGAGGCGTGCGGCGCTTCCCGGACGCTGGTCGGGTCCCATGGCGGAACTCCTTCCCGGTCGGTCGACGACCGGTGCTGACCCCCGGGACTGCGGGCTGGACCGCTCACGTTGCCGAGAACCTCGTTGATCTCAGCCTACGCCGGAAGTCCTTGATCAGGGCCTTGGCGGCTTCGATGCCCGGCTCGACGGGTGCCCCGTCGTAGGACTGATGTCCCTTCCGGCTGACGGGCGCGCCGCTAGGCTGGCCACATGGCTGAACGCCTGGTCACGGACCGGCTAATCCTGCGGAGCTGGGAGATGGAGGACGTGCCCGCGGCCTTCGAGGTCTTCGGGCACGCCGATGTCGCCCGCTGGCTGAGCCCGATCATGGACCGAGTCCCGGATCTGGCGGCGATGCGGGTGCTGCTGCGGCAGTGGATCGTCGAGGACCTGCGGGCGGAACCTCCCACCGGGCGGTGGTGCGTTGAGCGACGCGAGGATGCCGTGGTGATCGGTGGTGGGACGCTGCTGCCGCTGCCGCCGGGCGGCGAGGACCTCGAAATCGGGTGGCAGCTGCATCCCGAGGCGTGGGGGCAGGGCTACGCCAGCGAGGCGACCTACGCGATGGCGCAGTGGGCGTTCAGCAACGACGCCGATGAGCTCTACGCCGTCGTGCGGCCGGAGAACACCCGCGCGGTGTCGACCATCCGCCGCAACGGCATGGAGTGGGTGGGCGAGACCGGAAAGTACTTCGGGCAGCCCATGCAGCTGTACCGGCTCCGGCCCGCTGATCTCGGCAAGATGGGACCGGGTGCGCTTCCACCGGGTTTCGAACCCGAATGAGCGGAGTAGCATTGGCCTAGCTGGTTGAGCAGAAGGCTCACCGTTCAGGCGACGCGGCGTCGGTGTTTCGCGGTTGCTCCCCTCGTCGATTCGCCTCCACGACCACGCCTGCCCTGCCGGTTCCGCGAACTCCGGGAGCAGCACATGACCGCAGCACGAACCCGCGTCCAGGACGCAGCGCTGGTCACCTTCGACGAACGACGCACCGCACCGGCCACGGAGGTGTCCGGACCGCCTGGACTGCACGTGCAGCTGACCCGCCCGCGTGCCGATCTGACGGTGCTGACCGCAGCGGGCGACATCGATTCCAGCAACGTTGGAGAGTTGGCGGGTCTGCTCTGGCCCGCTCTGCTCGTCGAGCACACCTCGATCGTCCTCGACTTCACGGCGGTCACCTTCCTCGGCGTCGCCGGACTGGAGCTGCTCTCCGCGGCGAACACCTACGCCCCGCATCGAGGGCTGCGGATCGTCCTCATCGCCGGTCAACCGGCGGTCGAGCGCGCCGTGCGCGCCGGCAGTCCTGACCTCGCCCTGGACCGGGCACCTCACCTGGCGGCCTGCACCGCGATCACGCCGCCCGCGCGGATGCTCACCGCCTAGCCGGGTCCGGTGACGCGGGCAACACGCCCGGACGTGGGGAAATGCGTGAACTGCCTGGTCAGGGGCGTCCTGCCTGGATGGCAACACGAGGCGTGGTGATGCGAGGGAGCGTCGCGTTGGACGGATAGAGTTCTCCTCCGTCCAGTCCTCGAATCACAGCCGGAGACGCCCGCGTGTCTGATCAGTTCGTTCACCTGCACGTGCACACCGAGTTCTCGATGCTCGACGGTGCTGCCAAGCACGATGCGCTGTTCGCCGAGGTCGCTCGGCTCGAACAGCCCGCGGTGGCGATGACCGACCACGGCAACATGTACGGCGCGCACTCCTTCTACAAGAAGGCCGTCAAGTCCGGGGTGACGCCGATCATCGGCATCGAGGCCTACATCGCTCCGGAGAGCCGGTTCCACAAGAAGCCGGTGTTCTGGGGCGCGCGTGCGCGCACCGGGAAGAAGGAGGTCGACGAGTACGGCGAGAGCGGCGACGTCTCCGGCGCCGGTGCCTACACGCACATGACGATGCTCGCTCAGAACTCCACCGGCCTGCGCAACCTGTTCCGGCTGTCGTCGCTGGCCAGCATGGACGGGTTCTTCCGCAAGCCGCGCATGGACAAGGAGCTGATCGCCGAGCACGCCGAGGGCATCATCGCCACCTCCGGGTGCCTGGCGGGGGAGATCCTCACCCGGCTGCGGCTGGGTCAGAAGCAGGAGGCGCTGCAGGCCGCCTCGGACTACAAGGACATCTTCGGGGCCGACCGGTTCTTCATCGAGGTCATGGACCACGGCATCCAGATGGAGCGCAACATCCGCGGTGAGCTGCTCGACATCGCCCAGCAGCTGGACCTGCGGACGGTGGCGACCAACGACAGCCACTACGTGACCTCCGATCAGGCCGGGCACCACGACGCGCTGCTGTGCCTGCAGACGCGCTCCATGATCGCCGATACCGACCGGTTCAAGTTCAACGGCGACGGCTACCACATCAAGAGCTCGGAGGAGATGCGCGAGTACTGGGACACCGAGGTCCCGGGCGCGGCCGACAGCACGCTGCTGATCACCGAGATGGTGGAGGGCTACGAGGAGGCGTTCGCCGCGCACAACCGGATGCCGCAGGCGAAGGTCGAGGCCGGCCGCACCGACGTGGAGATGCTGCGCGACGAGGTCGAGTCGTTCATCCCGAGTCGCTTCTCCGGCGACAGCTTCACCCAGGAGTACCGCGACCAGCTCGAGTGGGAGCTCAAGGTCATCACCGAGAAGGGGTACAGCTCCTACTTCCTGGTGGTCGGCGACATGATCCGGTGGGCCAAGAACAACGGGATCCGGGTGGGGCCGGGCCGTGGTTCGGCGGCGGGCGCGCTGCTGTCGTACGTGCTGCACATCATCGACATCGATCCGCTCCAGCACGGGCTGCTGTTCGAGCGGTTCCTCAACCCCGAGCGCGACTCGCCGCCCGACATCGACATCGACTTCGACGAGCGTCAGCGCGAGCGGGTCATCCAGTACGCCAAGGAGAAGTACGGCGAGGAGTTCTTCGCCAAGGTCATCACCTACGGCACGATTAAGACCAAGGCCGCGTTCAAGGACGCCGCTCGGGTGCACATGGGCCAGGCGGGTTTCCAGCTGGCCGACCAGTTCTCCAAGGCGCTGCCCGCGCCGATCGCGGCCAAGGACATCCCGCTGTCGGGCATCGTCGACCCCGACCACGAGCGCTACCCGGAAGCCGCCGAGGTCCGCTCGCTGATCGAGACCGATCCGCAGATCGGCAAGATCTTCGACACCGCCCGCGGGCTGGAGGGCCTGATCCGCAACGCGGGTGTGCACGCCTGCGCGCACATCATCTCGCGGGAGCCGCTGCTCGACGTGCTGCCGCTGTGGAAGCGCGACGACGGCGAGATCATCACCGGCTGGGACGGCCCGCAGTGCGAAGACGTCGGCCTGCTCAAGATCGACATCCTGGGCCTGGTCAACATGACCACCATCGACGACACCGTGCGGATGGTGAAGAACAACCACGCCGTCGAGGTCGAACCCCTCGACATCCCGCTGGATGACGACGCGACCTACGAGATGCTCGGGCGGGGCGAGAGCCTGGGAGTGTTCCAGCTCGAAGGTGGTGGCATGCAGTCGCTGCTCAAGCGCATGCAGCCCACCCGGTTCGGCGACATCGTCGCGTGCGTGGCGCTGTACCGGCCGGGTCCGATGGACGTCAACGCGCACCTGGACTACGCCGACCGCAAGAACGGCAAGAAGCCGGTCGAACCGATCCACCCGGAGCTCGACGAGCCGCTGAAGGACATCCTGGGCGAGACCTACGGTCTGATCGTCTACCAGGAGCAGATCATGGCGATCGCCCAGAAGGTCGCCGGGTACACCCTCGGACAAGCCGACCTGCTCCGACGCGCGATGGGCAAGAAGAAGAAGGAGGTGATGGACGAGCAGTTCGCCCGGTTCGAGGCCGGCATGAAGGAGCGCGGCTACTCCAAGGCCGCGATCGACCAGCTGTGGGCGACCGTCCTTCCCTTCGCCGGGTACGCGTTCAACAAGTCCCACGCCGCCGCCTACGGGCTGGTGACCTACTGGACCGCCTACCTCAAGGCCCACTACCCGGCCGAGTACATGGCCGCGTTGCTGACCGCCAACAGCAACAACAAGGACAAGACGGCCGTCTACCTGTCGGAGTGCCGGCGCATGAGCATCCAGGTGCTGCCGCCGGACGTGAACGAGTCCATGACCGAGCACACCGCGGTCGAGGGGCGCATTCGCTTCGGCATGGGCGCGATTCGCAACGTCGGCGCCAACGTGGTCGAATCGGTCATCGCCTCCCGCGACGAGAAGGGGAAGTTCTCGTCGTTCTCCGACTTCCTCGACAAGATCGAGATCACCGCGTGCAACAAGCGGGTCATCGAGTCGTTGATCAAGGCCGGTGCGTTCGACTCGCTGCGCCACACCCGGATGTCGCTCAACGCCCATCACGAGGCCGGGGTCGATGCGGTGATCGGGCTCAAGCGCCAGCAGGCGATGGGGCAGTTCGACCTGTTCGGGGGCGATGACGCCGGTCCCAGCGAGGAGACCTCGCCGTTGGCGCACCTGCAGTTCACCGACGAGGAGTGGCCGCGCAAGCAGCTGCTGGCCTACGAGCGCGAGATGCTGGGGCTCTACGTCTCCGCGCACCCGCTCGACGGTGCCGAGAGGCTGCTGGCTCCGTACCAGGACACCAGCATCGCCGAGCTCGTCGGCGGCGAACGCGAGCCCAGCGGGTACGGCAGCAAGGAGCAGCAGCCCAAGATCGCCGGCATGATCTCCGGCATCCAGCGGCGGCTGAACAAGAACGGTCAGCCCTGGGCGATCGTCACGCTGGAGGACTTCGAAGCCAGCATCGAGGTGCTGTTCTTCCCGAAGTCCTACGAGATGTTCGCCGACTGCCTGGTCGAGGACAACGCGCTGGCGGTCAAGGGCCGGGTCAACGAGCGCGAGGGCGAGATCAGCGTGTTCGCCTCCGACGCCGTCCCGATCGACATCACCGCGGCCGAGACCGACCCCGGCAGCGAACCGCCCCTGGTGCTCAAGGCCGATTCCCGCAAGCTCAACGCCGAGGTGATCAGCGAGCTGAAGCAGACGTTGACCGCGCACAAGGGGACCACACCCGTGCACGTGCACCTCGGCAAGACGCGACTGGAACTGCCGCAGTGGCCGGTCAACGTGTGCACCGAGCTGGTCTCGGAGCTCAAGTCCGTGCGCGGCATCGCGGTCGAGCGCGCGGGGAGATGACCGCCGGAGGTTCTGGCCTCGGGACTCATCGCGTGGAATCGCCCGTCCGACGGGACGGGCGATTCCACGCGGCGTCCTAGTCCTCGACGTAGACGAGGGCGTCGCCGACGGCTCGTTCTTCGCTGCCGCTGGGCTTGTTGGCGAGGGCGCCGTCGACCGACATGGTGGTGGAGCCGCCGCCGTCGAGGTTGACCGCGTCGGTCAGGCCCAGCGCCTGGGCGACGGCGGCGGTCTCGTCCATCGTGGTGCCGACGCTGGTGGTCTGCCTGCCGTCGATGGTGGCCAGCACGATCGTGCCGTCCGGGGTGGTTCCGGCGATGGTGCGCGGGTTGCGCGCGAAGAAGTCACCGGAACCCGGTGGCACGACCACCTCGCCGTCGGCGGTCAGCCGGTAGCGGCCGTTGACGCCGAACAGGCCCGGTCGCAGGTCGACCTGGTCGCCGTTCTCGTCGGTCAAGGTCGAGGACTTCTCGAGGCAGCCCCGCTCGGTGATCGCCAGCAGTGCTGCGGTGTCCTGCCCGGTCGCCTGCAGCGAGGTCTGGTCGGCCGCGAGCGTCGTGCCGCGCGTCGCGGAGCTGCGCACGACGCATCCGCGCTGGTCCAGCACGACTTCGGTGCCGGCCCCGGACGGGGTGGGGCCGAACTCGGGGTTGAACAGGACCACGTCTCCCGGCTGGGCGCACTGCGTCTGGTCGGGCAGCTCGGCGCATTCGGACGGCACCACCGGCGGGTGGTTGAGGTGTTCCAGCGGCATGGTGGCCTCGGTCTGCCGGTTCCGCACCGACCCGGACCAGGCGGTCCGGCCCATGAGGACCTGGTCGCTGTTGCTGTCGACGATCAGATCCGCCTCGGCCTCGGCGGTGGTCGGCTCGCTGAGCAGCTTCCCGCCGTAGACGCCCAGGCCGACCGGGTCACCGGGGTACTGCGGATTCGCGGAGAAGGTGAAGAAGGAGGCGTTGACCCCGGCCACGGCGCCCGAGAGGCGCACCAGGTCGGTGGTCTTCTCGACCGGCGCGAGATCGGGACCGTAGGTCGCTTCGACGCGGCCCTGGGCCCTGGTGGGATCGATGGTGAGCACGTTGACCACCCAGGGGCCGCGGGTGGTGGTGTTGATCTGGTCCGGCGGCGCGGGCTCGGTTCCGCGGACGATCCGCGTCAGTGCGACGCCCTCGGCCAGCGCGCGCGTCGATCGCGTCTCGGCCAGATCGGGGTCGCCGAGCGGGAGCCGGTCGCCCTCGGCGTCGGCGCTGTTCGTCGGGAGGAACGGGAGGACGGCCGCGATCGCGAGTCCCGCCGCGAGAGCGGGCGAGCGGCGCGTGCGTCGGGAGGTCGGGGTCATGGGCCCAGGCTCGACGGCCCGCGGAACGTTCTCGGGTTCCTGCGGTTGGCCAGTCGGTGAAGTGTTCATGACGCGGGCGTGGCACCGCGCTCCGCCGCAGCGGATCGACGAGGGCCGGAGCCGGTGGTTGATCTGGGGCCGGTCACGAGCGGTTGACCGGGAGGTTGCGGGCGAGGACGCCGGTGAGGGCGAGTCCGGCGGCGGTGACCCAGAGGACGCCCGCCGCTCCGAGGCCGGCCGCGACCATCCCGATGGCTCCGGGGATGATGACCTGGCCCGCGCGGTTTCCGGTGAGCCGCAACGACATCGCGCGGCCGCGAGCGCCCGGTGGGGCGGACTCGGCGAGCCAGGACATCGTCAGCGGCTGTCCGACGCCGAGCCCGAAACCGGCGACGGTGACCGCCAGGAGCAGCAACCACACCGGTGCGGGGGCGGCGGTGACGCTGATGCCCGCGGCGGCGCCGAAGATGCTCAGGATCAGCAGGCGGCGGCGCCCGATCGCCTCCGAGAGCCGCCCGAGGAAGAACCGCGAGGCCATCGAGGAGGCGGCGCGCAGCACCAGCAGCGTGCCGATCAGGGACGAGGCGATCCCGCGCTCGGCTCCGAGCGCGGGCAGGTAGACCAGGGAGATGTCGACGGCGGCGAGCACCGCGCACGCCGTCAGCAGCGCTCCGGCCAGTCCCGGCAGCCGAAGCAGTTGGCGCACGCCGACGTCCTCGGTGGTGGCCGGGCCGCGTTCGGTCCGCGTGCTCTCGATGGCGAAGGTCAGGGCGACCAGCGCGATCGCGACGGCGATGCCCGCCTGGAAGATCGGTGCGGTGTCCGGAATCGCCTTCGTCCCGCCGAATGCCACGATCATCAGCGGACCGGCGGCCTGGCCGAGCGAGGCGGCGAAGGTGTAGTAGCCGAACGCGGAGTCCATCCGGCCCGTGGTCGTGCTGTTGGCCACCAGCGCCTGCTGCCCGACGATCGCGCCCAGGTGCGCGGTGCCGAGCACGATGCTCCCGGCGATCAGGCCGGGCACGGTGTGGCCGAGCACGAGCAGCAACGTGCCCGCGGCGCACATCAGCAGGCTGCCGGCCAGCATCACCCGTCGTTCGCCGAGCCGGTCGACGATGTGCCCGGCCGGCAGCGCCAGCACCAGCGGGACGAGTGCGAAGCTGCCGGAGAGCACGCCGAGCCACGAGGCCGGAACGCCGAGTTCGAGCGCCCGGTAGGTGGTGGCGGGACGCAGGACGAAGGTGATGAGCTGGGTGAGCGCGGCGTGGCCGAGCAGCGCCCAGAGCTGCCGGTTCGCGTTGATCATCGGTGCAGGCGGCGGTCGGTTCGGGCCGCGGGTCTGGTCTCGAGGTGCTCGCTCATCACCACTGCGGCTCCCTCGGCACAACAGCCATCGAGGCCCCGCGCGGCTCCAGCGCCGTTCGGGTGGTTGACAAGCATCGCGGAGACTGGTCCTGCGATGCGCGCGAGCATCATCGCAGGAATGCTACCTCGACCACGGGGCGAGCTGTCCTCGGCGGTGCGCACGCTGAGCCGTCCGCGGTACGAGAACTCAGCGCACGCCCGAACTTCCACACCCGCGGCACCGACCGACGAGGAGGGCGGTGCGAGTTCAGTCCCACACCTGAAAACTGCGGCTCCGCCGCGTTCTTCAACCACGACCAGGTGCCGGGCTGGTCGAGAAGGCCGGTGGCCGGGCGGCGAAGGTCGCCCGGCCACCCCCGGTGGCGGGGTCAGTCTCCTGTGTGGAGGTTCTTGGAGATGAGGTCCATGACCGAGGAGTCGGCGAGGGTGGAGACGTCGCCGACTTCGCGGTTCTCGGCGACGTCGCGCAGCAGGCGGCGCATGA